>CANHKG010000201.1 GCA_947460455.1 Rhodospirillales bacterium | reverse complement strand
TTGCTATCGACCTTCTCCACCACCAGGTTCGGGTTCGCCTTGGCCTGGGCGATGAAGGTGGCCGGGAAGGTGGCGGTGAAATCGAACTGGCCCGACATCATCGCGGCCACGCGGGCGGATTCCTCGGGGATGATGCGCACCGACAGGCGTTCGTATTTCACCGGGCCTGGGTTCTGGAACATCTTCGGGCCCCATTTGTAGGCGTCGTGCCGGCGCATCACCGTTTCGGTGCGTGGCTGCCAGCTGACGAAGCACCAGGGGCCGGTGCCGTCGATGCCCTTGGTGCCGTAATCCTTGCCCAGCTCCTCCACCACGTCCTTGTTGATGATGTTGTTGGTGAACATCGTCAGCTGCAGCGGCAGGTCGGAATAGGGCTCGCTGAGTTCATAGGAAACGGTGTGGGCATCGATCGCGCGCAGCCCCTTGATCTCCCCGGCGCGCCAGCCGAACGGCGCGCGGGTTTCCGGCGCCTTCAGCCGGGTGAAGGTGTACACCACGTCCTCCGCGGTGAATTTCTTGCCCGAGCAGAACGTCACGTCGTCGCGCAGCTTGAAGGTGTAGGTGCGGCCGTCCGGGCTGATCTCCCAGGATTTGGCGAGGTAGGGATGGGCGGTCTTGCCGTCCCAGTCCATCGCCAGCAGCGTGCTCTGCGTCATGTTGCCGATGCTGCCGCCCGGCCCCCAGGTGGTGCGCTGGGGGTCGAACAGCGGCGCATCGATGTTCTGCATGATGCGCAGCGTCTGCGCCTGCACCTGCACCGAGGGCGCGGCGAGCAGCAGACCCGCGGCAAGGGCGGCCGACCATGCGTGGCGTTTGGCGGCGTGGCGCTTTTCGTCAGGCATGGTCGTTCACTCCCGTGTGGTGCAGGCGGTTGGCTCAGAAGCTCAGGTCGAGGCCCTTGTAGAAAACGTTCTGGTAGAGCGTGTGCGGGCGGGCACCCTTCAGGCGCTTGTTGGTGACCATGTACATGTCCACGTTCAGCACCGGGATCCACAGGTGCTCGCGCGAGACCTGCTCCTGCACATGGCCGAAGTTGAGCGTGCGGGCCTCCGGCGTCAGCGCCGTCTTGCCCAGGCGCAGCCACTCGTCGGTCTGCTCGTTCTTCCAGTTCATCCGGTTCGGCGTGGGGATGTTGCGGCTGTCGAAATACAGGCTCATCAGGTCGCCGGCGGTGAGGTACGGCACCGTCACGGACCAGATCTCGTAGTCCTGCTCGCCCATCTTGATCGGCGCGATGGTGCTGTCCCAAACCTGGAGGCGCCAGTCGACGCCGATGCGGCGCAGGTAGCCCTGGATCGCCTCGGCCACCTTGGCGGAGTTGGTGTTGGCGCTGACATAGACGCGCGGCGCCAGCTTCATGCCGTCCTTCTCACGGATGCCATCGGCGCCCATCTTCCAGCCGGCCTCATCCAGCAGGCGGTTGGCGCGCGCCACATCCTCCTTCAGGAAGTCGCGGGATTTCGGCGCGAAGTCGAGCGCCAGCGGGTCCACGTTGGTGTAGGCCGGCTCGGCATTGCCCAGCAGCACGCCGCGGGCGATCTCGGCGCGGTTGATGGCGATGCTCATCGCCTCGCGCACGCGCGCATCGGCCACCATCGGGCGGGTGATCTTGTAGCCGTAGTACAGCAGCTGGAAGTTCGGTTCGGCACGCTGCACCGTCAGCATCGGCGCGGCCTTGGCCTGGGTGAGGAAGGCGGTGGGGAAGGCGCCGGTGAGGTCGAAGCGCCCGGACATCATGGCGGCGACGCGGCTGGACTCCTCGGGGATGATCTTGATCGACATGCGATCGAATTTCACCGGGCCCGGGTTCTTGAACATCTTCGGGCCCCACTTGTAGTGCTCGTTCCGGCGCAGGTTGATCTCCGTGCGCGGCTGCCAGGAGACGAAGCACCAGGGGCCGGTGCCGTCCATGCCCTGCACGCCGTAATCCTTGCCCAGCGTCTCCACGTTCTCGCGGTTCATGATCACGTTGGTGAACATGGTGAGCTGGAGCGGAAGATCGGAGAAACCTTCGCTCAGCTCGTAGGAAACGGTGTGGGCATCGACGGCCGTCACGGCCTTCACCTCGCCGGCGCGCCAGGCGAACGGGCCCTTGATCTCCGGGCTGCGCAGCCGGGTGATGCTGAAGGCCACGTCGTCTGCCGTCATCTTCTTGCCGGAGCAGAAGCGCACGTCGTCGCGCAGCTTGAAGGTGTATTTGCGCCCGTCGGGGCTCACCTCCCAGCTTTGGGCGAGGTAGGGGATCGGCGTCTTGCCGTCCCAGTCCAGCGCCACCAGCGTGTCCTGCACCATGTTGATGATGTCGCCGGCCGGCGACCATGTGGTGCGATGCGCGTCGAAATGCGGTGCATCGGTGCTCCGCATGATGTTCAGCGTCTGGCCCTGCGCGGCGGGTGACACGGCGATCGCAGCCGCGACCACCAGTCCGGCCAGAACTCCCTTTTTCGTCGACATAGGCGCCTCCCTGTCAGGCGTCGTTTCGGTGACTTGCAGCCCGGGCGGCCCCTGATGGGGCGCAGCCCGCCTCCGCGCGCCTGTTGCCGGCGCGTCGTTGAGCGGTGGCGCGCCGGTCAGGGCGCGTAGTCGAGGCCTTTGTAGACAAGCGAGCCGTACACATGGTGGGCGCGCACGTTCTTGATGCGCTTGTTCGCCACCAGCGCCAGGCCCTGGTGCACCAGCGGCACCCAGAGCGCGTTCTTGTGCACGATGTCCTGCACCTCGGCGAAAGCCTTGAAGCGGGTGGCGTCATCCAGCGCGGCCACGCCGCGGTCGAGTGCCGCATCGGTGGCCGCGTCCTTCCAGTTCATGCGGTTGGGCGCGGGCATGTTGGCGGAATGGAAATACAGCCGCAGCGCGTCCCCTGCGGAGGAGTAGGGGAAGCTGATCGACCAGATGTCGTAGTCTTGCTGGGCGAGCTTGGAGAAGACGATCGTGCCGTCCCACATCTGCAACTGCAGGTCCACGCCGATGCGGCGCCAGAAGCCCTGCGTCGCCTCGGCGATCTTCGGCGAGCGGCCGCCGGCGAAACCGTAGAGCAGCAGCGTGAGCTTCTTGCCGTCCTTGTAGCGGAAGCCATCGGTGCCCATGCGCCAGCCGGCCGCATCCAACAGGCGTGCGGCTTCGGCCGGGTCGTAGCGGCCCAGGTGCTTCGAGGTGTCGGGGTTGTAGTCCGGCGCCTTGGGATGGATGTAGGTCTCGGCCGGGATGCCGTTGCCGAAGTAGATGGAATCCACGATCTGCTTGCGGTCGATCGCGAGGTTGAGCGCGGTGCGGACACGCACGTCGCCCACGTTCTCCCGCGTGGTCTTGAAGCCGAGATAGAACAGCTGCAGGTCCGCTTCCGGCCGGTAGATGGCCATGTTCGGCATGCGGGAGAGCTGCGGCAGGTACTGGTCGGGCATGGTGTAGGTGAGGTCGCCCTGGCCGGAGGCCATGGTGGCCAGGCGCGCGCCTTCCTCCGGCACGATCTTCCAGACCACGCGCTGGAACTTGGCGGGGCCGCGGTTCTGGTAGATCGGCGGGCCCCACTTGTAGGCATCGTGCCGGGTGGCGACGGTCTGGTTGCGCGGCTCCCAGGATTGGAAGCAATAGGGGCCGGTGCCGTCCATGCCCTTGATGCCGTAATCCTTGCCCAGCGCCTCCACGCTCTCCTTGCTGACGATGGTGGCATGGAAGTTGGTGAGGTTCAGCAGAAGCTCGCTGAACGGGGCGCTCATCTTGTACTCAACCGTCGTCGCGTCCTTGGCGGTGACGGAGATGCCGGGGCCCATGCGCCAGGCGAAGGGGGCGCGGGTTTCCTTGTCCAGCACGCGCTGGAAGGTATAGGCCACGTCCTCGGCGGTGAACTTCTTGCCGGAGCAGAAGGTGACGTCGTCGCGCAGCTTGAAGGTGTAGGTGGTGCCGTCCGCACTCACCTCCCAGGAGGTGGCCAGCGAGGGGCGGATGGTCTTGAGGTCGTAGTCCAGCGCCACCAGCGTATCGCCGGTCTTGAACAGCACCTCGCCGGTGGCGCCGGCAGTGGTGCGCACGCCGTCGTAGTTGGGCGCATCGATGTTGCGGATGATGGTGAGCGTCTGCGCCGCGGCCGGGGTGGCCAGCAGCGTTGCGAGCGCGGAAAGGGCGGCGAGGCGGCGAAGCGTCATTCTGGCGGCTCCGGAGCTATTGCTGCAGGCGGGGGTCGAGTACGTCGCGGATCGCATCGCCGAGGAGGTTGGCGCAGAGGACGATCACGAAGATGGCGAGCGACGGCACGGTGGCGATGTGCGGGGCCATGAACAGGAAGTCGCGGCCCTGGGCGGCCATCATGCCCAGCTCGGCGGTGGGGGGCTGCGCGCCCATGCCAAGGAAGGAGAGGGCGGAGCCGATCAGGATGATCTGGCCGAAGCGCAGGGTGAGGAAGACGAAGATGGTGGAGATGCAGTTCAGCGTGAGGTAGCGCCAGATCAGAGTGAAATCGGACACGCCCAGCGCGCGGCCGGCCTCCATGAATTCCTGCTCCATCACGCCGATGGCGGCACCGCGGGCGACGCGGGCGACGTCGGGGATGGTGGCGACGACGAGGGCGATCAGCACCGCGGTCATGCCGGCGCCGGCGATGGCGGCGACCGCGAGGCCGATCAGGATGGCGGGGAAGGCGAGCAGCACATCGACCAGGCGCATGATCCAGCCGTCGAGCGGCTTGTAGAACGCGGCCAGGATGCCGAGTAGCCCGCCCAGCAGGCCGCCGAAGATAACGCCGACCAGGCCGAGCATGAGGGTGTTGCGCGTGCCGTAGATCAGGCGGCTGAGGATGTCGCGGCCGTTGCTGTCTGTGCCCAGGAGGTGGTCGCCGCCGGGCGGGGCCATGACGTTCAGCAGGTTGATGGCGTAGGGGTCGTAGGGGGCGATCCACTCGGCGAACAGCGCGGCCACAACCACGACAGTGAGGATGATCGCGGCGGCGCCGGCCACCCTGTCGCGCATGATGCGGCGCAGGACCGAGGGGCGGGACATCTCGGAGGAGGCGGTGGCCGGTGCTGCCGGGGCTGCGTTGATGGTGGTGCTCATCCGCGCTGCATCCTCGGGTCGAGATAGACGTAGAACACGTCCACGAGCAGGTTGATCAGCAGGAAGGCGAGCGCCAGGATCATGATCGCGCCCTGGGCCGTGGGGAAATCGCTGGAGATGATGGCGCCCACGGCCAGCCTGCCGACGCCGGGCCAGCTGAACATCGTTTCCGTGACCACGGCGCCGCCCAGCAGGTAGGCGGCCTGGAGGCCGATCAGCGTCACCACGGGGATGAGTGCGTTGCGCAGGGCGTGGCCGATGATGACCGTGCGTTCGCGCAGGCCCTTGGCGCGGGCGGTGCGGACGAAATCGGCGCCCAGCACCTCCAGCACCGCGGTGCGGGTGAGGCGGGCGATCGGGCCGATGAGCACGCTGCCGAGGGTGAGGCAGGGCAGGATCATGCTGGTGAACCCGCCGGCCCAGAACGGGCCGTTGCGGCCGGTGAACGGGAGCAGGTCCCATTTGAAGCCGACATACTGGATGAGCAACAGGCCGATGAAGAAGATCGGCATCGACACGCCGGCGACCGAGATCGCCATGATGGCGCGATCGATCAGCGTGCCGCGCTTCACCGCGGCGAAGGTGCCGAGCATGATGCCGAGCGGGATCGCCATGGCGAGGCCGCCGACCATCAGCTCCAGCGTTGGCCCGATGGTTTGGGCCAACTCCTCGCTGACGGCCTTGTTGGAGATGATGGAGCGGCCGAGGTCGCCCTGGATCACGCGGCCGATGTATTCGATGAACTGGACGATGATCGGCCGGTCGAGCCCGAGTTCCAGGCGAATCGCGTCGATGGTTTCCTGCTTGGCGTCAGGGCCCGCGATGATCTGGGCGGGGTCGGCCGGGGCCACCTGCATCATCACGAAGCACAGGAACAGGACGCCGATCAGCGCCGGAAACGAGATGACGAGTCGGTGGATGATCTGACGGCCCATGCTCCCTCCTCCAAGACAACGGAGGAGCGTTGGCGGTCCGGCATGGTTCCGGCGCCCCGTATCCCCCCGTTCGCACCCCTGTTGGGGTGTCGTTCTGCCTGCCACCGGGCTTACGCCGCGGTCACAGCTTTGCAACTAGTGCATGTCTGGCAGGAATCAACGGGGAAACTCAACGGAATTCGTACGGCGGAACGTTACTTGTTGATGGCGCCGGAGGCGGTGAGGGCCGCGATTTCCGCGGCGGAGTAGCCGGCTTCGGCCAGGATCTGCTGGGTGTGCTGGCCGAGGGAGGCGGCGAAGTCCCGCACGGTGGTGGGGCCGCCGGAGAGGCGGAACGGGGCGTTCATGACCTTGAAGGAGCCGGCGCTGTCGTGGACTTCGGCCAGGGCCTGGCGGTGGGCGAGCTGAGGATCGGCCAGGGCCTCGGCCACGGTGCGGTAGGCGGAGCAGGGGACGCCGGCCTGCATGAAGGCGGATTCGACCTCCTGGGTAGGGAGGGTGCGGGACCAGGCTTCCATCTCTTCCATCAGGACGGCCCAGTTGTTGCGGCGATCGGGGTATTTCTCGAAGCGGGGGTCGGTGATCCAGTCCAGCCGGTTGGCGGCCTTTGCCGCGTTCTGGAAGGTGCGTTCGCTGGCGATGGCGGGGAGCACGTAGCCATCCTTGGTCGCCACCGGGCCGAACATGTGGCGGGGCGGGGGCGGGGGGAGGGTGAACTGGGTGCCCTGGACCTCGCCCAAGGTGAGGTTGAGCATGGCTTCGAGCATCGAGACATCGACCACCTGGCCTTTTCCGGTGGCGTTGCGCTGGTGGAGCGCGGTGGCGATGGCGCCGAAGGCGTAGGTGCCGCTGAGGACATCCGCGATGTAGATGCCGCAGAAATCCGGCATGGTGCGGCCGGGCTGGTAGGCCATGTGGGCGAGATCGAAGCCGGAGCTGGCGTGGATGGCCGGGGCGTAGGCGGCCAGGCCCGAGGAGGGGCCGGTTTGGCCGAAGCCGGAGATGGCGCAGTAGATCAGGCGGGGATTGGCTTCGAGCAGGCTTTGGGCGCTGAGGCCGAAGCGCTGCATGACGCCGGGCCGGAAATTCTCCACCAGGATATCGGCGCTGGCGGCGAGGCGGCGGACGACATTGACGGCGGCTTCCTGCTTGAGATCGAGCACGAGGCTGCGCTTGCCGGCGTTGAGGCCGCCATAGGAGGTGCTGGCGCCATCACGGATGGGGGGGCGGGTGCGGGTGAGCTCGCCATCGGGGGCCTCGATCTTGATGACGTCTGCCCCGGCATCGGCGAGGAGGCGGGCGCAATAGGGGCCGGCGATGGTTGTGGCCATGTCGATGACGCGCAGCCCGTGGAGCGGGCGGCCCCCCGTGTTGCTGCCTTGGGTGGTGCTCATGCTTGGTTTCCCCCTTTGCTTCCTGGGAACGGTAGCAGGGGTGGGGGGAAAGGGAAGGCTGGTTCAATATTGCGATAACGGAATGATAGGGGCGTGAGTGGGGTGCTAGCCGCCCTTGCCGAATCTTCGGCGGTTGTAGCGGGCGAAGGCGAGGACGTTCCTGGGGATGGGGCGGTCGGTGGGGAGGAGGGTTCCGGCTTTGGTGGTGCGGAGAGGAGAGCCCCCCTCCGGCTCCCCCCGGCTTCGCCGAGGGGAGAGAAGATTCGGCTTGCGGATGCGGGGCGGGCGCGGGGGGCCGGGGAGTTGGAGGATATCGGGGAGGTCGAGGGCGAGGAGGCGGGCGGGGCCGCGCAGGGTGCGGATGGCGGCGGCGCGGGCGCAGGGCGGGGCGGCGGCGAGGGTGCTGGTGGTGGCGGGGTCGTGGAGGAGGGTGGCGAGTTGGGCGGCGTGGCCGCGGACGTGGTGATCGGTGACGGCGCCGAGCCAGCCGCGGCGGCGGGGGAGATAGGGCGTGGGGGTGGCGGGGCGCTTGCGGGGCGCGGGCGGGCGGTGGCGCGGGGTATGCCAGGTGCCGTTGGCCAGGGCGGTGAGGATGGCGATCAGCCGGGCGCGGGCGCGCAGGAGGCGGCGCAGGGCGAGGGGGAGGTAGGGGGCAAGACGGGATTCGTGGCGGGCGGCGGCCTGGAGCAGGGACCAGAAGGCGAGACCCAGTACGAGCGCGAGCTGGTGGAGGGGGGGGGGCGGCTGATCGTACGAGGCCTGGTGCGGGGAGTGGTGCATGGGATGGGGAAGTTATCCCATGCCGTCGATGGATGCAAGAGTTAGTTAGGGATAATTTTTAGGCTCTCGGGCGGGTGGCCATTACCCCTCCCCCCGCGGATGAGGGGAGGGCGGCCGGTGGGGTGTTGGGTGGGTGCGGTTCAGTCGAACTTGGCGGTGGTGGTATCGGTATTGCGGTTGTAGCGGATGGTGATGGTTGTGATTTTGCAGAGATCGATGTTGCGCCAGACGGCGGAGCTGTCGTCGTCGGAATAGACGACCTTCAGATCCCAGATGCAGCCGGGTGCGGCGTTGTTGAAGGTGATGTGGGTGGTTTCGCCATCGGGGATGGTGGCCTTGCCGAGGACATCGGCGCCCCAGGCATCGGACTTGCTGGGGGAGACGAAGAGCTGGGCGAGCTCGTAGCCGGTGCGGTTGACGAGGTTGAAATCCTGCTTGGCGGTTTGCGCCGCGGCGGGGGTGGCGAGGAGGGCGGTGGCGAGGATCGCTGCCGTGGCGGGGACGCTGAGAGCCCGAGGAAGAGTGAAGAGCATTCGGGTGTACTTTCGCAGGCGGTTGCGGGTGTTGGTGTCCCATTGGCTGGGTGTATGCAACCGTAAGTTTTGATTCGCGTAAAGTTGTGGAACGGCGCTTGGCGTGCGGTGCGACGGTGAGCGTGGTGCGCGGCCCGGGCGTGGGCGGGCAGGAGGGTGGATGCGGGGGGCGCTGGTGTGGCTTAGCCGAGCGCAGCGGCGCAGGCGTTGGGGCCCGTGGTGGTGGGGCGCATCAGCCGGCACGGCGAAAATGATCGGTTAAAATGTTATGTTATAACGTAATTCAATGCGTGTGACATATGGGCGCGGAGGGCCATGGAGCGGTTCAGGCTGTGCGACGGAGGGTGAAGTGGCGGCCATCCTGGGTGGAGAGGTGGCCGAGGCGGGTGAGGGCGGCGAGGGTTGCTTCGATGCGGGGGAGGTTGCGGCGGCCGCCGCGGAAGGTGGCGGCGAGGGCATCGGGGGTGGTGGCGGCGGGGGTGGCGAAGAGGGCGGAGAGGATGGCGGCGGCCTGGGCGACTTCGTCGGTGGGGAAGGCAGACTTGGCGGCGGCGGTTGCGGCGATGGAGGTGGCGGCGGATTTGCCGCCGCGGAGGTCGAGCTTTTCGGACGCGGAGCCGAAGCGGGGGATTTGGAAATCGGGGCGGAGCCAGCGGATGTGGCCGGCGGCTTCCTCGGCGGCGCGTTCGCGGTTGAGGGCGACGAGGCGGGCGAGGGTTTCCTGTTCCGGCAGGTCCACGGGCCAGCCATAGGCGGCGGCGACGGCGGCATCGAGCCTTTCGTGGAGTTCCTTCAGGATAAGGACGAGTCCCTCGGTGAAGATGCGGTGGTCGGCGGCGGGCAAGGCCTCTGGCGCGGTGCCGGCGCGGAGTTTTTCGAGGACGTTGTAGAGGCCGGTGAGGGTGAGGTGGGGGTGTTCGGCGAGGACGCGCTTGCGGTGGGCGTCCAGTTCCTCGGCGATGCGGCGGATGCGGGCTTTCTGGAGGTCGTCGGCGGCGGGGAAGGGGAAGGGGTCGAA
>CANHKG010000200.1 GCA_947460455.1 Rhodospirillales bacterium | reverse complement strand
GCTGCAGACGCCGAATATCGATGCGCTGGCGGCGCGCGGGGTGAACTTCACCCGGGCCTATGTGCAGAGCCCGGTGTGCGGGCCGAGCCGGATGAGTTTCTATACCGGGCGCTACATGCGCAGCCATGGATCGAACTGGAACCGCTATCCGCTGCGGGTGGGCGAGCCGACGCTGGGGGATGCGCTGGCGAATTTGGGCGTGCGCAGCGTGCTGGTGGGCAAGACCCATATGGCGGCGGATAGCGAGGGCATGCGGCGGGTGGGGATGGACCCGGAATCGGAGCTGGGGGTGCTGGCGGCCGAGTGTGGGTTCGAGCCGTATGAGCGCGATGACGGGCTGCATCCCGGGCCCTCGCGGCCGCGGCCTGCCTATGATGCGTATCTGCGGGATCTGGGGTTCGAAAGCGAGAATCCGTGGGAGGAATGGGCGAATTCCGGCGGCAAGCCCGAGGATCTGCTGAACGGGTGGCTGCTGGCCCATGCGGACAAGCCGGCGCGGATTCCGGAGGAGCATTCCGAGACGCCCTACATGACGCGGCGGGCGATGGAGTTCATCGCCGAGGCGGGCGGGGATGGGCGGCCGTGGTGCCTGCATCTTTCGTATATCAAGCCGCACTGGCCCTATATCGTGCCGGCGCCGTACCACGACATGTATGGGCATAACGACCTGGTGCCGGTGGTGCGCAGCGAGGCGGAGCGGGACGAGGTGCATCCGGTGTTCGCGGCGTTCCAGCAGTTCCGGGTGAGCCGCAATTTCTCCCGCGACGAGGTGCGGGCGCGGGTGCTGCCGGCCTACATGGGCCTGATCAAGCAGATCGATGACCAGATCGGGGTGCTGATGCGGTTCCTGGAAGAACGCGGGGAACTTGCGACGACGACGATCGTCTTTACCTCTGACCATGGCGACTATCTCGGCGACCATTGGCTCGGGGAGAAGGATTTGTTCCATGAATGCTCGGTGCGGGTGCCGATGATCGTGGCGGACCCATCGCCGGCGGCGGATGCGACGCGCGGGACGATGTGCGACGCGCTGGTGGAGGCGATCGACCTGGCGCCGACCTTCGTGGAGGCGTTCGGCGGCAAGGTGGCGCGCAACGTGATGGAGGGGCGCTCACTGCTGCCGCTGCTGCGCGGGGAGGCGCCGGCGTGGCGGGGGCATGTGTTCAGCGAATACGACTATGCCATGCAGGATGCGCGCGAGATCCTGGGACGCGGGGTGGATGAGTGCCGGTTGTTCATGGTGTTCGATGGGCGGTGGAAATTCGTTCATGCCGTGGGGTTCCGGCCGATGCTCTACGACCTGGAGGCCGATCCGCAGGAGTTCCATGACCTCGGCGCCGATCCGCGCTTCGAGGCAGAACGGGCGCGGTTGAAGGATGCGCTGTTCGACTGGGCGCTGCGCGACCACAACCGCATCACCATGCCGGATGCCCGGATCGCGGGGTACAGCCGGGCTTCGCAGCTGAAGGCGGGCATCCTGATCGGCTACTGGGATGAGGACGAGGTGGCGCAGGCGCGGCGGGAGGCCGGGCTCGATTGATCCGCCGGCGGGCATTGCTGGGCGGGCTGGCCCTGGTGCCCGGCCACGCGCTGGCGGCGCCGAAGGCCGAGCCGTGGCCGGTGTGGGAGGCACATGACCCTGCCTCCCGGCTGGCGGTGGACCATGCGCCGTGGGGGCGGTTCCTGGCGCGGTTCCGGCGCGAGGGGGCGGACGGGATTGCACGGCTGGAGTATCGCGCGGCGGTGGCCGATCGGGCGGCGCTGGAGGCGGATATCGCGCGGCTGGCGGCGCTGCCGGTGCGGCGCCTCGGCCGGGCGGAGCAGTTCGCCTATTGGGTGAACCTGTATAACATGGTGACCGTGGCGGTGGTGCTGAAGCATTTTCCGGTGCGGTCGATCCGCGACATCGGCATCTCGCCTGGCTGGTTCAGCCGGGGGCCCTGGGGGGCGAAGCTGGTGGAGGTGGAGGGGGTGGCGCTGAGCCTGGACGATATCGAGCACCGCATCCTGCGGCCCGGCTGGCGCGATGCGCGGGTGCACTACGTGGTGAACTGCGCCTCCCTGGGCTGCCCGGATTTGCCCGCGGTGCCGCTGACGGCGGGGAGCGCGGAGGCGATGCTGGAGGCCGGGGCGCGGCGCTTCGTGAACCACCCGCGCGCGGCGGCGGTGGAGGGGGAGAAGCTGGTGGTTTCCTCCATCTACGTGTGGTTCGCGGAGGATTTCGGGGCGCGGCGGGAGGATGTGGTGCGGCACCTGCGGCGCTATGCCAGGCCGGAGCTGGAGGCACAGCTGGCCCGCTTCCGCGAGGCGGAGGCGGACCGCTACGACTGGGCGCTGAACGAGGCCTGATACCAGGCCGCGCAATACAAAGAGCCGTCAGAGGCCGCCCTTGGTGTGGATGGGATCGATCCACAGCACCTGCTCCGGCTTCTCCACCGGCTGCACGCCTTCGATGTTCACCACCACGGCCTCGTTGTCGCTGCGGACCAGGACGCATTCCAGCGTTTCCTCGTCCGACGCGTTGATTTCCTGGTGCGGCACGTAGGGGGGCACGAAGATGAAGTCCCCGGGGCCGGCCTCGGCCACGAATTCCAGGTTTTCGCCCCAGCGCATGCGGGCGCGGCCCTTCAGCACGTAGATCACGCTTTCCAGCTCGCCGTGGTGGTGCACGCCGGTTTTGGCGCCGGCGTGGATGTGCACGGTGCCGGCCCAGATCTTCTGGGCGCCGACGCGGGCGAGGTTGATGGCCGCGGCGCGGTTCATGCCCGGGGTCTGGGCGGTGTTGGTATCGAGGCTGGTGGCGGGGATGACCTTCACGCCGTGCAGCTTCCAATCAACCGTGCCGGGGGCCGGGGCGCCGTGGTGATGATCACCGTGGTCGTGGTCGTGGGGAACGCCATCGTGCGGCATGGTGGATTTCCTATTTCACGTTGTTACATGATATAAATTCCATTCCCCATGAAATCAAGTGACATCAGAAAAACACCGGGTCTGGCGGCTTTGTGTGCCCGTGCGCGCCATGGTTTCGCCCACCCGCCCCCATATTCCTGGTTCGAGTTGGAGGAGCCCGCATGCCGCATGAGACGCCGCTGATCGCCACCATTGTTGCCGGCCTGGTGCTGTCGTTTGTGTTCGGCGTGCTGGCGCAGCGGCTGCGGCTGTCGCCGCTGGTGGGGTATCTGGTGGCGGGGATCGCCGTCGGGCCGTTCACGCCGGGGTTCGTGGCGGATCAGCATCTGGCGACCGAGCTGGCCGAGATCGGCGTGGTGCTGCTGATGTTCGGCGTGGGGCTGCATTTCTCGCTGAAGGACCTGCTGCGCGTGCGGGCGATCGCGCTGCCGGGGGCGGTGGTGCAGATGGGGGTGGCGACCGCGCTGGGGCTGGGGCTGGCGCTGCTGCTGGGCTGGACGGTGCCGGCGGGGCTGATCTTCGGGCTGTCCCTGTCGGTGGCGAGCACGGTGGTGCTGCTGCGCGCGCTGCAGGAGCGGCGGCTGGTGCAGACCGAGCGGGGCACGATCGCCGTTGGCTGGCTGATCGTGGAGGATCTGGCGATGGTGCTGGCGCTGGTGCTGATCCCGGCCCTGGCACCGGCCGCTTCCGGAACGCCGCTGCCGCCAATGGGCCCCCTGCCCGGCTGGCTTGGCGCGCTGGCGATGACGCTGGGCAAGGTGGCGGCGTTCGTGGCGTTCATGCTGGTGATCGGCCGGCGGGTGATTCCGTGGGTGCTGCATTATGTGGCGCATACCGGCTCACGCGAGCTGTTCCGGCTGGCGGTGCTGTCGATCGCGCTGGGGGTGGCGTTCGGGGCGGCGACGCTGTTCGGGGTGAGTTTCGCGCTGGGGGCGTTCTTCGCCGGCATGGTGCTGAGCGAATCGGAGCTGAGCCAGCGGGCGGCGAACGAGACGCTGCCGCTGCGCGATGCGTTCGCGGTGCTGTTCTTCGTCTCCGTCGGGATGCTGTTCAACCCGGCGGCGCTGTGGGCCAACCCGTGGCTGATGCTGGCGACGGTGGCGATCATCGTGCTGGGCAAGTCGGCGGCGGCGCTGCTGATCATGCGGGCGTTCGGGCATGGCTGGCCTTCGGCGCTGCTGATCGCCGCGAGCCTGGCGCAGATCGGCGAGTTCAGCTTCATCCTGGCCGGGCTGGGCGTGGGGCTGGGGCTGCTGCCGGCGGAGGGGCGGGATTTGGTTCTGGGGGCGGCGATCGTGTCGATCCTGCTGAACCCGGTGCTGTTCGCGCTGGCGGCGCGGCATGGCGCGCGGGCGGCGGGGCAGGAAGCCCCGGCAGCGGCGCCGCCCGGGCCGGCGCCGGAGGATGGCGAGAGCGACCTGGTGCCCACGGCGCTCACGGGCCACAGCGTGGTGGTGGGGTATGGCACGGTGGGCGCGCCGGTGGCCGCGGGGCTGCGGGCGGATGGCCAGGCGGTGCTGGTGGTGGAGCTGGATGGCGCGCGGGTGGCGGCGGCGCGGGCAGAAGGGTTCGAGGTGCTCGCGGGCCATGCCTGCGCGCCGGAGGTGCTGGCGGCGGCCAACCTGCCGGGGGCGGCGCGGTTGCTGGTGGCGATTCCGGACGAGATCGAGGCCGGCCAGGTGTGCGGGCAGGCGCGGGCGCTGCACCCTGCCCTGCCGATCCTGGCGCGCGCCGACATGGCTGGGGCGGAGGCGCATTTGCGCGCCTGCGGGGCCAGCCGGGTGGTTTCCGCCCCGCGCGAGGTGGCGGCGACGCTGCTGGCGGTGGCGCGCGAGCCTGCCTGAGGTTCAGTCCGCGTTGAGCAGGGTGACGGGGACGGAGGCGCCGGTGACGACGTCGCTGGCGACCGAGCCCATCACCGCGCCGGCCACGCCGCCGCCGAAGCCGCGCGTGCCCATGACGATGAGCTGGACGGCGAGGCGCTGGGCGAAGGCCAGAACCACTTCGCCCGGCGCGCCGACGGAAACGTGCAGATGGGGCGGGATGCCGGCGACCTTGAGCGCCTGCACCGCGTCGGCCAGGGCCTTCATGCCCTCGTCGCGGTGGTAGTCGTTCAGCTCGCTCTTCGCGATCAGCATGGCGGCGCTGCCGCGCACCGGAGCCTGGACGTTGATCAGGTGCAGTTCCACCGCCAGGCCGCGTGCGGCGAGATCCAGCACGTGCTGGACAGCGCGCAGCGACGGGACGGAGCCGTCGACCGGGACGAGAATGCGCAGGGCGGTCATTTCGGATCCTCCGGGGCGAGGTCGACGATGTGCTTCGGCCGCTGGGCGGCGCGGCGGGCCAGGAGCGTGCCCAGCAGGACCACCAGCACGGCACCGGCGGGCTTGAAGACCACTTCCAGCGTGTGCTCGCTGATGTGCAGCCAATGGGAGACCGCGTCGTCCCCGGCGATGATCTCGCCGGCGATCCAGCCGAGCAGGGCGGCGCCGGCGGTGACCAGCAGCGGGTAGCGCAGCAGCACCTTCAGCACGAGCGTGCTGCCGAAGATGATCAGCGGCACGGAAATGAGCAGGCCAAGCACGATCAGCAGCGTGCTGCCCTTGGCCGCGGCGGCGATGGCCACGACGTTGTCGAGCGACATCACGGCATCGGCCAGCACGATGGTTTGCATCGCCCCCCAGAGCGTGGCCTTGGCGGCGATCCCGCCCTCCCCTTCCTCTTCCGGGACCATCAGCTTCACGCCGATGTAGAGCAGCGCGAGGCCGCCCGCGAGCTTGAGGTAGGGGATGGAGAGCAGCCAGACCACGATCAGGCAGAACAGCACCCTGAGCGCAATGGCACCGAAGCTGCCGCCCAGCACCGCGGCGCGGCGCTGGTGTTCCGGCAGGGAGCGCGAGGCGAGCGCGATCACCACAGCGTTGTCGCCGGAGAGCAGGATGTTGATCCCTGTGATCTCGGCGAGTGCCAGCCAGAACTGGCTGGTCATGATGTGCTCCACGCGGCCTCCTACGGGTACGGGCTATTTGTTGAGGTGCCAGACGACCTCATGCCCGCCATCCCAGATCATCTTGCCGGCGACATAAAGCACGATCACCAAGCCGACCCAAGCGACCCAGCGGTGCTTTTCCAGCAGCCTGGCGATGAAACTGGCGGCAACGCCCATCAGCACGACGGAGATGGCGAGGCCCACCACCAGCACCCAGGTATGGCCGCCGGAGGCGCCGGCGACGGCCAGCACATTGTCGAGCGACATGGAGACGTCGGCGATGATGATCTGCAGCATCGCCTGGCCCAGGGTTTTCGGCTTCGGGGCCGATTCCGCATGGTTGGCACCGCCGCTCATCAGGTCGCGGTACATCTTCCAGCAGACCCAGAGCAGCAGGACGCCGCCGGCGAGCATGAGGCCGACGATCTGGAGCAGCTGGACGGTCACGGCACCGAAGGCGATGCGCAGGATAGTGGCGCCGGCGATGCCGACGATGATCGCCGGGCGGCGCTGGTGGGCCGGCAGGCCGTTCACGGCCAGGCCGATGACGACGGCGTTGTCGCCGGCCAGGGTGATATCGATGATCAGGACCTGTAGCAGGGCGGTCAGCTGCTCCATCAGCGCGGGGTCCATCGGGCTTCCTTTGCGTTGGGGGGCGTTGGGCGGTTGTGCAGGTGGGGCCGGTGCCCTTAAACGGGGCCGTCCGCCGCTGCAAGGAGTTAAGGCCCATGGTGCCACGCTATACCCGCCCCGCCATGGCCGCGATCTGGGCGCCCGAGAACCGCTACCGCATCTGGTTCGAGATCGAGGCGCTGGCCGCGGAAGGGATGTCTCTTTACGGCGACGTGCCGGCCGCATCGGCCCGTGCGATCCGCGAGAAGGGTGGCGCCAAGCTGGCGGCGATCTCGGCGGAGGACGTGCAGCGGATCGACGATATCGAGAAGGTGACGCGCCACGACGTGATCGCGTTCCTGACATGGCTGGCTGAAGCAATCGGCGATGACAGCCGCTTCGTGCACCTGGGCCTGACCAGCAGCGACGTGCTGGATACCTGCCTTTCCATCCAGCTGACCCAGGCGGCCGACATGCTGCTGGCGGACCTGGACGACGTGTTGGCCGCGCTGCGCAAGCGGGCCTTCGAATTCAAGCACACGCCCACGATCGGGCGCAGCCACGGCATCCATGCGGAGCCCACCAGCTTCGGGCTGAAGCTGGCCGGACATTACGCAGAATTCATGCGCGGCAAGGAGCGGCTGCAGGCGGCGCGCAAGGAGATCGCGGTGGCGGCGCTGTCTGGCGCCGTCGGCACCTTCGCGCATGTGGACCCGCGCGTGGAGGAATTCGTGGCGGCGAAGCTGGGGCTGGCGGTGGAGCCGGTTTCGACCCAGGTGATTCCGCGCGACCGGCACGCGATGTTCTTCTCGGTGCTGGCGGTGATCGCCTGCGCGGTGGAGCGGCTGGCCACCGAGGTGCGGCATCTGCAGCGCAGCGAAGTGCGCGAGGCGGAGGAATTCTTCCATGCCGGGCAGAAGGGCAGCTCGGCGATGCCGCACAAGCGCAACCCGGTGCTGTCGGAGAACCTGACCGGGCTGGCGCGAATCGTGCGCGCGGCGGTGGTGCCGGCGCTGGAGAACGTGACGCTGTGGCATGAGCGCGACATCAGCCATTCCTCCGTGGAACGCGCGATCGGGCCCGACGCGACCGTCACGCTGGATTTCGCGCTCGCCCGGCTTGCGGGGATGATGGACAAGCTGACCGTGTACCCCGAGCAGATGCAGGCCAATTTGGAGAGCCTGGGCGGGGTGGTGCATTCCGGCGAGGTGCTGCTGGCGCTGGCGCGGGCCGGCATCCTGCGCGAGGACGCCTATGCGATCGTGCAGCGCAACGCGATGGCGACCTGGACCAAGCTGGGGGCGGCCGATGCGCGCAGCTTCCGCGAGAACCTGCTGGCGGACCCCGAGGTGGCCGGGCGCGTGAGCGCCGCGCAGATCGACGCGGCGATGGATTCGCGGCTGCATTTGGCGCAGCTGGACGTGCTCTACACCCGGGTGTTCGGCGAGCCGGGGCCCGCCGCGCCCTGAGGCCCCCTACCCCCGCTTGATGTTCCAGAACGCCGGCAGGCCGGTGATCCAGCCGCTGATGTCGGCACGGTGGGCCACCGGGGTGAAGAGCTGGCCGGTGGGGATGTAGGGCAGGTCGACGAAGGCCTGCTTCTGGATTTCGACTGCGATTCGCTTTTGCGCCTCGATATCCGGGGCCTTCAGCCATTCGTCGCGCAGCGCCTCGGTGCGCGGGCTGGTGGGCCAGCCTGGTGCGGCATCCTTGCCGTTGCCGCGCAGCCAGACATTGGCGACCGGGTTCAGCTCGTCCGCCCCGCCCCAGCCGGTGTGGAAGATGCTCCAGCCGCCCTGCTCCACCGGCTCCGGCTTGGCGCGGCGCTGCATGGCGGTGGCCCAGTCCATCGCCTGGACCTCCACGTTGAAGCCGATCTGCTTGAGAAGCTGGCCGGAGACCTCGGCCATGGCGCGGTAGATCGGGAAATCCGTCGGCAGCATCACCACGGTGCGCTCGCCCTTGTAGCCGCTGGCGGCGAGCGCACGCTTGGCGGCATCGAGGTTGCGCGGCGTGGTGAGCGCCTCCAGCCCCGCGTCGCTGGCCATGGGGGTGCCGGGGCAGAAATAGCCGACGCCGGTGCGCCACAGCGAACGGTCGTCGCCGTTGGCGGCCAGCATGTACTCCTCCTGCGAGAAGGCCGGCAGGATGGCGCGGCGCACCGCCGGGTTGTCGAAGGGCGGGTGCAGGTGGTTGAAGCGGAACTTGCCGATGAGGCCGAGCGGCTCCATCACCCGCACCGTAACCCCCTGGGCGCGCTTGAGCTGCGGCACGAGATCCACCAGCGGCCAGCGCAGCCAATCGACCTCGCCGCGCTGCAGGGCGGCGGCCGCGGTGGCGCCATCGGGCATCACCAGCACTTCCACGCGGTTGAAATGGACCATTTTCGGGCCGGCAGTGCCCTCGGCGGCGCCGCCCTGGCGCGGCACGTAGCCCTGGAACTTCTCGTAGGCCATGCGCGCGCCGGGAATGCGGTCCGCCGGCAGGAAGCGGAACGGGCCGCTGCCGGTGGGGTCGGTAACCTGCTTGAACGGATCGGTGCTGGCCAGGCGCTCCGGCATGATGATGCAGGGGGGTGCGGAGTATTTGGCCAGCGCCACCGGCAACTGCGGGAACGGGGATTTCAGGCGCAAGACGATGGTGCGGTCATCGGGCGCGGAGACCTCGTCCGTCACGGCGCGGACGGCCTGGCCGAAGCTGTCGCGCGCCCACCAGCGCTGGATGCTGGCGACGCAATCCTTCGCCAACACGGGCTCGTTGTCGTGGAAGCGCAGGCCTTCGCGCAGCGTCATGGTCCAGCGGCGGCCTTCATCGGAGACCACATGGCCGGCGAGCATCTGCGGCTGGGGGTTCAGCGCGTCATCCAGCCCGTAGAGCGTGTCGTAGACCATGAAGGCGTGGTCGCGGGTTTGGGAGGCGGTGGTCCAGATCGGGTCCAGCGAGGCGATGTCGGCGGCGGGAACATAGCGGATGGTGCCGGTGCCCTGGGCGCGGGCCAGGTTCGGTGCGGCGAGGGCGGCCCCGGCCGCGGCAAGCAGGTGTCGACGGCGCAGCATGGCCCAATCCCCCGGTTTATTGGCCGGCGTGCCGGCGTATGGCGCAGCGTAACGGGGGGACCCGGCCCGCTGCAACCGCGGCGGGCGGCGGCCTTGGGGGGCGTGGCATCGGGGGCGGTGCGCTGCTATACCGCGCCTGCGCCGGTTGCGGCGCAGCATTCGGGGGACCCATCCCCCTGGAGAAGTTAGCCATGGCACGCCGCCGCCAGCTC
>CANHKG010000199.1 GCA_947460455.1 Rhodospirillales bacterium | reverse complement strand
TCCGCCCGCACCTGGCGCACCCCCCTACGGGATTGGCACTTCTCCCCCACCGGCGAAACCATCGACGACCTGGCACCCGTACTCCATCCGCGCGCCCTGCGCCGTTTGCGCCGCCAACGCGCCTGGATCGGCTGGATCCTCCGCGGCCGCCCCGGCCGCGGCATGCGCCGTTCCGGCCACCGCGCGCCCGAACCTTCCCCCGCATGCATCGCCCGCGCGCCGCCCCAGGCGGCTGCGCGTCCGACATCATCATGAATCCGTATTTCGGCCCCCGCGTTTCGCGGCGATGACTCGTGCCTAAGTTATGGGGTCTGGGGCCTAAGGCCCCAGCGGGTCCCCGCGGCGCCACTTGCGCCGCGCAGGCAGAGCCCTGGCCTACCCCACCAGCCGCCGCAACTCCCCGACTGTCGCCGCGCTTGCCCAGTCGATCGCCCCTTCCACCCGCCCGCGCTCGCGCCCTTGGCGGTCGATCACGATGGTGGTCGGCAACCCCCGCGCCCCCCAGGCCCGCCCGGCTTCGCCGCGGGGGTCGAGCAGCACCGGCAGCGCCTCGATCCGATTGGCGGCGTAGAAGCGCCGCACCACCTCCGCCCCGCCGCGGTCGCTGGACAGCGGCAGCACCAGGATTCCTTCGCCGGCCACCTTGCGGGCGAGGTCCTGCAGCTCCGGCATTTCGGCCACGCAGGGCACGCACCAGGTGGCCCACAGGTTCACCACCAGCCCCTTTCCGGCGTAATCGCCGAGGGAGCGCAAAGTGCCGTCGGCCTCCTGGAAGGTCGCGGCGGCCGGGATCGCGGGCGGGTCGGTGCGTTTCAGGTCGGCGATGGTGCCCACCTTGATCGCCGGCGTGCCGGGCACGGCGGAGGGCAGCAGCGTGTGCACCGGCGGCGCTTCGGGTTTGCGCAGGAAGGCCACGGCGGCTACGGTCCCGGCCGCCACCAGCCCGCCACCGGCCAGCAACGCACGGCGGGTTGTGACATTCATGCCAAACGCCCCTTCAAGATGAGTCTGACCCGGTGACCGATACGCCCGACCTGCGCAATGCCCAGTCCAACGCCCAGTGGGGTGGCCGCTTCGCCGCCGGCCCCAGCGTGGTGATGCAGGAGATAAATGCCTCGATCGGCTTCGATCGCAAGATGTGGCGGCAAGACATCCAGGGCTCGCTCGCCCATGCCGCCATGCTGGTCAAGATCGGCATCCTGACGCCGAAGGACGAGGCCGACATCCAGGGCGGCCTCACCCAGATCGCCGCCGAGATCGAGGCGGGGGCCTTCCCGTTCAGCGAGGCCCTCGAAGACATCCACATGAACATCGAGGCCCGCCTCACCGAGCGCATCGGCGACGCCGGCCGGCGCCTGCACACCGGGCGGAGCCGCAACGACCAGGTCGCCACCGATTTCCGCCTCTGGGTCCGCGATGCGATCGACGGGATCGATGCCCAGCTCGCCGACCTCATGCAGGCCCTGGCCACCCGCGCCGCCGCCCATGCCGCGGACCCGATGCCCGGCTTCACCCATTTGCAAACCGCCCAGCCCGTCACCTTCGGCCACCACATGCTGGCCTATGTGGAGATGCTGGCGCGTGATCGCGGCCGCCTGGCCGATTGCCGCAAGCGCCTCAACGAATGCCCCCTCGGCTCCGCCGCCCTCGCCGGCACCTCCTTCCCGCTCGACCGCGAGATGACCGCGAAGGCGCTGGGCTTCGACCGCCCCACCGCCAACTCGCTGGATGGCGTCTCCGACCGCGATTTCGCCCTGGAATTCCTCTCCGCCGCCGCCATCAGCGCCATGCACCTCTCCCGCTTCGCCGAGGAGATCGTGATCTGGTGCAGCGCCCCCTACCGCTTCATCCGCCTGTCCGATGCCTTCACCACCGGCAGCTCGATCATGCCGCAGAAGCGCAACCCCGATGCCGCCGAACTCGTCCGCGCCAAGACCGGCCGCATCAACGGCGCCCTGGTCGGCCTGCTCACCGTCATGAAGGGCCTGGCGCTCGCCTATGCCAAGGACATGCAGGAAGACAAGGAACAGGTCTTCGACGCCGCCGAAGCCTGGGCCCTCTGCCTCGCCGCCACCGCGGGCCAGGTGCGAGACATGACGCCGAACACCGAGCGCATGCGCGAATTTGCAGGCAGCGGCTTCGCCACCGCCACCGACCTCGCCGACTGGCTCGTCCGCGTGCTGAAGCTCCCCTTCCGCACCGCCCACCACGTCACCGGCCGCCTCGTCGCCACCGCCGAAGCCCGCAACATCGACCTCAGCCAACTCACCCTGGCCGACATGCAAGCCGAAGAACCCGGCATCACCGCCGATATCTTCAACGTCATCACCGTGGACGCCTCCGTCGCCTCACGCTCCGTCTACGGCGGCACCGCCCCCGCCAACGTGGCCGCCCAGGCAAAGAGGTGGCTGGAGCGGTTGGCGTGAGGGCCCAAAACGATCGCGGGTCCAGGGGGCGCTCGCCCCCTGGCGGGATCCAAGGGCGGAGCCCTTGGTGGGGTCGAGGGGCAAAGCCCCTCGCCTTCCTGCTTCTCGCCACTCTTGCCCTGGGCGCCTGCGGCCGCAAAGGCCCGCCGGTGCCGCCGGGTCCGCCGGACCAGGTGATCTATCCGCGGAGTTATCCGGCGCGCTGAGCGTCGGCCGGCAGCATGGCTTCCGCCACCGGCTTGGGCTCCAGCTTCACGCGGTAGCACAGGGCGTAGAGGGCGGGCAGGAACACCAGGGTCAGCCCGGTGGCGGCGGCCAGGCCGCCGATCATGGCGATGGCCATGGGGCCCCAGAACACGTTCAGCGACAGCGGGATGAAGGCCAGGATGGCGGCCAGCGCCGTCAGCACCACCGGGCGGGCACGCCGCACGGTGGATTCCACGATGGCCTCGGCCATGGAATGCCCGGCGGCGAGGTCCTGCTGCACCTGGTCCACCAGGATGATGGTATTGCGCATGATCATCCCGGCCAGGGCGATCACGCCGAGCAGGGCGACGAAGCCGAAGGCCGCGTCCGTGAGCAGCAGGGCGGCGACGGCGCCGATCAGGCCGAGCGGCGCGGTGGCGAGCACCAGGGCAACGCGGCCGAGATTCTGCAGCTGGATCATCAGCAGCAGGACCATGGTGGCGATCATGATCGGGAAGATCTTGGCGAGCGAGGCATTGGCCTTGGCCGATTCCTCCGCGGCACCGCCCGTTTGGATCGTGACCCCCGCCGGCAGCTGGATCGCCTGGACGCGGGGCAGGGCGGCGGCGGTGACATCGGGCGCCTGCAGCCCGTCCTGGATGTCGGAGCGAACGGTGAGGAAGGAGGCCCGGTCACGCCGCCACAGGATCGGCTCTTCGGCGGTGGAGACGATGCGAGCGAGTTGCGAGAGGGGCAGGGGCCCCGCCGGGGTCATCAGCACGAGGTCGGCGAGGCGGTCGAGATCCAGCCGTTCCTCGGGGGCGGCGCGCAGCACCACGTCGATCAGCTTGGTGCCGGTGCGGAGTTGGGTCGCGGTGGTGCCGGAGATCTGGGCTTGCAGCGCCTGGGCGATCTGCGCGGGGGAGAGGCCGAGTGCCTTGATGCGCGCCTGGTCGAGCTCCAGCGTCAGGCCCGGGGCGCGTTCGCCCCAGCCGATCTCGGCGCGGCGCGTGCCCGGCGTGGCGCGCAGGGCGGCGAGCACGTCGTCGGCCACGGCGCGCACTGCCTGCATGTCGGTGCCGACGACGCGGAACTGAACGGGGAAGCCCACCGGCGGGCCGAGTTCGAGGCGGGAGACGCGCACGCGGGCTTCCGGCACGCCCTCATCGGCGAAGAAGGCCATCAGCCGGGCGCGGGCACGTTCGCGGCCTTCCATGCCGCCGGCGGTGGTCAGCACCATGGTGGCGACGGCGTCGTTCGGCAAAGTGGGGTTCACGGTGAGCTGGAAGCGCGGGCCGCCGCCGCCGACATAGGCGGTGAACCAGCGCACATCGCGCTTCAGCTCGGGGTCGGATTGCAGCCTGGCCTCGATCTTGGCCACCGCGGCGGCCGTGGCGGCATGGCTGGCGCCCTGGCGCAGTGTCACGTCCAGCAGCAGTTCCGGCCGGGCGGAGGAGGGGAAGAATTGCTGCTTCACCATGCCCATCCCGGCGCCGGAGAGCACCAGCAGCGACACGGTGCCCAGCACCACGGTGCGGCGCCACCGGATCGTCCACTGCACCACGCGGCGCAGGGTGCGGTAGAGTCCGGTTTCGTACATGTCGTGGTGGGTGTGCGCGCCGGGCTTGGGTGAGGGCAGCAGCAGCACGCCCAGGAACGGCGTGAACACCACCGCCACCACCCAGCTGGCGAGCAGGGCGAGGCTGACCACCCAGAAAATGCCGCCGGCATATTCGCCGGTGGTGGAGTTGGCGAGGCCCACGGGCATGAACCCGGCGGCCGTCACCAGCGTGCCGGAGAGCATCGGGAAGGCGGTGGAGCTCCAGGCATGGCTGGCGGCGCGCACGCGGTCCCAGCCTTCCTCCAGCTTCACCACCATGGTCTCGATGGCGATGATCGCATCGTCCACCAGCAGGCCGAGCGAGAGGATCAACGCGCCGAGCGAGATGCGCTGCAACTCGATCCCCCAGGCCTGCATGATGATGAACACGATGGCGAGCGTGAGCGGTACGGCCAGCGCCACCACCAGCCCGGCGCGGAATCCCAGCGAGGCGAAGGAAACCAGCAGCACCACGGCCAGGGCGGCGACGAACTTCATCAGGAACTCGCCGACCGCTTCCTCCACCACATGCGGCTGGTCGGCGATCTGCTGCAGATCGAGCCCCAGCGGCAGGTCGGCCTGGATGCGCACGACCTCGGCCTGGAGGGCTTCGCCAAAGGTGAGCGCATTGGCGCCCTTGCGCATGGACATCGCGATCACGACGGCACCCTGGCCGTTGTGCCGGACTTCGGACAGCAACGGCTCCTGGTAGCCGGCGCGCACGCTGGCGATCTCGCCCAGGCGCAGGGTGCGGCCCTGGGAGGGCACGGGCACGTCGAGCAGGGCGGCCACGCCGCCATCGGCCCCGGCGGCGAAGGCCCCGGTGGTGCGCACCGGCACGCGGCTGCTGGCGGTATCGACGATCCCGGCGGGGGTCAGCAGGTTCTGCCGTGCGAGCGCGGCGGAGATTTCCTCCACCGTCACGCCCAGCGAGGCGAGGCGGGCCTGGTTGAACTCCACGAACAGCGTGCGGGGGATTTCGCCCAGGATGTTCACCTTCTCCGCGCCGACGACCTTCAGCAGCCGGTCGCGGATGCGTTCGGCGCTGCGCACCAGGGTGGCGTTGTCGGCCCCCGTGAGCGCGAAGACGGCGCCGTAGACGTCGGTGAACTCGTCGTTGGCGAAGGGGCCCTGCACGCCTTGGGGCAGGTCGGGCTTGAGGTCATCGAGCCGCTTGCGCACCTGGTAGAACAGGGTGGGCACCTGGGCCGGCGGCGTGTCGTCGCGGAAGCTGACCATGGTGGCGACGAAGCCGGGGCGGCTGTAGGTGTCGAGATGGTCGAGATACGGCGTGTCCTGCAGCTTGCGCTCGATGCGCTCGGCGAGAAGCTGCTGGGTTTCCGTGGCGGTGGCGCCGGGCCACACGGCGGTGACCACCATCAGCTTCAGCGTAAAGGAGGGGTCCTCGCCACGGCCCAGCCCGCGGTAGGCGAGCAGCCCGGCGATGAACAGCAGCGCGATCAGGAAGCCCGTCAGGCTGCGATGCGCCACCGCCCAGGCGGAGAGATTGAAGCGGGACATGGCGCTATTCCCCCAGGCTCGCGATGCGCACCTTCGCCGCGGGGTCGAGCTTGTGCCCGCCCAGCGCCACGATGGTTTCGCCGGGGGCCACGCCGGTGACCAGCGCGCGGTCTTGGCGGAGTGCCACGATCTTCACCGGGCGGGCGGTGACGGTGTTGCCATCGATCACCCAGACGATCGGCCCCTGGCCGCGATCCGCCAGGGCGGCGGCGGGCAGGGCGGCGAGCCCGTCGGGCAGCTTGGCCTGCAGGGTGAGCGTGGCGCTCATGCCGATGGCCAGCCAGGGCGGCGGGGCGGCGAGGGTGAAGCGGGCGGCATAGGTGCGCAGCCCCGGCGTGGCGGCGGCGGCGAGTTCGCGCAGCGTGGCCGGCACCGGGGCTTCCGGTCGTGCCCACAGTGCCACCTGCGCGGCGGCACCCTGGACCTCGGCCAGGGCGGTTTCGGGCAGTTGTACCTCCACCTCCAGGCTGTCGCTCTCGGCCAGGCGCAGCACGGGGGCGCCCTCGGCCACCACGGTGCCGCGATCGGCCAGCACCGCCGTGACCACGCCGGCGCTGGGCGCCTTCAGCACGGTGTTCTCCAACCTGTTGCGGGCCAGCGCGAGGTTGGCCCGCGCCGATTCCACCCGCTGCACGGCGGTGCGCGCGGCGGCCTGCTTCTGGTCGTCTGTCGAGAGGGAGGCCCAGCCGCCAGCGGCGAGCGTGCGGCTGCGGGCCGCCTCCGCCAGGGTGAGGGCTGCGTTCGCCTCCGCGCTGGCGAGGTCGGCTTCCGCCGCGCGGACGCCCAGCGCGATATCCGCATCGTCCAGCCGCGCGATCACCTGCCCGGCCGCGACGCGGGCGCCAACATCCACTTCGCGCGCCACGATCCGGCCGGCGGCGCGGAAGCCGATATCCGCCTCCCGCCGCGGCTTCACCAGGCCGGGGTAGTGGCGCGGCGCCGTCTCCTGCGCGGCCTGGACCTTGGTGGCGAGCACCGGGCGGACCGTCTGCTCCACCGTAGCCTGGGCGCGCTCGAAGCAGCCGCCGAGCAGGAGCGGGAGCAGCAGCAGGGCGGAACGGGCAATCGGACGCATGGATGCAGGCATGGGGGCCACCTCGTCGGGTCGATGGCCGGAGGGTGGTGTTAAAAATGATGAATGTCAATATTCGTCATAGTGACATGCGCCGCTATGGTCGCAGGGCGCGCAGCACGAGTTCGGCCATGCCGGCCGCCATGGCCGGCAGGTTCTCGTCGACGCATTGCTCGATCAGGGTCGGGTGGCAGAAATGCACCGTGGTGGCGTGCACCAGGCGGGAGAAGACGTGCGGGTCGAGCGTTTTGTCGAACACGCCCGTCGCCTGGCCATCCAGCACCACGTGGCGGATGGCGGTATCGATATCGTGGACATAGGCGTCCACCACGCCCCAATGCTCCTGCATGGCGGCGCCGACCATGTCGTGCATGCGCTTCTCGTTGAAGAAAAGCTGCACCATCTTGCCGTGAAGCGATTGGAATATCTCGCGAATTCGGTCCTGCGGCGAGGCCGGGCCGCGGGCGATGGCCCAGATGTGTTCGCTGAGCGTGTTCAGCAGGCGGGTGGCGATCGCCTCGTTGATCGCGGCCTTGCTGGGGAAGAAGCGATACACGTTGGCCGGGGACATGCGCAGTTCGCGCGCGATGTCGGCCACCGTGGTCTTCTGGTAGCCCATGCTGCGGAACAGCCGCTCGGCTGTCTCCACGATCGCGGTGCGCGTGGCGTCGCCCTTCAGGGCGCGGCCAGTATCGGCCCGCGGGGTGCGGGGCGTTTCGGGGGTGGAAGCGGGTGCGGAGGCCATGCCTGACATATAATCGAATTCGTCAGTCGTTTACAGCCCCCTCGTTGGACTACTCCGCCTTGTTGTCCTGGAACCACACCTCGACGGTGCCGGACAGCTTCATCGTCATCGGGTTGCCCTTGCGGTCCACCGTCTTGCCGATGGCCATCCGCACCCAGCCTTCGCTGATGCAGTATTCCTCGACATTGGTGCGTTCCACGCCCTTGAAGCGCACGCCCACGCCGCGTTGCAGCAGGGCCTGGTTGAAGAACGGGCTGCGCGGGTCGGTGGACAGCCGGTCGGGGGGAGTATCGGATTCGTCGCTCATGGAACTCGTATA
The DNA here is from genome assembly GCA_947460455.1 of Rhodospirillales bacterium. Classification (GTDB taxonomy): domain Bacteria; phylum Pseudomonadota; class Alphaproteobacteria; order Acetobacterales; family Acetobacteraceae; genus CAMDGX01. The sequence continues at coordinate 1,945 of CANHKG010000199.1, read as the reverse complement.
GCCCGGCAACCGCGCGCGCGCCTATCGTCTGCCGCATGGCCCGTTCCACGCCCCTTGCCCTGCTGCGCCGCCACGCCCTGGCGGCGGCGTTTCCGCGCCCCGCCACCCTGCCGGCGGCGCTTGATGCCATGGGGTTCGTGCAGGCGGACCCGATCCGGGCGCCGGCCCGCGCGCAGGACCTGATCCTGCGTCACCGCGTGCGCGGCTACCGTGCTGGCGATCTGGAGCGGCGCTATCCCCGCCTCGGCCTGGAGGAGGGCTATCTGCATGTGTACGGCTTCATGGGCCGGACGCTGCACGATCTGCTGCATCCTCGCTGGGATGCCGCGTTGCCGGACGAGGCCACGGCTGCCGTGCTCGCCTATGTGCGGGCGAACGGCACGGCCCATCCGGCGGATGTGGCCGCGGCGCTCGCCCATGGCCCTACCCGGAATGCCTGGGGCAGCCAGAGCCATGCCTCCACCCGCGCGCTGGACCTGTTGCAGCATCACGGCCTGCTGCGCGTGGCCACCCGGCGCGCCGGGATCCGCATCTACGCGGCCATCGACCCGCCGCAGGACCGGCTGGCCCCCGCCGCGCGGCTGGAAGCGCTGACGATGCAGTTGGCCCGGCTGCTCGCCCCGGTGGCGCAGCCGACGCTCACCGGGCTGGCAGCCAAGGTCGCCCGATTGACCGTCGGCGCGCAGGAGCGGCCTGGGCCCGTGGCCGGGTTGCTGGCGAAGGGCGTGCTGGAGGCGATCGAGATCGACGGCGAGCGCTACCTGTTTCCCGCCGATGCCCCGCCGCCGGCACGCAGCCAGCCGGGAACCCTTCGCTTCCTCGCGCCCTTCGACCCGCTGGTGTGGTGCCGCCGCCGCTTCGGGCATCTCTGGGGCTGGGAGTATCGCTTCGAGGCCTATACGCCGGCGGCCAAGCGGGTGCGCGGCTACTACGCGCTGCCGTTGCTCTGGCAGGACGAGGTGATCGGCTGGGTCAATGCGGCGCGCACCCGCCATGGGCTGGATGTGCAACCCGGCTTCATCGCCGGCCGGCCGGACAGCCCGGCCTTCGCCCGTGCCTTCGATGAAGAGGTGGCCGCCATGGACGCCTTCCTTGGCGGCGACACCGAGCCCCCCAGCGCAGGAGCCCCGCCATGACCGAGCCGCTCACCGTCATCGGCACCCCGGTCTCGCCCTATGTGCGCAAGGTGCTCGCCGTGCTGGAGCTGAAGGGGCTGGCCTGGCGGATCGACCCGCTGGTGCCGTTCCTGGGCAACGACGAATTTACCCGCCTCTCCCCGCTGCGGCGCATCCCGGTGCTGATCGATGGCGAGCTTGTCCTGTCGGACAGCAGCGTGATCGCAGAGTACCTGGATGAGCGCCACCCCGGCACCGCGTTGATGCCGCGGGCGGTGGCCGACCGGGCCCGCTGCCGCTGGCTGGAGGAATTCGCCGATACGCGGCTGGCGGACGTGCTGATCTGGGGGCTGTTCGGGCCGGCCATCACCCGGCCGGGCATCTTCAAGTCCGCCCGCGATGAGGCCGCCCTGGCGCGGGTGATCGCCGAGGACCTGCCCCCGGTGATGGACCTGCTGGAGACGATGGCGCCCGAGGCCGGATTCTATGCCGGCGACCTCACCACCGCCGATCTCGCGGTGGCGGTGCATTTCGCCAATCTGCGCTGGTCTGGCGTGGCCCCTGGCCTTGATCGCTGGCCGCGTGCCGCTGCCTGGATCGGCCGCATCGAGGGGGCGGAGCCGCTGGTGCGCCTCAACGCGCTGGGCGCGCGGGCGCTGACGGTGCGCTATCCCGATCGTCCGGCGCTGTTCGCGGAATACGGGATTGGGCTGGTGGATACCGGGGTGACTGGGCGGGAGGCGCGGCGGGGGCCGATGACCACTCTGTAGATCAGAAAGGCAAGCAAGCGGTTCTTTTTTGAAAAAAAGAACCAAAAAACTTTTCCGACC
>CANHKG010000198.1 GCA_947460455.1 Rhodospirillales bacterium | reverse complement strand
GATGCCGGCAAGGAGAATGCCGGCACCCAGGAAGCGCGGCAGGAGGAGACGACCAACTACGAGATCGGCAAGACCATTCGCACCATCGTGCGCGAGCAGCCGCAGATCCGCCGCGTTTCCATCGCCGTGCTGGTCGATGGCACGGAGGAAAAGGGCGCCGATGGCGTGCTGGCCTGGAAGCCGCGCACGGCGGAGGAGCTGGAGCGGATCGGCCGCCTGGTGCGCAGCGCGGTGGGCTTCGAAACCGCGCGCGGCGACCAGGTGGAAGTGGTTTCCATGCGCTTCGCCGGCGATGTGGACATGGCCGGGCTGGAGCCGCGCGGCTTCCTGGGCCTGGGCATCGATGCCTCCGACGTGACGCGCATGGCGCAGACCGCCGTGGTGGGGCTGATCGCGGTGCTGGCGCTGCTGATGGTGTTCCGCCCGATGGTGCTGCGGGTGACGCAGCTGGGCAACAAGGCGCTGCCGGCCTCGGCCGTGGCGGGGCTGCCGGGCGGGGGTGCGATGGCGATCGGGGCCGACGGCACGATCACCGCGGCCTCCCTGGGCCTGGCGAACGACGTGACGCGGCTGCTGGAGGGCCCCTCCGGCAGCGGGGGCGGCGGCGGAGGAATGGCAGGAATGGGCGGCGGCATGTCTGGCACCGCGCTGGCGCTGGCCGGCGGCGATGCGGGTGAGGATGAGAGCATGGTCAACATCAGCAACGTGGACGGGCAGATGCGTGCCTCGGCCCTGCGGCGCCTGGCGGAGCTGGTGGAACGCCATCCCGAGGAGAGCCTGACGATCGTGCGGTCCTGGATGCAGGAAGGTAACAGCTGATGGCCCGTGGCGGTGACATGCAGGCGATATCGGGCGCGCAGAAATCCGCGATCCTGATGCTGGCGCTGGGCGAGGAGCAGTGCGCGCGGCTGTTCAGCATGATGCACGAGGACGAGATCAAGGAGATCTCCTCCGCGATGGCGCAGCTGGGCCCGATCCGGTCCGACACGGTGGAGCGGCTGTGCGTGGAGTTCGCCGAGCAGATCGGCGGCGCCGGTGCGCTGGTGGGCAGCTTCGAGGGCACCGAGCGTCTGCTGATGAAGACGCTGCCGCGCGAGCGCGTCTCCCAGATCATGGAGGAGATCCGCGGCCCGGCCGGCCGCACGATGTGGGACAAGCTGGGCAACGTGCACGAGGCGGTGCTGGCGAACTACCTGAAGAACGAATACCCGCAGACCGTGGCGGTGGTGCTGAGCAAGGTGCGCGCCGACCACGCCGCCCGCGTGCTGGCGCTGCTGCCGGACAGCTTCGCCATGGAAGTGGTGATGCGCATGCTGCGCATGGAAAGCGTGCAGAAGGACGTGCTCGATGGCGTGGAGCGCACGCTGCGCGCCGAGTTCATGAGCAACCTGGCCCGCAGCACGCGCCGCGACGCGCACGAGATGATGGCGGAGATCTTCAACAACCTGGACCGCCAGGCGGAGGCGCGCTTCATCGCCGCCCTGGAGGAGCGCAACCGCGAGGCGGCGGAGCGCATCAAGAGCCTGATGTTCACCTTCGACGACCTGGCACGCCTGACCCCCATGGCGGTGCAGACGCTGCTGCGCTCGGTGGACAAGTCGACGCTGCCGCTGGCGCTGAAGGGTGCCTCCGAAAAGCTCCGCGAGCTGTTCTTCAGCAACCTCAGCGAGCGCGCCGGCAAGATGCTGCGCGAGGAGATCGAATCCCTCGGGCCCGTCAAGCTGCGCGAGGTGGACGAGGCGCAGGCCTCCATCGTGGCGCAGGCCAAGGAAATGGCGGCGCAGGGCCAGATCGAGATCGGCGAAGGCAAGGATGAGGAGATGGTGTATTGACCACGACCCAATCCCGGGGCCGTACGGCGCCGCGCGCCGAGCCGGCCTTCGCCCTGTTCGCGCGCGATTTCGATGCGCCGCTGGACAACGTGATCGTGCTGGACGACGCCGACGAGGAGGCCGCGCCCGCCGAGCCGCCGCCACCGCCGATCACCCAGGCGATGCTGGATGCGGCCGTGGCCGAGGCGCGCGAGGACGGGCTGCGCGAGGGCCGGGCCGAGGCGGCGGATGCGCGCGAGGCCGCCCGCCACGCGATGCAGGCCACGCTGATCAACCAGTTGCGCGATGCCGAGACGCAGCTGCGCGGCGCGGTGGATGCCGCGGGCAGCCAGCTTGCCGCGCTGGTGCTGGCCACGCTGGATGCCGGGTTCCCGGCGTTGCGCGCCCGGCACGGGGCCGCGGAGCTTTCGCGCTTCACCCGCGACATCGTTGGCCTGCTGGCGCAGGAGCCGCGCATCGTGATCCGCATCCATCCAGACATGCAGGCGGCACTGGATGAGGTGCTGGCCACGCTGGAGCCGGAGCGGCGCGAAACCATCCTGGTGGAGGCACGCGATTCGCTTCCGCTGGGCGACGCACGCATCGCCTGGCGCCACGGCATGGCGGTGCGCGACACCGAGGCGATGCGGCAACGGCTGGCCGAAACCCTCGCCCCGCTGGGGCTTGAGCCTGCCGTACATGTTTCCACCACGGCCTGACCGGAGAAACTCCAATGCCTGACGACATGGACCTTGCCGAACTCGCCGAACCCTCTGCCACCGGCACCGAAACCGGCGGGGCCCGCAGCGCGCGCGACCTGGAGGCGGTGTACGACATTCCCGTGACCGTCAGCGCGGTGCTGGGCAAATCCACCATGCAGGTGGCGCAGCTGCTGAAGCTGGGCCGCGGCGCGGTGGTGGAACTGGACCGCAAGCTGGGCGAGGCGATCGACATCTACGTCAACAACCGCCTGGTGGCGCGCGGCGAGGTGGTGATGGTGGACGACAACCGCCTGGGCGTGACGATGACGGAAATCGTCAAGGCCGACCGGGCAAACTAAGCAAGAACTTTTCCACCTTGGGCCCGGGCATGTAACAAAAACCCGGGCCTAAAGTCCCAAAAGTCTTTTTGCTTCTTTTTCTTCAGAAAAAGAAGAGTCTTGCTTCCAGGATGGAACCAACCTCATGCGCATGATGATCATCGGCGCCCTCACCGGCGAGCTCTCCCAGGCCGCACGCATTGCCATGGGCAGGGGCGCGCGGATCGAGCAGGCCGACACGCGCGATGCGGGGCTGGCCACGCTGCGGCGCGATCCCCGGGTGGATTTGGTGCTGTGCGATCTCTCCCAGGATGTGCCGGCGCTGATCCGCGCGCTGGTCTCCGAGCGCATTGCCGTGCCGGTGGTGGCCTGCTCGATCGATCCCGATCCGGAGTTGGCCACCGCGGCAATCCGCGCCGGCGCGCGCGAGTTCCTGCCGCTGCCGCCGGATGCCGAGCTGATCGCGGCGATCCTGGATGCGGTGGCCGGCGACGACCGTTCCGTGGTGGTGCGCGACCCCGTGATGCAGGCCACGCTGAAGCGCGCGGAACAGGTGGCCGCGGCCGATGCCTCCGTGCTGATCACCGGCGAATCCGGCACTGGCAAGGAGGTTCTGGCGCGGCACATCCATGCGCGCTCCCGCCGGGCGAAGGGCGCGTTCGTGGCGCTGAACTGTGCGGCCATTCCAGAGAACCTGCTGGAGAGCGAGCTGTTCGGCCATGAGAAGGGCGCCTTCAGCGGCGCCGTGGCCCGCCGCCTGGGCAAGTTCGAGGCAGCCGATGGCGGCACGCTGCTGCTGGACGAAATCGGCGAGATGGACATTCGCCTGCAGGCCAAGCTGCTGCGCGCGCTACAGGAACGCGAAATCGACCGCATCGGCGGCAACGCGCCGGTGAAGGTGGACGTGCGCATCCTGGCCACCACCAACCGCGACCTGCTGGCCGAGGTGGCGGCAGGGCGGTTCCGCGAAGACCTGTATTTCCGCCTCAACGTCATCAGCCTGCACGTGCCGCCGCTGCGCGAACGGCCGGAGGATATCCAGGCGCTGGCCGACCATTTCGCCCGCCGCTTCGCCGAGGTGAACGGGCTGCCGAACCGCCCGCTGTCCGAAGGCGCGCGCCGGCGCCTGGCGTCGCATGTGTGGCGCGGCAATGTGCGCGAGCTGGAGAACACGCTGCACCGCGCGGTGCTGCTGGCCCAGGAAGACTGGATCGAAGCCGAAGCGATCGAGGTGGCGCCCGCGCGCCTGCCGGCCGGCGAGATGCCGCCGCAGATGGCGCAAACAGCCCAGGTGCAGTCCACTGCACCTTCGACGGCGCCCACAGCCCAGGCCGATCCCGGCGCCACCGGCGTTGCCTCCCTGGTGGGGCGGCGCATGGAGGAGGTGGAGCGCGACCTGATCCTGGAGACGCTGCATCACACGCTGGGCAACCGTACCCACGCGGCCACCATCCTGGGCATCTCGATCCGCGCGCTGCGCAACAAGCTGCGCGACTACAGCGCCTCCGGCGTACGGGTGCCGCCGCCGCCGGCCGGGCTTGCCGCCTATGCCGCCGCCGGGGAGGCGATGTAGCGCATGGCGCAGTCGCCGCTCGCCGGCGCGCTCTCCGGCCCGCTCGGCACCCTGCTGGGCCGGGCGCGGCCCTGGGCACCCGGCACCGATGTCTGGCTGGCCATTGGTGTGATCCTGCTGGTGGCGGTTCTGATCCTGCCGCTGCCGACCATCCTTCTGGACCTTGGCCTCGCGCTGTCGGTCACCTCCTCCGTGCTGGTGCTGATGGTGGCGGTGTTCCTGAAGCGCCCGCTGGATTTCACCAGCTTCCCCACGCTGCTGCTGCTGACCACGCTGCTGCGCCTGTCGCTGAACGTGGCCACCACGCGCCTGATCCTCAGCCACGGGCAGGATGGGCCGCTGGCCGCCGGCCATGTGGTGGCGGCCTTCGGCGGCTTCCTGATGGGCAGCGACGTGGTGATCGGCTTCATCCTGTTCGCCATCCTGCTGGTGGTGAACTTCATGGTCATCACCAAGGGCTCCGGCCGCATCGCCGAAGTGGCGGCGCGGTTCAGCCTGGATGCGATGCCCGGCAAGCAGATGGCGATCGACAGCGACCTCTCCTCCGGGCTGATCGACGAGAAAACGGCGCGGGTGCGTCGTGCCGAGCTGGAGGAGGAGAGCGGCTTCTACGGCGCCATGGACGGTGCGGCGAAGTTCGTGCGCGGCGATGCGATCGCCGGGCTGATCATCACCGGCATCAACATCCTGGGCGGGCTGCTGATCGGCCTGCTGCGCCACAAGATGGGCTTTGCCGACGCGCTGATCTCCTACACCACGCTGACCATCGGCGATGGGCTGGTGAGCCAGATCCCGGCGCTGCTGGTCTCCGTCGCCGCCGGCATCGTGGTGACCAAGGGCGGCACCGAGGGCTCTACCGATGTGGCGCTGATGCGCCAGCTCGGCGGCAGCCCGAAGCCGCTGGCGATGGCGGCGGCGGCGTCCGTCGTGTTGGCGCTGATGCCGGGCCTGCCCGCGCTGCCCTTCCTCGTGCTGGGCGGCCTGGCCGGGTTCGGCGCCTGGACGCGCCACAGGAACCCGCCGCGCATGGAAGGCGAGGTGCCGGAAGCGCCCGCGCAACCGGCGGCCGAGGCGCCGATCAGCGATTCGCTGCGCATCGACATGGTGCGGGTGGAGCTGGGCTACGGCCTGCTGGTGCTGGCCGGCGGCGAAGCGCCACGGCTGACCGAACAGATCAAGGGCCTGCGCCGCGCCATCGCCGCCGAGATGGGCTTCGTGCTGCCGCCGGTGCGCATCCAGGACAACATGGCGCTGGCACCCGATACGTATTGCGTGCGCATCAAGGAAGTCGTGGCCGGGCAGGGCACGGTGCGCCCCACCATGGTGCTGGCGATGGACCCGCGCGGCGGCCTGCCGGACATGGACGGCGAGCCGACGCACGAGCCGACCTTCGGCCTGCCGGCCAAGTGGATCGATGCCGCCCTGCGCGACGAGGCGGATTTCCGCGGCTGCACCGTGGTGGATCCACCCAGCGTGCTCACCACGCACCTGACGGAACTGGTGAAGCAGAACATGGCGGAGCTGCTGAGCTTCGCCGAGACCCAGAAGCTGCTCGATGAGTTGCCGCGCGAACACCAGAAGCTGGTGGGCGAGCTGATCCCGGCGCAGATCCAGGTGGGCGGCGTGCAACGCGTGCTGCAGGGCCTGCTGGCCGAACGCGTATCCATCCGCGACCTGCCAACGATCCTGGAAGGCATCCAGGAAGCCTGCGGCAGCGGCGCGCGCGCCATCCCGGCCATCGTCGCCCATGTCCGCACCCGCCTGGCGCGGCAGTTGAGCGACGCGCATCTCTCGCCGCAGGGCTACCTGCCGCTGATCACGCTCTCCCAGGCCTGGGAGGAAGCGTTCCATGATTCGCTGGTGGGCACCGGCGAGGAGCGGCAGCTGGCCATGGCGCCGACGCAGCTGGGCGAGTTCATGACCCGCATGCGCACCGAGTTCGACGCCGCGGCGCAGATGGGCGAGGCGCCGGTGCTGCTGACCAGCGCACCGCTGCGCGCCCATGTGCGCGCGATCGTAGAGCGCATCCGCCCGGAAACCACGGTAATGGCACAAACGGAGATCCATCCGCGCGCCCGTATCCGCACCCTCGGTAGCATCTGATGCCCCGCCCCTGGCATCCCGTGCATCCGCAAGCGCGCCTGGGCGGGACATCAGAGTCTCGTTTGGAGCGGCCTGCTGATCCGCTCCGGTCGTCCGAAGCCGGACGCCCTGCGCGGGCAGGACGCTAGCCATGCGCCTCAAGCTTTTCCGCGCCCCATCGATGGCCGATGCGATGCGCCAGGTGCGCACCGAACTCGGCGCCGACGCGATGATCCTCTCCAGCCGGCGCGTGGCCGATGGGGTGGAGATCACCGCGGGGCTGGAGGCGGACGACGCGCCGCCGCCGCTGGCGCGCCCGGCTCCGCCACCGGCAGCTCCCGCTCCCCGTGCCGCAGCACCCGCACCCGCACCGCCGCCGCCCTCGCCGCAGGCCACGGCACTCGCCTACCACGGTGCCTCGGCCGCGCTGCGGCGCAAGCTTTCCGGCGGGCCGCTGCCCTTCGCGGTGGCCGCGGCCGTGCGCTTCGCCACCCTGCCGCTGGCGGCCGGGGATGCGCCGCTGTTGCTCTCCGGCCCACCCGGCGCCGGCAAGACGCTGAGCGTGGTGCGCCTGGCCACGCGGCTGGTGATGGCGGGCACGAAGCCGCTGGTCGTCACCACCGACGGGCAGCGCGCCGGCGCCACCGAGCAGCTGGCCGCCTTCACCCGCGTGCTGGGCCTGAAGCTGCTGGTTGCCAGCACGCCCGCCGCCCTGCAGCGCGCGCTGGCCCATCGCGAGGATGGCGCACCCGTGCTGGTGGACAGCACCGGCAGCGACCTGTTCGACCCCACCCAGGCCGAGGCGCTTTCCGCGCTGGCCGGCGCCATCGGCGCGCGCATCGCCCTGGTGCTGCCGGCCGGGCTCGACCCTGCCGAGGCCAGCGACATCGCCGCCGCCCACGTGGCGCTGGGCTGCAACCTGCTGCTGGCCACCAAGCTGGATGCCGCCCGCCGCATCGGCAGCGTGCTCGCCGCCGCCGAGGCCGGCTGCGCGCTGGCCGAGGCCGGCATCGGCGCCGGTGCGGCCGACGGCATGGTGCCCTTCACCCCTGATCTCCTGGCCCGCCGCCTGATGCAGGTGCCGCAATCCGCCGCCCACCCCGCTCCGGAAGCTGTCGCATGACCACCACTCCGACCCTTCTTCCAGACCGGCCGGCCCCCATTGGGCCAGCCCTGGCCAAGCGCGGGCGCATCGTCGCCATCGCCTCCGGCAAGGGCGGCGTGGGCAAGACCTGGTTCGCCATCACTCTGGCCCATGCCCTCTCGCGCCAGGGCCGCCGCGTGCTGCTGTTCGATGGCGACCTCGGCCTGGCCAACGTGGATATCCAGCTCGGCCTGATGCCGGCGCACGACCTGGCCACCGTGCTGGCGGGCACGCGCAGCCTGGCGCAGGCGGTGCAGCACCACGCCGAGGGCGGGTTCGACATCCTGGCCGGCCGCTCCGGCTCCGGCGCGCTCTCGGCGCTGGACGACACGGCGCTGGAGGCCGTGCTGGCCACGCTGCGCGACGCCGCCGCGCGCTACGACCATGTGGTGCTGGACCTCGGCGCCGGGATCGACCGCACCACCCGCCGCATGTCCGCCTTCGCCGACCTGCTGCTGGTGCTCGCCACCGAGGAACCCACGAGCCTGACGGACGCCTACGCCGTGCTGAAGCTGCACCACGCTGATCGTATTGCAGGAGAGGGGGCCAATGGCGAAGCCCGCATCGTGGTGAACCAGGCCGGCAACGCCACCTCCGGCGAACGCACCTACGCCACGCTGGCCCGCGCCTGCACCGCCTTCCTGGGCCATACCCCCAAGCTCGCCGGCATCCTGCGCCGCGATGACCGGGTGCGGGACGCCATCCGCCGCCAGACTCTGCTCCTGCAACGCCACCCCAACGCGACGGCCGCCGGCGATGTGGAACGGTTGGTGGAGGGGTTGCTGGGGTAGGAACCCCAGGCCGCGCTACTCCAGCTCCCTCAACGCCTGGAACACGAGGGTGAACTCGGCCCCCGTTTCCGTGTTCCGCACGGCGATCGAGCCACCCAGGGCGATCATCGTCTTCTGCGAGATGGCCAGGCCCAGCCCCGTGCCCTTGCCGGCTGGCTTGGTGGTGAAGAACGGATCGAAGACGCGGCTGATGATCTGCGGCGGAATGCCGCCACCGGTATCGGCCACGGTCAGCACCACCTTGTCCTCCCGGCTGGCGCCGCGGATCTCCACCCGCCGGCTGCTGCCCTGGCCCAGCGCGTCACGCGCGTTCAGCAGCAGGTTGACCAGCACCTGCTCCACCTCCACCAACCCGCCCAGCACCAGCGGCAGCTCCTGCGGCACATCCACCGCAACGGTCACCATGGCCTGGGAGAGGTTGCGCCCCACCAGCTCCAGCGCCCCCGCGACGGCATCGGAAAGCCGGGTCACGCCACTGGTGCTGGTGCCGCGGCTGAAGGCCAGCAGGTGCTGGATGGTCCGGCCGGCCCGCGCCGCCTGGCCGGCGATCCACACGAGCCGATCGCGCGCGTAGTCAACCGCCCCGGCATCGTCGGGCCGGGACAGGCGCAGCGAGCACGCTTCGGCCGAAGCGATCATCGCCTGCAGCGGCTGGGCGAGCTCATGGGCAATGCCGCCGGCGAGCTGGCCCAGCGTGGCCACGTTCCCGGCCACGGTCGCCTGCACGCGCAGCTCCTGCACCTCCGTCACATCCGACACCACGCCGATCAGGCGCATCGGCTCGTTGGTGTCGCCGCACACCGACATGACACGGGTTTCGACATGGCGGATCGTGCCATCCGGCCGCACGATGCGGTACACCCCGGCTTCCACATCGCTGCCGGCATGCGCCAGCAATCGCGCCTGGATGCCCGCGACGACTTCGATGTCGTCGGGGTGCAGCAACGCCTGCTGTTCCGCGGGCAGCGGCGCGGCGTCCCGTTCAGGCAGGCCATGGATCGACCACATGTGGCGGGACCAGCGCACCTGCCCGCTGCGCATGTCCTGGTCCCACACCCCCTGCGCCGCGGCCTCGGCGGCAAGGCGGAACAGCGATTCGCTCTCCTCCAGCGCCCGTGCGGCCAGGTGCATCTCCGTCTGGTCGCGCACGGCCGCAACGATGCGCACCGGCTTTCCGTCCGCGTCGCGCTCCGCCAGCAGCAGCACCTCCAGGTGGCGGAGGGATCCGTCGCTGTGCCACACGCGGTAGGTGGCCCGGTGGCGGCCTCGCGCGCCCTCGCGCACCCAGGCCTCGCGGTCGGCCAGCACCTTTGCGGCATCGTCGGGGTGCAGCGAGGGCAGGTCATAGGGCCGGCGGCTTGCCTCCGGCGTCACCG
>CANHKG010000197.1 GCA_947460455.1 Rhodospirillales bacterium | reverse complement strand
GTGCCAACGCTGAAGCGACAGACGCTCGGCAAGGTTCAACTCGTGATAGCCAGCCATCCCATCCTCCGAGCAAACGCAAACATCAAAGGCGTTGCACCCGGAGTTGGAAACCGCCGTCTTTTTGCTTCTTTTTCTTCAGAAAAAGAAGGGCTTGCTTTGGCTGTCATTGAGGACCCGCATCAAGATGCGGGCTACGGTGTTCTGTGGGGGGGTTAGCCGGCGCCGATCTTGGGGATCAGGACGATCTCGCTATTGGGCTTCAGGGGGGCGTGGTACGCGTCCTGGTAGATCACGCCGTCGATGGCGATGGCCATGTATTCCTCGACGTGTTCGCCGAGGCCGGGGAAGCGTTGTTCCAGCTCGCGGATGAGCTGGCGGAAGGTGGTGGCCGCCACCTCGAACTCGCTCTCGCCGTGTGTGAAGTCACGGCAGGAGGAGCCCGAGATGACGACCGTAGGCACTCTCAGATTACTCGGCGGCCTTGGGGGCCTTTGCCGCGTCCACGGCCGCACGGATGCGGGGCGGGGACATCGGCAGGTGGAACATCTCCAGGTCGATCGCGCCGCGGATGGCGTTGCGGACGGCGGCCATCGGGGGAACGATCGGCACTTCGCCCACGCCGCGCACACCGAACGGGTGGCGGGTGTTGGGGACTTCCACCAGCACGGCTTCGATCATCGGGAGGTCGGAGGCCACGGGGATGCGGTAGTCGAGGAAGCCCGCGTTATCCATGTGCCCCTTCTTGTTGTAGATGTACTCCTCGTTCAGCGCCCAGCCGATGCCCTGGACGGCGCCGCCCTGGATCTGGCCTTCGACGTAGGAGGGGTGGATGGCGCGGCCGACATCCTGCACCGCGGTGTAGCGCAGGATGGTGCTGTGGCCGGTTTCCGGGTCAACCTCGATGTCGCAGATATGCGCACCGAAGCCGGGGCCGGCGCCCTGGGCGTTCACCGAGATTTCCGAGCCGATCGGACCGCCGGTCTTGGCGGCCTTCAGCGCGATGGCGGCGAGCGGCAGGGGATCGAAGCCACCAGCGTTGGCGCCGGCGGGGACGGCTTCGCCATCCTTCCACTCGACCGCTTCCGGGCTGATATCCCAGATCATGGCGGCGCGCTTCTTGAGGTCTTCCACCACGGCCTGGGCGGCCTGGGTCACGGCCATGCCGGTGGCATAGGTGACGCGGCTGCCGCCGGTGACGTGGGTGAAGCCGATGCTGGCGGTATCGGGGATGACCGCGCGGACCTTCTCATACGGGATGCCGAGCACTTCGGCGGCCATCATGGCCATCGAGGCGCGCGAGCCGCCGATGTCGGGCGAGCCGGTGACGACGCTGGCCGTGCCGTCTTCGTTGATGAAGACGCCGCCGGTGCTTTCGCCGCCGATGTTGAACCAGAAGCCGGTGGCAACACCACGGCCCTGGTTCTTGCCCAGGGGGGCGGTCCAGTGCGGATGCGCCTTGGCGGCGTTCAGCACTTCCTCATAGCCGATCACGCCGTGGGTGACGCCGTAGACCGTCTTGGAGCCCTGCTTGGCCGCGTTCTTCAGGCGCAGGTCGATCGGGTCCATGCCCAGCTTGCGGGCGAGATCGTCGATGGCGCTCTCAGCCGCGAAGGACGAGATCGGCGCGCCGGGGGCGCGGTAGGCGGCGACCTTCGGGCGGTTGCTGACGACGTCGTAGCCCAGCGTATCCACGTTCGCGAGGTCGTACATCGCGAAGGCGCACATCAGGGCGGGGTTGATCGGCGAGCCCGGGAAGGCGCCGGCCTGCAGCTTGATGACGGTCTGGGCGGCGGTGATCTTGCCGTCCTTCGTTGCGCCGACCTTCACCCAGATGGTGCCGCCCGAGGTGGGGCCGGTGCCGCGGAACACGTCTTCGCGGGTCATGGTCATCTTGACCGGGCGGCCCGACTTCTTGGACAGGGCGACCGCCAGCGGCTCCAGATAGACGACCGTCTTGCCGCCGAAGCCGCCGCCGATTTCGGCGTTGGTGACGCGGATGTTGGCGATGTCGATGCCGAGCAGCTTCGCGGTGTAGGCCCGGATCATGAAGTGACCCTGGCTGGACGCGGTGATCAGCACCTGGCCGTCGGCGGCGATCGCGGCCACGCAGGCATGCGGCTCGATGTAGGCCTGGTGGACCGGGGCGGTGGTGTAGGTCTGCTCGACGATCACGTCGGCCTGCTTGAAGCCGGCCTCGACGTCACCGATGGTGAAGCGGACCTGCTTGGCGACGTTGGAGGCCGTGGTCGGCTTCGGGGTGACGCCGGCGGTGAAGAGGTTGTCGTGCAGGATCGGCGCGCCGGGGGCCATCGCCTCCTCCACGTCGATCACGTGCGGCAGGACCTCGTACTTCACGTCGATCAGCTTCAGCGCGGCATCGGCGACGGCATCATTGATGGCGGCGACGGCGGCGACGACATGGCCTTCATAGAGGACCTTGTCGCGGGCCATGCAGTTGAGGCTGAGGTCGCGGAAGTTCATCGGGCCTTCGCCGACGAAGGCTTCCTCGGACGGGATGTTGGGGATGTCGGCCGAGGTGATCACGCCCTTCACGCCGGGAAGCTTCTCGGCCTTGGAGGTATCGATCGAGATGATCTTGGCGTGGGGGTGCGGGCTGCGCAGCACCTTGCCGATGATCTGCCCGGGCATGGTGGCATCCGCACCGTAGACGGCGCGGCCGGTCACCTTATCCACGCCATCGGGCCGCACGGGGCGGGTGCCGACGACGCGCAGGTCGCTTTTGTTGCCAATGAAGGTCATGTGTTCAGGCCCCTCGCATTTCTGCCGCGGCATCCTGTACCGCGCGGACGATCTTATCATAGCCTGTGCAACGGCACAGGTTTCCGGCCAACCAGAAGCGGATTTCGGTTTCCGTCGGGTCGGGGTTCTTGTCGAGCAGCGCCTTGACGGCGACGATGACGCCCGGGGTGCAGAAGCCGCACTGGAGTGCGGCGTTCTCGAGGAACTTCCTCTGGATCGGGTGCAGCGTGTCGCCCTGGGCGATGCCCTCGATGGTGGTGATCTCATGCCCGCCGGCCTCGACGGCCAGGACCAGGCAGGAGCAGGTCATGCGGCCGTCGATGATGACGGTGCAGGCCCCGCAGTCACCGGAGCCGCAGCCTTCCTTGGTGCCGGTGAGGTTCAGCGTGTTGCGCAGCGCATCGAGCAGCGATTCGCCGGGGTTCGCGAGGAACTCCATCGCTTCGCCGTTGATGGTGGTTTCGACGTGGATCTTGCTCATTGTCTCAGCGGGCTCCCGCGCGGTCGTAGGCGATTTTCGCGGTGCGGCGGGCGAGGACGCCGGCCACCTTGGTGCGGAACTCGATGGTGCCGCGCTTGTCGTCGATCGGGTTGCACATGGCCTGGGCCGCGGCATCGAGCTTGGCCAGGGCCGCGTCGTCCAGCTTGGTGCCGATGATGCAGGAGGCATCGACCGGGACCTGGGTGGGGGCGACGGCGCCGAGGCTGATCTTGGCGGCGGTGATGGTGCCGGAGCCGTCCACCGTGATGGAGACGCCGCAGCCGACCACCGCGATGTCCATCTCCGTGCGGGGGATGAAGCGGAGGTAGGCGTCGGACGTTTTGCCGGTGATGGCGGGCAGGTGGAAGGAGACGATGAACTCGCCCTTGGCCAGCGAGGTGCGGCCGGGGGCGGTGACGACCGTCTCGGCGGCCACGGTGCGGGTGCCGGCGGGGCCGGCGATGGTGACGGTGCCGCCGGCGGCGATCACCGCGGGCACCGAGTCGGCAGCCGGGGAGGCGTTGCAGAGGTTGCCGGCCAGCGAGGCGCGGCCCTGGACCTGCTTGGAGCCGATCAGGTTGGCGGCTTCCACGACGCCGGGATAGGCGGCCTTGAGCGCCTTGTGGTCACCGAGTTCCGCGCCGGTGGTGGCGGCACCGATGGTGAAGCCTTCCGCGGCGGAGCCGGTGATCCCCATGATTCCAGGGATCTTCTTGGTGTCGACGATCAGCTCCGGGCTGATGCGGCCGGCGCGCAGCTGGACCAGGAGGTCCGTGCCGCCGGACATGACTCGGGTGGGGCCGGATGCGTCCGCCAGGATCTTGACGGCATCATTGACCGTGGTGGGTGCGACGTAGTTCAGACTGGGCATGTTTGCTCCCTCGTTGCGCGCGGCTCCGAGGCCCGGGCGAGGCTGTAGCGCCACGTCCGAGCCCGCCTGATCGGCCAGCCACTGCCGTTCGATATCCTAGTGTGCCGGGAGGCTGCCCTGAGGGCAACCTCCCCTTTCCGGACGTGGCGCCGGCTTACGCCTTCTCCACCTGCCAGAAGAACGGGTACGACGATTCGATGAAATTCCTGAGCGTGTTGCGGTAGCCGGCCGGGCGGGTGAACTGGCCCCACATGACGGCGGGGGTGAGGTCGTAGGACGCCTTCTGGATCTCGGCGGCCACGCGGCGCTGGGCTTCCAGGCCGTCGGCCTTGGTGAACTGCTTCAGGAGCTCCGGGATGCGCTGGTCGCAGGACCAGCCGGGGAAGTCGCCGCAGGTGGCGGCGACGTAGAAATGGGTGAGCGGGTTCAGCATGTCCGTGCCGTTGGAATAGACCGGGAACATGCTCCAGCCTTCCCGGCGGGCGCGGCGGGCGAGGACGGTGCCCCAATCCATCTGCTGGGCCTGCACGTTGAAGCCGGCCTGCTGCATGGCCTGCTGGAGGACGCGGCTGGCGGTTTCGCTGATGGAGCCGGCGACATCCATGATGACGACGGGCTCGCCCTTGTAGCCGCTGGCGGCGAGCTCGCGCTTGGCGGCGGCGACGTCGTACTTGGCCGCCCCGGCGCCTTCGAGGGTGCTGTAAGGCGTGTCGCACATGAAGAAGCTGTCGCAGCGGTCCAGGCGATATTTGGCGGGAATGCCGATGGCATCGAGGATGGAGGCCTGGTCCACCAGCTTCCACAGCACCTGGCGCACGCGGGGGTTGTCGAAGGGCGGGAAGGCGTGGTTGAGGCGGAAATTGCCCTGGTACATGTGGATGCCCATGGCGCCGAAGACCTTGAGGTTCCGGTTCTTCTCAAGGATTTCCAGCGTTTCGAAGGGCAGGAACTGCATGTAGTCGATCTCGCCGGCCGTCAGCGCGTTGGAGCCGGTGTTGGCATCCGGCATCACGCGCAGGTCCAGCTCGTCGATCTTCACGTGCTTGCCGCCGGAGAGGAAATTGGCCGGCTCGGGGCGGGAGACGTAGGCGGGGTTGCGCTCCAGGATCATGGAGGCGCCGGGCTTCCAGCGGGCGGGGACGAAGCGGAAGGGGCCGGAGCCGATGATGGTCTTGATGCGGCCGTCGCCGGCCTCGGCCATGATCTTCTGCGGCATCATGACGGGCAGCGGGGCGTTGGGCTTGCCGAGCACATCGAGCAGCAGGGGGAAGGGCTCCTTCAGCACCAGGCGGAAGGTGGCGGCACCGGTGGGCTCCAGGCTTTGGGTGGCGGCGGCGAGCATGCGGCCCAGCGCGTCGCGCGGCATCCAGCGCTTGAGGGAGGCGGTGCAGTCGGCGGGGGTGACGGGTTCGCCATCGTGCCATTTGAGGCCGGAGCGCAGGGTGAAATCCCAGGTGAGCTTGTCGGCGGAGGTGGTGTAGCCCTCGAGCATCTGGGGCTTCACCTCGCCCTTTTCGTTCTGGCCGAACAGGGTGTCGAACACCAGGGTGCCGAAGGTGCGGGTGATGGTGGCGGTGATCATGTGGGGGTCGAGGATGACGACCTCCGATTCCAGCACCGCGACCACAGGGCGGGCGGCGCGGGCTTCGCGTGGGCGAATGATGCCGGATGCGGCCAGCGCGGTGCCGCCGGCCATGATGCCGCGGCGGCCGATGGATGCTGTGCTCATGGTTCGATCCCTTGGAGTTCGCGCGGATGCTGCGGCGGGTGGGGGCGGGGGTCAACCGGATGCGGCGGCGCGGCGCGAAATTGTATGGCACGGCCTGCTGGGCCATGCTTCGGCCATCAGGAGGAGACGACCATGACCACGCATCCGCTGTTCGATCCCGCCGCCTTCCGGCTGACGGAGGGGGTGAGCCATGTGTGCGCCGGGGGCGAGCCGCTGTGGCTGCTGCGGCATGACGATGCGCTGCGGCAATACGGGATCGACAAGGGGATCGGGATGCCCGGGCGCACGCGCATGGAGGCGCAGGTGGAGCGGGCGCGGGAGCTGATCGCCAGGCCCTGGGGGTGTGCTGCGGGGGATATCGGGTTCGTTTCCAGCGTGGCCGACGGGGTGGCGATGGTGGCGGACAGCCTCGATTGGGCCGAGGGCGACGAGGTGGTGGTGGATGCGCACGAGTATCCCTCCGTGGTGATGCCGTTCGGGTTGCGGCGGAATCCCGCGCTGACGCTGAAGGTGGCGAGCGGGATGGCGCCGGGGCGGCTGGAGGCGCTGGTAACCGCGCGGACGCGGGTGATCGGGGTGAGTGCCGTCTCCTACCTGACGGGGGAGAAATACGATCTGGAGCGCCTGCGGGCGGCAGCGGACAAGGTGGGTGCGCTGGTGGTGGTGGATTTCACGCAGTTGGCGGGCAACCAGGCGGTTCCGGCGCATCTGGCGGATTTCGGGTTCTCGGCCTGCTACAAGTGGCTGCTGGGGATGACCGGGGTGGCGGTGGCCTACTGGAACCGGGCGCGGCAGCCGAATTGGGCGCCGCCGACCGGGGGGTGGCATTCGCTGGCGCCGATCCCGCGGCCGGATTACGTGGCCGGGACGGCGCTGCGGGCGGATGCGCTGCGGTTCACGCGCGGCAATCCGGCGCATGGGCCGGTTTATGTGCTGACAGGGGCGCTGGAATATCTGGCGGAGCATGATCCCGAGGAGACCTCGCGGCATATCGCCGCACTTTCGGCGGATCTGCTGGATCGGTTGGCGGAGGCGGGGATTCCGGTGACGACGCCGCGCGAGGATGGGCGGCATGCGGCGAATGTGTGCATCGACCATGCGCGGGCGCAGGAATGGACGGATTCGCTGTATCGGCAGGGGATCTGGGCCTGGAATGGGCATGGGCGCATACGATTCAGCTTCCATGGGTACAATAGCGTGCGGGACGTGGAGCGGATCGCGACCGGCATCCGGCAGCTCTGGCACGCGGGCTGACGCAGCACTTCAAGGGCCAGGAAGTCTCGACTGTCCATGCCGATGACGGCCATGCCTGCCGAACCCTGCGTTGTCTCCCTGATCGAGGCGCAAGCGGAGCGGAATGGCTCGCGGGTCGCACTGATCGGGCGGGACCGCGTTCTGACATTCGACGCGATGAACCGTGCCGCGAACCGGCTGGCCGGCAGGCTGCAGGCGATGCTCGGGCCCGGTTCAGGCTTTGTCGCGGTGTGCCTGCCGCCTTGCGTGGAGCGGGTGATTGCCGTGCTGGGCATCCTCAAGTCCGGCCGGGGCTATGTGGTGATCGATCCGCAGCTCCATGATCAGGGCCGGCGCGATCTGGCCAGGCATGCCGAGGCGCTGTGCGTTGTGACCGACCCAACGCTGGCCGCCGGTTTCGACGCAGGACTGCGAACGCTCGATGTTGCGGAATGCTGGCGGCCTGGGCACGACCACAACCCAGGCCTGCATCCCGGGCCGGAGGCGGCGGCGTATCTGCGCTACACGTCGGGTTCCACCGGCCAGCCGAAGGGTGTGCTGCATAACCACCGTGCGGCCCTGGGCCAGGGCTTGGCATTCGTGGAGACCGTGCGGCTGCGCGCCGACGATTGCCTCTGCCCCGTCTCGTTCTTCCCGCACGCATTGGTCCTTGGCAGCCTGATCACCGGGGCCGCCCTGCACATGGTCGACGCGGCCGGCGAAGGGCTTCGCGCGATCGCGGGCCGGTTGCGCCAGGATCGGGTGACCGTGCTCGTCTGCTTTCCTTCGATGCTGCGATCCCTGTCGAAGACGCTGCTGCCAGGCGGCCCCCTGCCCGACCTGCGCACCGTTACGCTCACCGGTGAAGCCGTGGCTGCCGGCGACATCAATCTCGCCCTGCGCCTGATGCCGGACGGCGGCACCGCCACCAACAACTACGGCAGCTCGGAGTTCGTGCCGATTGCTTCGCATTCCATCCGTGACGAAGTGGGGGATGGCGACGCGGTGCCGGCCGGACGGCCGCCATCCGGGGTGGAGATCCGGCTTGTTGACGCGAATGGCGACACGGTGGCACCGGGCGAGATCGGCGAAATCACCGTACGCGCTCCCTTCATGACGTCCGGTTACTGGAAGCGGCCTGATCTGACCCAGGAGGTGTTCGGCACCCTGACCCCCCAGGATGGGCAGGGCCACTACCGCACCGGCGATGTCGGGTGCGTGGGGTCTGACGGCCTCCTCAGGGTGCTTGGCCGGGTGGACAACCAGATCAAGCTGCGCGCCTACCGCATCACGCCGGAGGAGATCGAAAGCGTGCTGCTGCGCCACCCCGGCGTGGCGGATGCGGCCGTTCGGGCCGTTGCTGACGGATCGGGAGCGACCTTCCTTGTGGCATATCTGGTGTTGGCGCCCGGTACCGCCGTGGAGCCGGCGGAGGTGCGACGTTTTGCCCAGGATCATCTCCCGCGGCACATGGTACCGTCGGCCTTTCATTCGATCGAGGCATTGCCGCGGACCGTGGGAGGGAAGCTGGATCGCTCCGCGTTGCCGGGCCCTGGTGCGGACGGACGCATCGGTGACCGCCGGTAGCGTGTGGGATACTGAGCCGCCGCGGCTTCATGATGTTTTCGTGACGGAATGGTGGAGGCGGTTTTCGGCGCTAAACTGGGGCTTCCTGTTGAACGCCGCCGATGGCGGCTAGCAGAGGCTTCACCTGCGTGCCACTCGCCCAGACCGCGAAGCTGACCGATTCCTCCAGCGGGGACGAGCCTGCGATTTCCTATATCGACCCCGCCATGTCTGCCACGCGCCGGGCCGTGGTGCGGGCGGTGGAGCGGGTGACGGGGCAGCGCAAGCTGAAGGCCGTCTACAGCGCCTTCCGGGCCGAGGGCGGCACGAAGGAGAGCTTCTGGAGCGAGATGCTGCGGCGGTCGCAGATCGAGCTGGATTTCGACCGGACGGCGCTGGACCGGATTCCGCGCACCGGGCCGCTGATGGTGGTGGCCAACCATCCCTATGGGCTGGTGGACGGGTTCGCGCTGTGCTGGCTGATCCATCAGGTGCGGCCGGATTTCAAGCTGCTGATCAACTCCGTGCTGTCCCAGGCGCCGGAGACGGAGGACCATTTCCTGGCGCTGGATTTCTCCGGAACGCGCGAGGCGCAGCTGCTGAACATCCGCTCGCGCGCCGCCGCCCGGGCGCAGCTGGAGGCGGGCGGGTGCCTGGTGGTGTTCCCGGCCGGCGCCATCTCCACCGCGCCGGACCGGTGGGGGCGGCGGCCGGCGATGGACGGGCCGTGGCAGCCGATCGCGGGGCAACTGGTGCAGCGCGGGCGGTGCCCGGTGCTGCCGGTGCATTTCCAGGGGCAGAACAGCCGGCTGTTCCAGATCGTGAGCCATTACAGCGTAACGCTGCGGCTGGCGTTGATCGCCGGCGAAATCCGGCGCCGATTCGGCACGCGGCTGGGGATGACGATCGGAGACCTGATCCCGTTCGAGGATCTGGCCGAGATCACCGACCGGACGGCGCTGGCGAGCGAGTTGTGCCGGCGGACCTATGCGCTGGGCGGGATCGATACCACGGTGCCCGGCACGATCGTGCCCTGGCCGGAAGCGATCCAGGACAAGCCCAAGCGGTAGGCAAGGCAAGGCGAGGGGCTCTGCCCCTCGACCCCGCTGGGGCCTTAGGCCCCAGACCCCTTTCGTTTTCGCTCATGGGGAGAGGGGGCTGGCCGGATCGATGATCCG
>CANHKG010000196.1 GCA_947460455.1 Rhodospirillales bacterium | reverse complement strand
GCCTTCCTGCGGCACGATCATGCCTTCTTGGCCCTTACCCATGCGCCGGGGTGCCCGGGGTGGGGATGGCGGGCCGCCGGATGAGGATCGCCGCGGCGCCGCAGGCCAGGCACAGGACGAAGGACAGCAACAGCACCGTTGTATAGGCCCCAGTCAGGTCGGCGCTGACCGCGAATGGCAGTGGGCCGAAGGCCGCGCCGCCCAAGCCGAAGACGTAGGATGCGCCGCGGATCGCGCCGAGGTGGTCGCGGCCGAAATACTGGGCGTAGCCGGCGGCGTTGATCGCCTGCTGGGCGCCATAGGCACCGCCGAGACACAGGGCGTAGAGCCAGCTTGCCGAACCGCCTGCGGCCAGCACCGGCAGGGCGCAGGCGACCGCCAGCATGAACATCGCGAGTGGCACCAGGCGCCGCGGCTCCCAGCGGTCCAGCATGATCCCGGTGGCCAGGGTGGCCACGGCCTGCACGCCGGCGAGCAGCGACAGAAGCTGCAACGCCTGCCAGCGCTGGATGCCTGCGGTGGCCATGATCGAGAAATGGTTCAGCAGCAGCCCGGTGCCGATGGCGTTCATCAGGAAGCCCGCAGCGCACAGCAGCCAGAACACGCCAGTGGCGAGTGCCTGCGGCCGGGTGAAAGACGGCTCTGCCCGGGCTGTGCCGGCGGCCGGGGCGAGGCCGGCATCGACGGTGAGGCCGTATTTCTCCGGCCGGTCGCGGAACACGATGGCGATGACCGGCAGGATGGTGACGGCGACCAGCAGGGCGATCGCCAGGTAGGCGCCGCGCCAGCCGTGCAGCGACACCAGCAGGTCGAATAGCGGGGGCAGGAGCATGGACCCGGCGGCAAGGCCCAGGCTGGATGCTGCCGCCGCCATGCCGCGGCGCTGGACGAACCACAGGTTGATGACGTGCTGGCTGACCAGGCTCAGCCCGCCGATCGCGGTGCCGCGCAGTAATCCGAAGCCGATCAGCAGCATCGCGGCCGAATCAACCAGCGCCATGAACCCGCATGCCAGGGCGAGCGCCGTGGCCAGGATTGTGCCGGTGAGGCGGGGGCCTTTGCGGTCGATCCAGCGCCCGATCAACGGTGCCGGCAGGATGCCGGCCAGCGTTCCGGCTGCGTAGGCGATCGACGCCCAGCTGCGTGACACCCCGAGATCCGCCGTCACCGGGTCGAAGAACACCGAAACCCCGGCAGTCTGCCCGGGCACCGTCATGAAGGCGCCCAGCGTTCCGGAAGCCAGGATCAGCCAGCCGTGGTGAATGGGAAACGTCTTGATCACTGCAACCCCTGGCCGCACCGGTTGCCTCGCCATGGCCAAAGGTTGCAACCGCCCCGCTGTGTGGACGTATCGGGGGTTATAGGCTAATCCGGCGCGCGCAACCACCGGGCATCGGGCCGCGTACGCGCCCCATCAGCGAAGAGAGCCTCCATGAAGAGCATTGGCCGGGACAGCCTGAACACCCAGCGCACGCTGGCGGTGGCGGGCAAGACCTATACCTACTTCTCCATCCCCGAGGCCGCGAAGGCGATTGGCGATGTTTCGCGGCTGCCGGTCAGCCTCAAGGTGCTGCTGGAGAACGTGCTGCGGTTCGAGGACGGGCAGGCCTATACGGTGGATGACGCCAAGGCCGTTTCCGGCTGGCTGGCCAATGCCAGCAGCAGCAAGGAAGTGCCGTTCAAGCCCGCGCGCATCCTGATGCAGGATTTCACCGGCGTGCCGGCGGTGGTTGATCTCGCCGCGATGCGTGATGGCATTCTGCGGCTGGGTGGGAACCCGGAGAAGGTGAACCCGCTGGTGCCCGTCGATCTCGTGATCGACCATTCCGTGATGGTGGACTACTCCGCCACCGCCGACAGCGCCGAGAAGAACGAAAAGGTGGAGTTCGAGCGCAACGGGGAGCGCTATACCTTCCTGCGCTGGGGCCAGACCGCGTTCGACAATTTCCGCGTGGTGCCGCCGGGCACGGGCATCTGCCACCAGGTGAACCTGGAATACCTGGCGCAGGCGGTGTGGACCGCTGATCTGGACGGCAAGACGTTTGCCTATCCCGACACGCTCTATGGCACCGACAGCCACACCACGATGGTGAACGGCATGGGCGTGCTGGGCTGGGGCGTGGGCGGGATCGAGGCTGAGGCGGCCATGCTGGGCCAGCCGATCGCCATGCTGATCCCGGACGTGGTGGGCTTCCGCCTGACCGGGCGCATGCCTGAGGGGGCGACGGCCACTGACCTGGTGCTGACCGTGACGCAGATGCTGCGCAAGCACGGCGTGGTGGGCAAGTTCGTGGAGTTCTTCGGCCCGGGCCTGGACGAGATGACCCTGGCCGACCGTGCCACCATCGCCAACATGGCGCCGGAATACGGGGCCACCTGCGGCTTCTTCCCGGTGGACCGCGTGACCATCGACTATCTGCGCCTCTCGGGCCGCGACGAAGACCGGATTGCGTTGGTGGAGGCTTATTCCAAGGCGCAGGGCATGTGGCGCGACGCCACCACGCCGGACCCGGTGTTCACCTCCACGCTGGAGCTGGACATGTCGACCGTGCTGCCTTCGCTCGCCGGGCCGAAGCGCCCGCAGGACCGCGTGTTGCTGCGCGATGCTTCCTCCGCGTTCAAGGGCGAGCTGACCAAGAGCCTGGGCGTGGCCGCCAACGACCTCGGCACCAAGGCCGCTGTTGCTGGCAAGAACTATGAGATCACGCATGGCGACGTGGTGATCGCGGCAATCACTTCCTGCACCAACACCTCCAACCCCGCCGTGCTGGTGGCCGCCGGGCTCGTGGCCCGCAAGGCGCGCGCCCTGGGGCTGACGCCGAAGCCGTGGGTGAAGACCTCGCTGGCGCCTGGTTCGCAGGTGGTGACGGAGTATCTGGACGCCGCCGGGCTTTCGGCGGAGCTGGATGCCATGGGCTTCCAGACCGTTGGCTATGGCTGCACGACCTGCATTGGCAATTCTGGCCCGCTGGAAGACGCGATCGTGGATGCGATCGAGGACAACAAGCTGGTTGCCGTTTCCGTGCTTTCGGGCAACCGCAACTTCGAGGGCCGGGTGCACGCCAATGTGCGCGCCAACTACCTGGCGAGCCCGCCGCTGGTGGTGGCGTATTCGATCCTCGGCACGATGAACGAGGACATCACCAAGGCTTCGCTGGGCACCTCCAAGGACGGCAAGCCGGTGTACCTGAAGGACATCTGGCCGACCAACAAGGAGATCGCCGACGTTGTGGGCGCCCACCTGTCGCGGCAGATGTTCCTGAAGCGCTACGGCGAGGTGTTCAAGGGGCCGAAGCAGTGGCAGGCGATTCAGGTGGAAGCAGGTGCGCAGACCTATCGCTGGTCTGACAGCTCCACCTACGTGAAGAACCCGCCCTATTTCGACGGGATCACGATGGAGCCGGCGGCGAAGGGCGACATCAAGGGCGCGCGCATCCTGGCGGTGCTGGGCGACAGCATCACCACCGACCACATCTCGCCCGCCGGCAACATTCGCAAGACCTCGCCGGCCGGGGAATACCTGCTGGAGCGGCAGATCCTGCAGCATGATTTCAACAGCTACGGCGCCCGCCGCGGCAACCATGAGATCATGATGCGTGGCACCTTCGCCAACATCCGTATCCGCAACGAGATGCTTTCGGGCGTTGAGGGCGGCATGACGCGGATCGGCGCCGGTGGGCCGCAGTCGATCTACGATGCAGCCATGAAGTTCAAGGCGCAGGGCACCCCGCTGGTGGTGATCGGCGGCAAGGAATACGGCACTGGCTCCTCCCGCGACTGGGCGGCCAAGGGCACGGCGCTGCTGGGCGTGCAGGCGGTGATCGTGGAAAGCTTCGAGCGCATCCACCGCTCCAACCTGGTGGGCATGGGCGTGCTGCCGCTGGTGTTCAAGAACGGGGTGGACCGCAAGAGCCTGGGCCTGACCGGCGACGAAGTGCTGGATATCCTGGGCCTGGACAACCTGACCCCGTTGATGGACCTCGCGCTGGTGATCCATCGCCCGAACGGCACCACCGACCAGGTGGCGGTGCAGTGCCGCGTGGATACGCTGGACGAAGTGAGCTACTGGCGCCACGGCGGGATCCTGCACTACGTGCTGCGCGGGATGGCCAAGGCGGCTTGAGGCACGGACAGGAAGCAAGGCGAGGGGCTCTGCCCCTCGACCCCGCTGGGGCCTTAGGCCCCAGACCCCGATACCTTTTCCGCCTTCGGCGGGGAGGGGCCGTCGAGGCGGTGGAGAGACCCGGGCGGCCCCTCCCCGCCGAAGGCGGAACAACTCATGTGGGTCCAGGGACCTCAGGTCCCTGGCGGGTCCAGGGCAGAGCCCTGGCCTTCCTTCTGCCATGACCCAAGGCCCTTTGCCCGCCTATCGCGCCCGCGTGGCGCACGGGGAGCTTGCGCCGGATGCGGCGCAGGAGGCGGCGGCTGTTCGGCTGCAGGCCTTGTGGGAGCAGTTGCGCGGCTATGACCCTGCGCCGCCGGCGCCGGTGGCCAAGCCCGGGTTGCTGGGGCGGATTTTTGGCGCGAAGCCGGCGGCGGTGCCGCAGCCGCCGAAGGGGCTTTACCTGGTTGGCCAGGTCGGGCGCGGGAAATCCATGTTGATGGATTTGTTCTTTGCCGAGGCGGATGTGCCACGGCGGCGGCGGATTCATTTTCATCGGTTCATCCAGGAGGCGCATTCGCGCTTTCATGCCCACAAGCGCGCGCATCCGGAGATCGAGGACCCGATTCCGCCACTGGCGGACCGGATCGCGGCGGAGGCGGCGCTGCTGTGCTTCGATGAGTTCCAGGTGCATGACATCGCGGATGCGATGATTTTGGGGCGGCTGTTCCAGGCGCTGTTCGATCGGGGCGTGGTGACGGTGGCGACATCGAACACCGCGCCGGATGATCTGTTCCGCGGGCAGCCGGGGCGGGACGCGTTCCTGCCGTTCATCGGCATTCTGAACCGGCATGTGGACGTGCACCTGCTGGACAGCGCGCGGGATTTCCGGCGGCAGCGGATGCGGGCGTTCGCGACCTGGCATGTGCCGGCGGATGGGCGGGCGGATGCGGCGCTGGACGAGGTATTCCGGACGATGGGCGGCGGCGAGACGCCGCGGCCGGCGGAGCTGGTGGTGATGGGGCGCACGCTGCGGGTGCCGCTGGCGGCGGGCAAGGTGGCGCGGTTCGATTTCGAGGCGCTGTGCGGCGAGGCGCTGGGGGCGGGTGATTTCCTCGCGATCGCGGAGCGGTTCCATACCGTGGTGCTGGATGGGGTGCCGCGGCTTTCGCCCGATAATTTCGACAAGGCACGGCGGTTCATCGTGCTGGTGGATACGCTGTACGACCATCGGGTGAAGCTGTATGCCTCGGCGGAGGCGATGCCGGACCAGCTGTACATGCGCGGGGAGAACGCGCAGATGTTCGAGCGCACGGCCTCCCGCCTGGAGGAGATGCGCAGCCAGGATTATCTGGAGAGCGAACACTTGGCGTGATGTTTCACGGCAGGGCGGGGTGACATTTCGTTGAAGGCTGCGCTAGGCTGTTTCCAGCAACCTTCAAGAGGCCGCCATGTCCCTGACCAACGCACCTGATCCCGAAATCCGCAAGGCAGTCGTCAAGCAGGACCTGGAGAATGTCCTGCACCCGATCGTGCAGCATACCGCGCTGGAAAAGAACCAGATGGTGGTGGTTGGGGCGCAGGGCTCCACCGTGCGCGACTATGACGGCACCGAGTATCTGGATGCCATGGCCGGGCTGTGGTGCGTGAACATCGGCTATGGCCGCACGGAGCTGGCGGATATTGCCGCCGAGCAGATGCAGCAGATCGCCTACTACCCGCACACGGCGATGAACTTCCCGGCCGCGCGCCTGGCCGAGCAGATGAACGGCCTGATGGGCGGCGGCTACCACACCTATTTCGTGAACTCGGGCTCCGAGGCGAACGAGGCGGGCTTCAAGATCGCGCGCCAGTATCAGCGCCATGAGCAGAAGCCGGGCGCGTTCCGCTACAAGACCATCAGCCGCTACTACGCCTATCACGGCACCACGCTTTCGACCCTGGCCGCTGGCGGCATGGGCGAGCGCAAGGGCAAGTTCGAGCCGCTGGGCGGCAACGAGTTCGTGCACGTGGCCGCGCCGACCTGCTACCGCTGCCCGTTCGGCCTTGAGTATCCGACCTGCGAGCTGGCCTGCGTGACCAACATGGAGAGCACGATCCAGGGCGAGGGGCCGGATTCGATCGCCGAGATCCTGATCGAGCCGATCATGTCTGGCGTGGGCATTGCGGTGCCGCCCGACGAATACCTGCCGGCGGTGGCCAAGCTGTGCGAGAAGTACGGCGCGCTGCTGCATGTGGACGAGGTGATCAACGGCTTTGGCCGCACCGGCAAGATGTTCGCCCACCAGCATTACGGCGTGAAGCCGGACATCATGGCGGTGGCCAAGGGCATCGTTTCGGCCTACCTGCCGATCGCGGCGACCGTGGTGAAGAACGAAGTGTTCAACTCGTTCCTCGGCGAAGAAGCCGCCATGCGCCAGGTGATGCAGGTGAACACCTATGGTGGCCATCCGGCCGCCGCGGCTGTTGCCGTGCGCAACATCGAGATCATGCAGGAAGAGAAGCTCGCCGAGCGTGCGGCCGAGAACGGCAAGTACTTCATGGATGGCCTCAAGACCCTGCTGAAGCATGCGGTCGTGGGCGATGTCCGCGGCAAGGGCCTGCTGCTGGGCCTGGAGCTGGTGAAGAACAAGAAGACCAAGGAGCAGGTCTCCTCCGCCCACGTTGGCGCCATGGTGGCCTTCTGCAAGAAGCAGGGCGTGATCATCGGGCGTTCGGGTGGCGGCAGCCGCCATTCCAACACCCTGACCTTCTCCCCGCCGCTGGTGATCACCCGCAGCGAGATCGACCGGATCATCGACGTGCTGGATCGCGGCCTGACGGAACTCGGCCCGCAGATGCAGGCCTGATCCTTCAAGGGGCGCGCCGCCGTGGCAACGCGGCGGCGCATCCTTGCCGGATGACCGGATGACCTTTTTCGAGGTTTCTGCATCGGCCCGGCGCTTGTCGGGCCGATTGCAATTGGCTGCCCTGGCATTGCCGCCGGCGGTGCGCGGCATGATGTGGATGGCCGCGGCCGGCCTGACCTTCACGCTGCTGAACACGCTGATGCGCGGCATGTCGTTCACCATGAACCCGCTGCAGATCGGCTTCCTGCGTTATGTCTGCGGGCTGCTGATCGTGCTGCCGCTGATGCTGCGGGTGGGGCTTGCGGGGATGGTGCCGCATTCCGTGGGCGGGCAGTTCTGGCGCGGGGCGGTGCATACCAGCGGCATGCTGCTGTGGTTCACGGCGCTGCGGCACATTCCGTTGGCGGACAACGTGGCGATCGGGTTCACCTCCCCGATCTTCATCATGCTGGGGGCTTCGCTGTTCCTGGGCGAGAAGCTGGTGTGGGCGCGCTGGGCGGCGGCGGCGTTCGGGTTCGTGGGTGTGCTGATCGTGGTGGGGCCCTCGCTGCAGCTCGGCTCCGGCGGGTGGTATTATCCGCTGTTGATGCTGGGGTCTTCGCCGTTGTTCGCGGCCTCCTTCCTGATCGTGAAGGCGCTGACGCGGCGGGACAAGGCGGAGGTGATCGTGCTGTGGCAATCGATCACCGTGGCGCTGTTCCTGTGCCCGTTCGCGCTGTGGGACTGGACCTGGCCGACCGGGCCGCAATGGGCGCTGCTGATGGTGTGCGGGGTGTTCGGCAGCCTGGGCCATTATTTCAGCACCCGGGCGCTGCGGGCGGCGGATGCTTCTGCGACGCAGGGGGTGAAGTTCGTGGATCTCGTTTGGGCCTCGGTGGCGGGGATGATCGCGTTCGGCGAGTATCCGAGCACGACGACGGTGCTGGGCGGGCTGGTGATTTTCCTGTCCACGACCTGGATCGCGCGGCGTGAGGCGCGGCGGCGGGGGGCGTGAGGGCGTGATGGAACATTCGGGTATTCTGGCGGTGCTGAATGACCTCGATGCGGGGTGTGACCTCCCGGCGTATGAGGATTGGTATCAGCGCGACCATCTGCCGGACCGGCTGGGCGTGCCGGGGTTCCGGCATGCGCGGCGGTATCGGCTTGTGGAGGGGGCGGGGCAGGCGTTCTTCACCTTCTATGAGGTGGAGTCGGCGGCGGTGCTGCGGTCTGACGCGTATCGCGCGCGGCTGGCGGCGCCGACGGCGGGGACGGTGGACATAATGCGGCATTTCCGGGCGATGTGCCGGAGCATCTGCGCGGTGGCGGCGGATGAAGGGGCGGGGATTGGTGGATTGGTGGCGGTGATCGGGATGGAGGCGGCGCTCGCGGTGCCGGGGGCGCAGGGTGTGCTGGCAGGGTTGCTGGGGCATGGCGCGGTGTCTCGCGCGCGGCTGTGGGTGGCGGCCGAGGATGTGGACGTGAATCCGGAGGCAGGGCTGCGGCCGGGGCAGGATGCTCGGCTGGGGACGATCCTGGTGGTGGAAGGCACGGAGGCCTCGGTGCTGCGCGATGCGGCGGAGACGGCCGCGGCGTCGCTGGGGATACGCGGGGCGGTGGGGCTGTATGGCCTGCTGCATGCACGGGATGCGGTGGCATGATCGAGTTCCAGCCTGCACCGGGGCGGCTGCCCGCGGGGCACCGTGTGTATGCGATCGGCGATATCCATGGTTGCCTGGACCGGCTGCGTGAGCTTCATGCGGCGATCGCGGCGGACCTTGCGGCCCGGCCGGTGGCGCAGCCGCTGCTGCTGCATGTGGGCGACTACGTGGACCGCGGGCCGGACAGCGCCGGCGTGGTGCGGATGCTGGCGGCGGGCGATCCGTTGCCCGGCGTGGCCACCGTGAACCTGATGGGCAACCATGAGCGCACCATGCTGGATGCGCTGGACGGGGTGGGGCCCTCGGCGACCGACTGGATGATCTCTGGCGGGCGGGAGGCGCTGGCGAGCTGGGGCGGGGACCCCGATGCGCCGCGCAACACCTGGCCCTCGCATGTGCCGGAGCCGGACATGGCCTTCCTGCGCGGGCTGGCGCTGCGGCACCAGGTGGGCGGCTATTTCTTCGCCCATGCCGGCATCCGGCCCGGCGTGGCGCTGGGGGCGCAGACGGACCAGGACCTGCTGACGATCCGCAATTCGTTCCTGTACAGCGAGCAGGATTTCGGCGTGGTGGTGGTGCACGGGCATACGCCGCGCGCGGCGCCGGAGGTTCGGCACAACCGGATCGGGATCGATACCGGGGCCGTGTTCGGCGGCAAGCTGACCTGCGCGGTGCTGGAGGCGGACCGGGTTGGGTTCCTGCAAAGCTGAGGCGGTTTGCGGGCGGCGGATTTCGGTCTAACCAGTGAACGCGGCCGGCGGAACCGGCCAACCCGATCGGGAGAGAACGGACGTGATCGTCGACCTGCGCATCTATACCTGCAAGCCGAACAAGATGGCCGACTTCGTGAAGATCTATCAGGAACTGGCCTGGCCGCTGCAGCAGAAATACCTGGGCAAGTGCCTGGGCTGGTACACCACGGTGGAAGGCCCGCTGAACCGCGTGGTGCACATGTGGGGCTACGAAGACCAGGGCGACCGCGAAAAGCGCCGCAAGGCGATGGCCGGCGACCCGGCCTGGGGCGCCTACCTGAAGGCGGTGGCCGACGCCGAAGTGCTGCTGGAAATGGAAAACCGCATCCTGGCGCCGACGGCGTTCTCGCCGGTGCAGTGAAGGAAAGGCCAGGGGCTTTGCCCCTGGACCCCACCAGGGACCCAGCGGTCCCTGGACCCGGCGTTTATTTGCGCGCGGATAGGGGGGTATCTCTCCGGATCACCGATCCGGAGAGATACCCCCCT
>CANHKG010000195.1 GCA_947460455.1 Rhodospirillales bacterium | reverse complement strand
CCAATGGCCTGTTCCGCTCGTGACGGCCACCCTGCCAAGCCAGACCTTCCATTTCGGGCCGCAGATGACGGGTTGGCGCGACAGCATGGCGGTGGCCCGCTTCGATCCGGCGCTGGGGACGCTGGCGTCGGTGCAGATCAGGCTGACGACGGCGATCGACGCCTCTGCCAAGGCCGAGAACCATGGTGCCATGCCTGGCGTGATGCAGGTGGCGCAGCTGGCACAGACCACGCTTGCGATGGAGGGGGCATCGCTTGCCACTGCCGCGACGCGGGTGGAACGGATGCTCAGCTTCGGTGGGAGCGACGGCGTTGACGATTTCAGCGGCGCCGGCGGTACCGCGGACGGGGCGCGGACGGCCCATGCGACGCAAGCCGTGACGCTGCGGGACGGGGCGTCGCTCGCGGCGTTCACCGGCGGCGGAACGCTGGGCCTTGCGCTGCGCAGCGAGGGGCATGGCATGGTGACGGGCCCGGCGAGCTTCCTGGCTGAGATCGCGGCCCTGTCGGATGCGACGGTGGAGGTGACCTACAGCTACGTGGTGGATGCTTCGCAGTCTGGCATGCTGGTGGACGACGGCGCGGGGACGCAATGGGTGCCCGCGGCTGGTTTCTCCGGACCGATGCCGGGGCTGCAGAACCAGTTCATCCGGGTGACGCCGGAGAACCTGAACGTTGCGGCGACGACGGAAAATTGGCTGATCCACACCGGCGACGGCAACGATGCGATCGTCGCCTGCGGCGGGCGGAACGTGCTGGATGCGAGCGGGGGTTCGAACTACCTGACCGGCGCATCCGGCTACGACACGTTCTTCGTGGATATCCGCAGGGCGCACAGCGATGTGTGGAACATCGTGACCAACATGCAGTCGGGCGACGATGCTGCGGTGTGGGGGCTCACTCCGGAGGATTTCAGGCTGGCGTGGGTGGATGGCCAAGGTGCTGCGGGGGCGACCGGGTTGACCCTGATTGCGGTCTCTGATGCGGGCCCGGTCGCAGCACTCACCTTGGCCGGCTACACGACGGCCGACCTGGCGAACGGCACGCTTTCCACGAGCTTCGGCAGTTCGGGCGGTATTCCG
Organism: Rhodospirillales bacterium; assembly: GCA_947460455.1. GTDB lineage: Bacteria > Pseudomonadota > Alphaproteobacteria > Acetobacterales > Acetobacteraceae > CAMDGX01. Next base: position 8,814 of record CANHKG010000195.1, on the reverse strand, counting down.
TATCTTTTGGTGCGGGCGAGCTAGGGATTCGGGGCCTTTTGCGGGCCAGCCCGGCGCGCACTGCCGACCCATTGAAGGAATGGCGCGCCCTACTGGATTCGAACCAGTGACCGACAGCTTAGAAGGCTGTTGCTCTATCCAACTGAGCTAAGGGCGCGTGGGGGTATTCTAGCTGGGATGTGGGGCGTTGCCAGCGGGAAGGATGGCGCTGCTGTTGCGTGTGGATCCCATGCGGTGGGGGTGAGGGGTTCGCATCCGGGGTGGCATCCCTGGATTGCTTCGCTTCGCTCGCAATGACGGGTGGAGGCTTGATGGGGCCGTGACGCCGCGGAGTCGGAGACGTTTTTTGGTTCTTTTTTTCAAAAAAGAACATGCTTCCTTCTACTTCGCTGGCTTGATCAGCATGGCCTGGGTGAAGCCGAGCACGTTCGGTTCGATCACCACGCGGTCTTTTCGGGTGGCCCAGTTGTAGCCGGCGAAGACGACGGGGATGGTGGCGAGGTCTTCGATGCCCAGGCGCATGGCTTGGGCCAGCTCCTTCGCGCGCAGGGCGTTGTCCATGCGGGTGACGCTGGAGAGGAAGACCTGGTCGAGGGCGGGGTTGCTGTAGTGCATACGGTTGGCGACGCCGTTGCCGGGGCCGCTGCCTTTGCTGATCCAGACGGAGCGCAGGACCGTGATGGAGGTGGAGGACAGGTAGCTCATGTAGAACATCGGGTGTTCGCGGGCGTTGATCTTGGGGATGAACATGGCGTTCACCATGGTTTCCAGCCGGGTTTCGATGCCCACGCGGGTGAACATCTGCGCCATGGCCTGGGCGATCTTGGCGTCGCCGGAGAACAGGCCGTTGGGGGCGACGATGGTCCAGCGCCAGCCATCGGGGTAGCCGGCCTCGGCCAGCAGGGCGCGGGCGCGGGCGGGGTCGAAGGCGAGGTCGGGCAGGGTGTCGTCGCGGCCGATGGCGCCTGGGGCGACCATCTGTTCGGCGGGGAAGGCGCCGCCGTTCATGATGGTATCTGAGATGGCGCGGCGGTTGATGGCCAGGGACAGGGCTTCGCGCACGCGGCGGTCGCGCAGCGGGTTGGTGGCCAGCGGCTGGCCGGTTTTCTTGTCGAAGGTCTGGGGCAGGGGGCCGTCGCGCGTGGAATCGGGGAAGAGGTAGGAGACCTGGTGGCCGCGGATGGAGAACAGGGCGAGGGCGGCGTTGGCGCGGATGCTGGGCAGGTCGTCGGGCGGGACGCGGTCGGCGAGGTCGATCTCGCCGGCGAGGAGGGCGGCCATGCGCGAGGCGTCGGAGGAGATGACGCGCAGGGTCACGTCGGTCCAGGGCTGGGCGGTTTTCGGGTCTCGGTTGCCCCACCAGGCGTCGTTGCGCTTGAGGGTGAGGCGGTCGCCGCGGGCGTAGCTGGCGAAGCGGTAGGGGCCGGTGCCGATGGCGAGCTTGCCGGAGTTGAAATCGGGGGCCTGGCTGTCGGCGTGGATCGTGCGGCTGAGGATCTTGGCGCCGGCGAGGTTGAAGGGCAGGAACGGGTCTGGCGTGCGGGTTTTCAGGCGGAAGGTGGTGGCGGAGAGGCGTTCCATGCCGACCACGGATTCGATGAAGTGGGTGTAGGAGCTGGGGCCCTTCACCTGCGGGATGCGGGCGATGGTGAAGGCGACGTCTTCCGGATCGAGCGGGGTGCCGTCGTGGAAGGTGACGTTGGGGTGGAGTTCGAACTCCCAGGTCTGGTCGTCGATCAGGCGGAAGCTGCGGGCGAGGTTGGGGATGACCTGGCCCTGGGCGTCTTGGAAGGTGAGTGGTTCGTAGATGTGGTCGCCGGTGGCGTGGTTGATGGCGGTGTTGTGGAAATGCGGGTCGAGCGAGGTGACGTCGCTGCCGACGGCGATGGTGAGGGGGCGGGCCTGGGCGGTTGTGCCGGAGGCCGATCCCACAGCCCAGGCGGCCATGCCCGCGGCGAGCAGGCGCACGGCGCGGCGTGACAGATTCCGCATGCGGACCATCGCGTTTCCCCCTTGATTTTGCAGCCAGCATGGCCCCGGCCCGGGCCGGGTGGCAACGGAATTCTGGGCCGCGCGGCGCGGCCTGGCCTAGGGGGGATTACGTAGTTTCACGGGCCGGTTTTTCCCCAGGCGGACGCACAGGTGGGGGCGCCGTATGCAGAATGCGATTGCAGGATGAGGGCGTTGCCGTGTTGCAGGTTCCGTTGTGCGTGATGGAAGGCCATGCGGTGGTGGCAGCCACCTGGCCGCCGCAGGATCTGGCGGACCGGCTGATTGCCGCGCGTTCGGCGCTGTCTTGCTATCGTACGGGATCGGAGCGGTGCCGGGCCTGCCATTTTGCGATGGAATTGCCGTTGGCCCTGGCGCGCGCTTCCGATGCGGCGGTGCGGGAGGGCGACGGCGAGGCGGCGCAGCATCTGCTGGCCTCTGCGGTGCGGGCGGCGGGTTCCCTGGCGCCGGCGGGATCCGGGGCGGTGGCCTCGCTGCAGCGGTGCCTGTAGCGCGGGGTGGGGGACCCGTGCGGACAGGTACATTTTGTCGCGACCGTGGCGTGGCCTCTGTTGATGATGTGCACTAAGGTCGATGTATCGCCCGCCGTCCCGGGCGACACTCGAGCCTATGGTGCCGGCGCAGATGTCTATGCAACCAAAACGGATGACTAAACTGCCCTTCGTCGGCGTGGATGGGTTCGTGCTGTATATCATTGATGACGAGCCGGACCTTCGGCTGGCCGTGGCGGATTATCTTTCTGTCGCGGGCTACAAGTGCGAGACGTTTCCGGGCGTCGATGAATTCCTGGCGCAGGACAACATCGCCAAGCAGGGCTGCCTGATCCTGGACGTGATGCTGGGCCCGGCCACCGACGGGATCGAGGCGATTCCGGCGTTGCGGACCCGTGCGCCCGGCCTGCCGATCGTGATCATGACCGCGCATGGCGATATCAGCATGGCGATCCGGGCCATGCGGATGGGTGCGGTGGATTTCCTGGAGAAGCCGTTCACCATGGAGCGCCTGACGGAGGCGCTGGAGCGGGTGCTGGAGCGGCAGCGCGCGGTGCTGGAGGCGCAGCAGCGCGTGGCGCGGCTGACCGGGCGCGAGCAGGAGGTGATGCACGCGCTGGCCCGTGGGCTTTCGAACAAGGAAGTGGCGGCCGAGATCGGCATCAGCCCGCGCACGGTGGAAGTGTATCGCGCGGCGATCATGATGAAGCTGCACCTGCAATCCTTTGCCGACCTGGTGCGCCTGGCAATCCTGCTGGGTGACGATCCGCCGACGCCGGTCGCCTGATCGGCGCGCCGGGCTGCATGCCCTGGCGCACCGCGGGCGGGGCGCCGCGAGACAGGATGATGCCGGATGTTCGCTTGGCTGCGCGGCCCCTGGCGTGGGGATTGGTCTATTTCGCTGCGGAGCTATGTGACCGTGGCGATGATCCAGGTGCTGCTGCCGCTTTGGGGGCATGCGGTGCTGGTGACCTGGTTTTCCTACAGCGCCTCCCGCCACTGGGCGGAGCGCGACCTGCTGGGGGATGCGGAGCATCTGGCCGAGGATGTGGATTCGCGGCTGGATGTCGCGCGGTCCGTGATGCAGATGATCTCCGCGTCTCCGGGTTTGCGGCGTGGCGACCTGGGGGCGGTGCGTGAGCATCTTGAAACGGCCCGCGCCGCCGGCCTGATCCGTGCGGCGGTGGTGACGGACGCCCAGGGCGCGGTGCTGACGGCGAGCGGCTTTCGCTCCGATACGGCCCAGGCGATTGCCCCGGGCGGCTCCCCCGACGAGGTTCTGGCCGGCCGCGTTGAAGGGGAGCCGGTGCTGACGGGCAGCTTGCCGCTCCGCTCGGCCGATTCGCGGCTGGCGCGGCTGGAATTCGCCATTTCCGTCTCTGTGCTGCGCTCGATGCGGGGGGGCGGCGGGGACTGGCCGTGGCACGTGACGGTGGTGACGGACCGGCGTGGCGAGATGGTCTGGTCGGCGCAATCCATCCTGGGCCCGGCCCTGCTGCGGCAGATCCATGATCCTGCGGTGACCGGCGGCGTGGTGCATGATTGGGCGGCGCCGGACGGGGTGCGGCACACCATCGGCTATGCGCGCGCGCCGCGCAGCGGGCTGACGGTGGTGGTGGCCCAGCCGAGCCCCGGGCTGTACGAGCGCGTGCCGTTCGGGCCGGCGGGGGCCGTGGCAATCGCGATCGGGGTGACGCTGCTGTCCTTTGCCATGGCGCGGATGGGGGCGGTGCAGATCGGCGCCGCCTACCAGGCCGCGATTCGTGGCACGCGCGCGGGCCTGGTGCGCATCGAGGAGGCGGTGCGGCTGGGGGCGGAGCTGCGCAGCAATCGCGACCGGCTGTTCCATGCCGCCGGTGGGATTGCGGTGGCGGAGTTGACCCGGCCACCGGGGCGCGCTTGGGGGGAGGCGACGGTTGTGGCCTCTGACAACCTGCGCGCGCTGACGGAGCTGGCGCCCGGCGAGGCGCTGACCGTTGAGCGGCTGACGCGCAACCTGTTGCCTGAAGACCGTGAGGCACTGGCCGCCACGTTGGCCGGCGTGGGGGCGCAGGCAAGCGTGTTTACCCGCCTTGTTCGCACCGAGCGCGAGGGGCACGCGCCGCGCTACGTCAACCTGGTGGGGATGCTGCACGAGGCCGGCCCGGATGGCGGCGCGCAGCTGATGCTGACGCTGCAGGACGTGACGGCGCAGAAGGTGACGGAGATGGAGGTGCAGGCCCAGGCCTCGCGCCTGCTGCTGGCCACCGAGATCGCCGGGCTGGGCGTGTGGGAGCGCGATCCCGTGCACGACACCGGCCATGCCTCGGAGCGGCTGTGGGAGATCATGGGCCTTCCGCCGCGCCCGGAGATCGCTGTTGATGTGTTCCTTGGGGCTGTGCATCCGGATGACCGGGCGCGCGTGACCCAGGCTTTCCGGGTGCGCCAGCCGGAAGAGACCGGTGCGCCGGGGGTGCCGGCGGCGCAGCTGCGCTACCGGATCGTGCGGCCCGATGGCAGCGTGCGGCATGTGCGTTCCAGCCGGGTGTTCGTGGAGGATGCCGCCGGCCGGGGCACGCGCGTGGTGGGCGTGCTGATCGACGAGACCGAGGCGGTGATGGCGCAGCACGCGCTGGCGGCCAGCGAGGCGCGGTTCCGCCTGGCGGTGGATGTGGCCGAGCTGGGCGTGTTCGAGCGCTACACCAACCCGCAGCGCAACGTGGGGGTGTGGAACGAGCGGATGTGGCGCATCCGCGGGCTGGCGCCGCGGCCGGAGCCGATGGGCTATGACGAGCTGGTGGGGATGGTCCACCCGGATGACCGCCCGGGCGTGATCGAGGCCATGCGCGACCGGCACGCGCGGGACCAGGGCACCAGCAGCTACGAATTCCGCCTCATCCGGCCCGATGGCGAGGAACGGGTGATCCAGTCGCGCAGCGTGCGCACCTACCTCCCCGAGGACCAGGCGGTGTCCATCGTGGCGATCAACCTTGATGTGACGGAGCGGCGCCGGGCCGAGCAGGGGCTGGCCGAAAGTGCGGCGCGGTTCCAGCTGGCGGTGGAGACGGCGGATCTTGGGTTCGGTCAGCTGGACCCGGCCACCGGCAAGGGCATGTGGAACGACCGGCTGTTCCAGATCTATGGCCTGGCGCCGCGGGCGGAGCGGCCTTCGATCGCGGAGGTGGTGTCCCTTGTGCATCCGGAGGACCGGGCGGGGATGATGGATGCCATGGCCCGCCAGCGTGCCGGCAGGGCCGGGGATGTGACGGAAACCGAGTTCCGCATCCTGCGGCCGGATGGGCAGGAACGTGCGTTGTATATCCGCAGCGTGCTGCTGTTGCGCGCGGATGGCACCGAGACGCTCTCCACCGTCACCCAGGACGTGACGGAGCAGCGCCGTGCCGCGCGCGCCCTGGCCGACAGCGAGTGGCGGCTGCGCCTGGCGGTGGAGACGGCGCAGCTGGGGGTGGCCGACCGGAACCTCACGACCGGTGAAGGCAGCTGGAGCGCGCAGTTGTGCCGCATCATGGGCGTGGAGCCCGGTGCGAAACCGCTCGGCAACGCCGAGACGCTGGCGTTGGTGCATCCGGATGATCTCGCCCAGGTCCAGGCGATCTGGGCCCGGGCCAGCCGGTCTGCGGATGGGCACGTGAACGAGTATGAGTACCGCATGATGCGGCCGGATGGTGCGTTCCGCATCCTGCACGCGCGCAGCGTGACGCTGCGCGGCGCGGATGGCGCGGTGCGGCTGCTGTCGGTCAACCAGGACGTGACGGAGCGGCGCCGGGCCGAGCAGGCGCTGGCGGAAAGCGAGATGCGGCTGCGGCTGGCCGTGGATGCGGCCGGGCTGGGCATCTGGGATTACGACAAGCGGACCAAACTGACCGTGTGGTCCGACCTGATGTGGCGGATTCGCGGCCTTGAGCCGTCCGGCAACGGCGCGACGCGCGAGCAGATACGGCAGACCGTGCTCGAGGAGGATCACGGCGCATTGCAGCGGTTCTGGGACAAGATTGACGCCGAGGCCGAGGAGATCAGCTACGAGTACCGCGTGCGGCGGCCTGATGGGGCCATACGCTTTGTCAGCGGTCTGGGCAGGCTGGTGCGCGATGGCCGCGGCGAGGTGGTGCGGGTGGTGGGCATCTCCTCCGACATCACCGAACGGCGCCTGGCCGAGCTGCGCGTGGCGGAAAGCGAGCTGCGGTTGCGGCTGGCGACCGAGGCCACCGGCGCGGGCATCTGGGACCATGATCCGGTGGCCGGCACGACCATCTGGAACGAGCAGATGTTCCGCCTGCGCGGGCTGGTGGGGCAGGGCAGGGCACCGGAGCCGGCGTTCATCACCGACCATACGGTGGAGGAGGACCGGCCGGTTCTGCTGGGGGCGTGGGAGCGGCTGAAGGCCGGCGAGGCGGCGCTGGGCTTCGAATACCGGGCGGTATGGCCCGACGGCACCGTGCGCTGGCTGCACTCCGAGGGGCGCAGCCTGTGCGATGCGCAGGGCCGGGTGGTTCGCATGCTGGGCCTGGTCACGGATGTTACCGCCCAGCGCGAGGCGGAGATCGCCCTGCTCGACCGGACGACCACGCTGGAACTGGCGATCGAGGCGGCGGAACTGGGCGTGCTGGAATACGATCCCGTGACGCGGGAGGGGCATTGGTCCGAGGAGGCCTGGCGCATGCGTGGCCTGGTGCCGCGTGCGGGCCTTCCCACGCAGGCCGAGGTGATCGCCTGCGTGCATCCCGACGATCGCGAGGCCGCCGAGGCGAGGATTCAGTCGCAGCTTAGCGTGCCGGATGGCGGTCGCCTGGATGCCGAGTTCCGCGTGGTGTGGCCGGATGGCACGGTGCGCCACATTCTGCTGCGCGCGGTGCTGCACCGCAGTGAAGACGGCACGGCGCGCGTGTTCGGCATCAACATGGATGTGACGGAGCGGCGGACGGCGGCGCAGGCGCTGGAGGCCAGCGAGGCCCGGCTGCGGCTGGCGGTGGAGGCCGCCGAGATGGGCGTGTTCGAGTTCGATCCGGAGTCCCGCACCGGCTACTGGTCGGAGCGGATCTGGCGGATGCGCGGCCTGGAGCCGCAGCCGGGAACGCTTTCGTTCGAGCAGGTGATCGACCTGGTGCACCCGGCGGACCGCGAGGATGTGGCCCTGCGGATGCGCCAGCAATTCGCCGCACCCGACGGCATGCGCGGAGAATATGAGTTCCGCATCATCCGCCCCGATGGCGCGGTGCGCTCCATCCTGTCGCGCGCCGTGACGCAGCGGCGCCCGGATGGCGGGCTGCATCGGCTGTTCGGCATCAATATCGACATCACCGAGCGCCGCCTGGCCGCGCAGTCCCTGGAGGAGAGTGAGGCCCGGCTGCGCGTGGCCAGCGAGGCGGCGGCGCTGGGCGTGTTCCAGGTGAACATGCCGGAGGGTGCCGGCCACTGGTCTGACCAGATGTGGCGCATCCGCGGGTTGGAACCGCGGCCGGGCCTGCCGGGCTCGGACCTTGCGGTGGCGACGGTGCATCCCGAGGACCGCGACGCGGTGCGGGGCCTGCGCAAGGCGGCCGCCTCATGGCCGCACGGCGAGGCGATGCGCCAGCAGTTCCGCGTGGTGTGGCCCGATGGCACGCAGCGCCATGTCGCCTCCTACGCCGTGGCGCTGCATGGGCGCGAGGAAGGCGGCTTCAGCCTGATTGGCGTGAACATCGACATCACCGAGCAGGTGGAGCGCGAGCAGGCGCTGCGTGAAAGCGCCGCGCGCTTCGAGCTGGCGATCGACGCGGCCGAGCTGGCGGTGTGGGATTGGGACACCGCAACCGAGCGGATGACATGGTCGCAGCAGCTCTGGGCCATGGCGGGTTCGGCGCCGCGCGCCGAGGTGCCGGCGCCCGAAGAGCGGCTGCAGGCGGTGCACCCGGAAGATCGTGGGCGGGTGCCGCTTGTCTGGATCCGTGCCGCGAGCGCGGGGGGAAGCGAGCGGGGCGAGGACGAGTTCCGCGTGGTCCGCCGGGACGGCACCCTGCGCCATTTCCGTTGGCAGGGTATTCCGCTGCGCGATGCGCAGGGGCGGATCGTGCGGTTCGCCGGCGTGGTGGCTGATGTGACGGAGGCGCGCCAGGCCGAACTTGCCCTGCGCACCAGCGAGGAGCTGTTCCGCATGGCCGCGGAGGCGGCGGAGCAGGGGGTGTGGAACCACGATCTTGCCACCGGCACCCTCACCTGGTCGGCGCGGCTGTGGCGCATCCACGGGCTGCCGCCGCAGGAAGGCGCGCCCGAGCCGGAGAAACGCATCGCCTTCATCCATCCCGAGGACCGCGAGGAGGTGCTGGGCCTGGTGGAT
>CANHKG010000194.1 GCA_947460455.1 Rhodospirillales bacterium | reverse complement strand
TCCCATTCCGGCGCCGCCACCTTCACCTCGGCGCGCGGGAACACGGCGGAGCCGTCCTTCAGCCGCAGACCGTTGATGTGGTCGCCGTGGAAATGGCTCACCAGCACCGTGTCCACCTGTGCCGGGTCGAAGCCCGCGGCACGGAAATTCGCCATCCACAGCCCCGTGGTCGGCGCGCCCAGGTCACCATTCCCGCTGTCGATCAGCACCAGCTTGCCACCGGTCTGCACCGCCAGGGTGGTGAACGGGATCACGAAGCGCTCGGTCGGCAGGAAGCTCTCGGCCAGCGACGCCTTGAGGTCGTCCACCGAGGCATTGCGGATGAACCCTTCCAGCGGCCGCGCGGCGAACCCGTCATGGATCGCGGTCACCACGGCATCGCCCACCTTGTAGCGATAGGCGGAGACATTCGTAGCGGTGGCCTGGGCGGCGGCGCTGCGCGGTGCCCCCACCAGCCCAGCGGCAGCCCCCATCGCACCGAGCGCGAGCGCGGCGCGGCGATTGATCGTCATGATGTCTGGTCCCCCTTGTCGGCACCGGGGCCATCTCCCGGCATATCCCCAAAGGATGGTGAACGATCTGTCACATACAAGGCGCCACAGGCACCGCCTTCACCGGCCATCAGCCCGAAGCGGCGGCCCGCAACACGCTCTCCACGTCGCCCTCGGGGTCCAGGCCCAGCACATGGCGGCTGTGCCACAGCCCGTAGTACAGCAGGCTCCAGGCCGGCTGCCCGTCGCGTTCGGCATTGGCCAGATGCGCCAACACCTCGTGGGCACCAACAACTTCCGCAACCCCGGGCTGGGCCGCCAGCAGCGGCGCCAACCGTTCCGCCCGCCGCGCGATCCATGCGCCCACCGGCGGCTTGAACCCTTTCTTGCGCGCGAACGCCCCCGCCTCCGGGAAGGCCCGCGCCAGCCAGCGCCGCAGCAGCCGCTTGCCGAAGCGCAGGTCAACTTTTTGTGAGTCCGGCAACGGAAACGCGAAGGCCGCCACCTCGGGGTCCAGGAACGGCGTGCGCCCCTCCACCCCATGCGCCATCAGGCAGCGATCCAGCTTCACCAGCAGGTCGTTCGGCAACCACTCCGCGATATCGGCCGCCTGCGCCGCCTGCACCGCCGAGCGCCCCGGCGCCACGCGCTGCTCCAGCCCGGCGATCCCCGCCCGCCAGCCGGCCAGCGCCGGCACCTCGCCCAGCACGGCGCGGCTGCGCGGCGGCCGCGCCAGCCAGCGCCACGGCGCCCGCCGCTTGCGATAGCGGCTGTAGCCGGCGAACAGCTCGTCCGCCCCCTCGCCGCACAGCGTCACCTTCAGCCCCGCCGCCCGCGCCGCCCGCCCCAGCATCCAGGTGGGCAGCACCGCGGCATCGGCCGTGGGGTCGTCGATGCAGGCGGCGATGCGTGGGGCCAGCGCCCAGAAATCCGCCTCCCCCATCGCCACGCGCTCGCACGCCGCCCCCTGTGCCCGCGCCAGCCGCGCCGCCTCGGCGGTCTCGTCCACACCCACGCCGTCCCAGCCGCAGGTGAGCGCATGAATGCGCTGCCCCGTCGCCCGGTGCATCAGCGCCAGCACCGCCGCACTGTCGATCCCGCTGGACAGGAACAGCCCATACGGCACGTCGGAGCGCAGATGCACCGTCACGCTGTCCAGCAGCACCCGCTCCAGCGCATCCAGCCCATCGCCTTCCAAGCGCCGCGGCCCGCCCTCCGGCAGCGCCGCGCGCACATGCCGCGCCACGATCGCCCCGCGCTCCACCACCAGCGTCTCGCCCGGCAGCAGCCGCAGGATCCCCGGAAAGATCGTCGCCGCGCCGGTGGTGAATTTCAGCTGCAGCAGCTCCGCCCGCGCCCGCGCGTCGATCCCCCCCCCCCACCACGCCCGCCGCCAGCAGCGCCTGCGGTTCGGAGGCGAAGAAGAACCCCCGCTCCGTCACCGCATAGTACAACTGCTTGATCCCGAACGGATCACGCGCCAGCACCAGCCGCCCGCGCGCGGGATCGTGGATTGCCGCCGCATACATCCCGCGCAACCCATCCGCGAACCGCTCGCCATCCGACAGGTAGCGCCACAGCGCCGGCTCGCAATCCGACCGCGTGCGGAACGGCGTGTTCCCCATCGCCGCGCGCAACTCGTTGTTGTTGTAGATTTCGCCATTGGCCACCAACGCGGGCCCGGTGCCAGGCTCCGCCCCGGCGAACAGCGGCTGATCCCCGGTCACCAGGTCGACAATCGCCAGCCGCGTGTGCAGCAGCGCCGTATCCCCGCGCACCAGCCGCCCCTGCCCATCCGGCCCGCGATGCGCCAGCGCTGCCAGCAGCCGCTCCAGCACCGCGGTTTCCGGCGCCGCACCGTCGCGCGTCATCACCCCCGCAAGGCCGCACATCAGCCGGGCTCCGGCAGGTCGGAGAGCATGTCCAGCGCCGCCTCCAGCGCCACCTCCACCGAAAGATCCTCCATCCGCTCGCCGGTCCCCATCGCCCAGCGCGCCCGCCGCCCCGCCGGCACAAACTGCGCCGCCCGGTCGCGCGTGGCCCCGCACAGCCCCACCGTTGGCGTGCCTGCTGCCGCGGCCAGGTGCATCAACCCGGAATCGTTGCCGACGTACAGCGCGCAACGCCGCAGGCACGCCGTCACCTCCGGCAACGCCAACTGCCCGGTGGTGTCGATCGCATCCGGCAGCAGCCGCGCCAGCGGCGCCGCCATCTCCTGCTCCATCGCGCCGGGCCCAGCCAGGATCAGCGCCACCGCCCCCGGCAGTGGCCCCGCCGCCAGCCGATGGAACAACTCCGCCAACCGCTCTGCCGGCCATACCTTGCCCGACCAGTTCGCGGTCGGCCCCAACCCAATCACCGGCCGCCCTACCGGCAGCAGCGCCGCCGCCCGGGCATCGTCCTCCGGCCCGCTCCAGGCCACCGGCAGCGGTGCCGGCCCCGCGATACCCGCCACCGTGGCAAACTGCTCATGCTTTCGGCCGGGCACACGATGCATCACCCGTCGCCGCCGCGCCGGCACCAGCCACGCCAGCGCCGAGCCGCGCAGATCCACCACCAGGTCCCACCGCGTGAACGCCACCTCGCGCCACAGCCCCAGCCAATGCATGCGCCACGGCTTCTTGGCGAACACCACCAGCCGCTCCAGGTTCGGCATGCGCGCGAACACCCCGGCGGCCGGGGGGCCACAGGCCACGGTGATCCGGCACTGCGGATACTTGCGGATCAGGTGGTCGAGCACGCCCGTGGTCAGGACCGCATCGCCCACCCGGTTGGCGGTAACGAAAAGGATGCGCATTCCCGCCGACTTAGCCGGATTCCGGCCTCCGCGATACGCGCGGCCTTGCCCCTTGCCGCTATTGCGCCGCCGGGGCCACCAGTTCGGCCACCACATGCCGGTGCGCGGTGGCCGCCAGGCGCTCGATTCCCCGCGCCGTCACCGAAACCAGGATGCCGCCATCCGAAAGCTGCAACGGATTCTCGATGCAGCCTTCGCGGCGCAGATGATCCAGCGCCGCCATCACCTCGCTCACCGCGCAGCCCAGCCCGGCGCGCCGCATCGCCACTGCCACGTCGGCCTGCCGCCGCGGGCTCAGCGCCGCCATCTGGGTCAGCGCCGCCAGCAGCGCGTTCATGAAATCCGGCGTCGGCACCGCCGGCGCCTGGTCCACGCCCGGCTGGGGGTCGCGAAAGACGGAAGCTTCCTGGGTCATGCTGCGGCTCCACTCGGGACAGGGCACGGGGGACAGGGCTTCGCCTGCAACAGCGTTCGTTTCCCCGTACAATACATTTTGCAGCATCGGCCCGTTACGCATGCAATGGTAGTCGGGGAAATTACCTATCGATTCACACGTAAGGGGCGCGCCGAATCACGCCCGCAGCAACCCTGCCTGCATCGCCAACCGGATCACATCCGACAGGCTGCGGCAGGAGAGCTTCTCCATCACCTTGGCCCGGTGCACCTCCACGGTGCGCGGCGAGATGCTCAGGTCATGCGCGATCGCCTTGTTGCCGTCGCCCCGCACGATCGACTCCAGCACCTGCCGCTCACGCCGGGTCAGCCGCGCCAGGCGGAGCCGAACCGCCTCCGGCATAGCCGCGCCCCGCATCGCAACCGACCACGCCGCCAGCGCCGCGCGCGCCGCCTCGGCCAGCACTGCCGGCTGCAGCGGCAATGCCACCACATCGGCCGCCCCGGCCTTCATGGCCTTCACCGCAACAGCAACATCCCCCTCCGGCGCCAGCGCCACCACGGGAAACGGGCAGGCCCGCGCTGCAAGCTCGCCCAGCAGCAGCGCCCCGTCCGCCGAATTCACGCACATGCCAGACACGATGCAGCCCGGCGCCAGCTCATCCAGCCGCGCCGTCAGATGCGTTACCGTCGGAAACGCGCTCGCCTCCCACCCCGCCCCGCGCATCGCCCCTACCAGGGCCTCGCGCAACTCGGTATCACTCGCAACCACATAGGCGCTGCCCTGGGTCGATGGCGCGGCGGTCATGCCAACCGCCTCCTTCGCGCCGATCATCGCACCGCCTGCCCCAACGCAGCGCCGGCGCCGCATCCCTTCTGAACCCGGAGATGTCGACCCGCAGCGCGCTGCGCCCGTCGTGCCTGCCCCATCGTTCCTGTCCTGCACGGGCGCGAGGTGGGTCCCCACGCGTCATATCGTATGCTCAACGTCAAAATCGCATGAAGCAAGCGCAGTGTTCAATGCAAAATCGCAACTTAAGTTATTGCTGAATGTGATTTCCACTCACGACCCGTCACGCCAGCCATCTGGCGCCCGTTTGGCTTCTGGTCGAGAATGCCCGCAAATGCCGCCCCGCACGGAGAATTGACTGATGTTCCTGCCTTTTGCCATCGGTGACGTCACCGTGCATCGCATCGTCGAACAGGTCGTCCCGTTCAGCGCCCCGCGCGATTTCCTGCCAGACCTCACGGAAGATTTACTGGAAGCCAACCGCGCCTGGATGGAACCCACCGACCTGGATCCCGTCACCGGCAAGCTGATCCTCTGCATCCAGTCCTACCTGCTGCGCACCCCGCACCACACCATCCTGATCGATACCTGCGTCGGCAACGACAAGAACAACCCCCGATTCCCCGCCTGGAACCACCGGCAAGACGAAACCTGGCTCGCCAACCTCGCCGCCGCCGGCGCCCGCCCGCAAGACATCGACTACGTCATGTGCACCCACATGCATGTGGACCATGTCGGCTGGAACACCCGCCTGCAGAACGGAATCTGGGTCCCCACCTTCCCCAACGCGCGCTACGTCTTCGCCGAGCGCGAATACGCCCACTGGAACGCCGCCCACGCCGCCCAGCCCATCCCGGTCTATGCCGAAAGCGTCCTGCCGGTGATCGAGGCCGGCCGGGCCGACATGGTCTCAGACACCCACGCCCTGGGCGACCATCTCCGCCTCACCCCCACCCCCGGCCACACCCCCGGCCATGTCGCCGTCGAGCTCGGCCGCGGTCGCACGGAAGCCGTCTTCACCGGCGACCTCATCCACACCCGCCTGCAGGCGCGCTACCCCGAACTGAACATGCGCGCGGATGCCAACCCCACCCAGGCCGCCGCCACCCGCCGCGCCTTCCTGGAACAACACTGCGACACCGATACCCTGTGCTGCACGTCCCACTTCCCAACGCCCAGCACCATGCGGGTGAAGCGTTGGGGCGAGGGGTTCAAGTGTGAGATGGTAGAAAAGTAAGCGTCTTCTTTTTCTGAAGAAAAAGAAGCAAAAAAACTTCATGACCAGATGCGGCAAGATCGCATCTTCCCGCACCTGGTCATGAAAGTTTTTTGGTTCTTTTTTTCAAAAAAGAACGCGCTTACTTCCTGTCAGCATCCCGCGCCCCAAGTGCCCGCGCCGCGAACTCCTCCGGCGGCTTCACCCCGGCATCGGTGTATGCCTTGCGCAGCGCCTCCACGTTCGGGCTGAACACCGTCTTGCGGTTCGCCTTCGCCCACTCGTAGCTCGCCGCCTGCATGGAAACCTGGTTCTGGAACCGCGGCATCACGTAGCGCGCGAACATCTCGTAGCTGCGCCAGGTATCCTCCCGGTTCGCCCAATCCGTCGCCCGGAACATCAGCCCGCCGAATCCGCCATCGGAAAGCTGGATCAGCCGCTCGATCCCACGCGCGATCAGGTCCGGCGAGCCCACCAGCGTCGTCCCGGCCGCCACGCCATCGCGCAGCGGATCCTCAGACCGGCCCGGCGGCCGCCCCAGCGCCTCGGTGAAATAGTCCACCGTCTCCCGCCGCTCACCCGCGCGCACCTGCTGCAGCGCCAGCTCGTCATCCTCGGCGCAATGCATGGTCACCACCAGGCGCCATTTCTTGCGGTCCATCGTCTTGCCGTGCTTGGCCGCGGCCTCCTCGGCGATGCGCCACTGCCCGGCCACCGCCTCCGGCCCACCCGGCAGGCCGGCGCCCAGCGAGAGAATGCCCAAGCCATGCTTGCCGGCCGATTGCGGCGCCGCCGGCGTCATCGTGCTCGCCACCGCAATGTCGAAATGCGGCTCGCTCCACGGCCGCAGATGCAGCCGCGCCTCGCGCATCTCGAACCAGTCGGTCTTCATCGTCACCGGCTCTTCGCAGGCCAGCAACGCCATGATCGCATCCAGCGCCTCGTCCATCCGCCGGCGCTGCGTCATCGGGTCGATGCCCAGCATATACGCGTCCGACACCAGCGCGCCCGGCCCACAGCCCAGCATCGCCCGCCCGCGCGTCATGTGGTCCAGCTGCGCGAACCGCTCCGCCACCATGTAGGGATGGTGATACGGCAGGGAGGTCACGCCCGAGCCCAGCTTGATGTTCTTGGTCCGCTCCGCCGCCGCGGCAATGATCAGCTCCGGAGAGGCGATGATCTCCCACCCCGCCGAATGATGCTCCCCGATCCAGGCCTCGTCGTAGCCGAGATAATCGAGCCACTCGATCATCTCGATGTCGCGCCGGATCGCCAGCGTCGGGTTGTCCCCCAGCCGGTGGAACGGTGCGAGAAAGATGCCGAACCGCAGCCCGTGATGCGCCATGACGATACCCTCCGTGTCGAACGCCGGAGGATGCCCGCCACGCGCCGGCCTGCCAAGGCGCGCTCAGCGCTCCTGCGCCACCCGCTCCTGCCAATCCGCCAGCACGTCGGCCAGGGTCTGCTCCCACGCGATCGCCGGCGCCCAGCCCAGCACCGCCCGCGCCGCCGCCGCATCGCCGCACGCCGTTGGAATTTCCGCCCGCCGCAGCAGCCCCGCCCCGGTCGAAACCTCGGCTTTCACCCCCGCCATCGCCATCAGCGCGGCCAGGATATCCCCAATCCGCCGCGGCGTGCCGGAGGCGACATTGAACACCGCCCCCGGCGCCAGCCCGTCCGCCTTCTGCAACGCCGCCACATAGGCCGCGCACACGTCGCGCACATCGAGGAAGTCGCGATAGGGATCGAGCGCCCCCACCTGCAGAACCGGCGCCTGCACCCCGGCGGCGATCCGCGCCACCTGCCGCGCAAAGGCCGGCACCACGAAAGAGGGCAGCTGGCCGGGCCCGGTATGGTTGAACGGCCGCATCCGGATCACCCGCAACCCGGTCGCCGCCATCGCCCCCAGCGCGAGGTCGGCGGCCGCCTTGGTGGCGGCATAGGTGTTCATCGGCGCCGGCAGCCCGCCCTCGTCCAGCGCCACCCCGGCCGCGAAGGACCGCCCATAGATCTCGGCGCTGGAGGCAAACAGCAGCACCGAAGCGGGGTTCGCCGCCTGCAGCGCGCGGGCCAGCGACAGCGTGCCCATCAGGTTGATCCGCCACGCCGTATCGGGGTCGGCATTGGCCGCCGGCACCGCCGTCACCGCGGCCAGGTGCACACAGGCATCCGGCGCCGCCTCGGCCACGAATTTCGCCAGCGCCGGGCCATCGGCCAGGTCCACCTTGGCCCCCTGCCCGCCCATCTCGATGATCTCGGCATCCGGAAACGCCGCGCGCAGCAGCGGACGCAAATGCGCGGCCACGAACCCGCCCGCGCCGGTCAGCAGGATCCGCCGCGGTGCCATCGCCTGCGGTCCCGGCTCAGCCGCGCGCCGTGCGATGGCGGGCGAGGTCCGCCTCCACCATCTCGGCCGCCATCTCCTCCAGCGTCACGCCCGGCGCCCAGCCCAGCACGCTCTGCGCCTTGCCGGCATCGCCCAGCAGCACATCCACCTCGGCCGGGCGCTTGAACTTGTCGCTGGTCTTCACGTGCGCCTGCCAGTCCAGCCCCGCATGCCCGAAGGCGATCGCGCAGAAATCGCGGATCGCCACCGTCCGCCCGGTCGCGATCACGAAGTCGTCCGGCGTCTCCTGCTGCAGCATCAGCCACATCGCCCGCACATAATCGCGCGCATGGCCCCAGTCGCGCGTGGCATCCAGGTTGCCCAGCACCAGCTCGCTGGCCAGCCCCAGCTTGATCCGCGCCACCCCGTCCGTGATCTTGCGCGTCACGAACTCGATGCCGCGCAGCGGGCTCTCATGGTTGAACAGGATGCCGGAATTGGCGTGCATCCCGAAGCTTTCGCGGTAGTTCACCGTCATCCAGTGCGCATACAGCTTCGCGGCCGCATACGGGCTGCGCGGATAGAACGGCGTGCGCTCGCTCTGCTTCTCCTCCTGGATCTTGCCGAACATCTCGGAGGACGAAGCCTGGTAGAACCGTGCCTTCGGGCACACGATCCGCACCGCCTCCAGCATGTTCACCGTCCCCATCCCGGTCACGTTCCCGGTCAGGATCGGCTGCTGCCAGCTGGCATGCACGAAGCTCTGCGCCGCCAGGTTGTACACCTCGTCCGGCTTCACCGTCTCCAGGATGCGGATGATGCTGGAAAGGTCCATCAGGTCGCCATCATGCAGCGTCACCCGGTCCAGCACCCCGATCCAGCGCAGCCGCTCCCCGATCACATCCGCCGAGGCCGAGCGCCGCAGCAGCCCATGCACGGCATAGCCCTTCTCAAGCAGCAACTGCGACAGATAGGCACCGTCCTGGCCGGTAATACCGGTAATGAGCGCGCTGGGCATGGCGAAGGGTAATCTCCTGCTGCGATTCTTCCATCTAGACGGCGGCCGATGGCCCGTCCATCGCAGAGGCACCCACCGCCTCGTTCACACCATCGACAGCCGCGAGCATCGCCGCCGCCGTCTCCCGCCACTCCACCGGCCGGAACCGCGCCCGCACCTCCGCCCGCCAGGCGTCCAGCCCCGCCGGGTCCTCCAGCAAACCGCGGATCACCCGCACCGCATCGCCCACGCTGTCCGCCTCGAAATACCGCGCCAGATCACCGCCGGCCTCGGGCAGGGAGGTGTTGTCGGCACACACCACCGGCGTGCCGAAATCGTGGCTCTCCACCACCGGCAACCCCCAGCCCTCGTAGTGGCTGGGATACACCGTGAACATCGCCCCCCGGTACAGCGCCGCCAGTTGCGCATCCGATGGGCTGTCCACCACCTCCACGCGCCCGTCCAGGAACGCGGCGTTACGCATCTGCTGCATCATGTCATCCACCAGCCAGCCGATCCCACCGGCGAACACCAGCTTCGGCACCGCCCCCGCCGGCATCTCCTCCACCAGCTTGCGCCAGGCCCGGAACAGCAGCAGGTGGTTCTTGCGCACCTCGATGGTGGAAACGCACAGCACATACGGCTCCCCAGGCGCCACCGCCTCGCCCGCGGCGGCCGGCACGCTCGGAAACCCGGTCCCGATCGGCACCACCGTCACCGGCGCCCGCAGTGCGAACCCCTCCCGCGCCGCGAACACCTCCATGTCCCGCCGCGTGGCGTGGGAAATCGCCATCGGCACGTCGCACACCGGCATCATCCGGCTTGCCCAGTCGCGATAGCGCCGCCCCAGCGCCACCACGCTGAACTCCGGCCGCATCACCGGGATCAGGTCGTATACCAGCGTGGCATAGCGCAGCCCGTGCCGCTCCAGCGCCACCAGCGCCCGCTCCATGTGCTGGGAGTTCCACGGCGC
>CANHKG010000193.1 GCA_947460455.1 Rhodospirillales bacterium | reverse complement strand
GAGGCGCAGCGCGTGGCCGGCGAGCAGGATGCGGTGGTGGCGGCCCAGCTGGCCGGCAGCCTGCCGGACGGATTCGAGGGCGTGGTGGCCTATGAGCCGGTGTGGGCGATCGGCACCGGGCGCACGCCCACCGAGGCGGATGTTGCCGCCATGCACGCGCATATCCGCAAGGAATTGGTGGCGCGGCTGGGCACTGCCGGGGCGGGGCTGCGGATTCTCTATGGCGGCTCTGTGAAGCCTTCCAATGCGGCGGCCCTGATGGCCCTGCCGGAGGTCGGCGGGGCGCTGGTGGGCGGGGCGAGCCTGGTGGCCGAGGATTTCCTGGGCATCGCGCGCGCGGCACGGGGCTGAGGGATACGGGCAGGGCTGCTTCCCAAGGGCGGCCGCAGCCTGTAGAAGGCGCGGCTTGCGACCTCCCTTGGGGAAGTGATGACCACCGTCCTGCTGATTCTCCACCTTTTCGTGACCCTCGCCCTGATCGGCGTTGTGCTGATCCAGCGCAGCGAGGGTGGTGGGCTGGGCATCGGCACCTCCCAGGGCATGGGCAGCTTCATGTCTGGCCGCGGTACCGCGAACCTGCTGACGCGCACCACCGCGATCCTGGCCACCGTGTTCTTTGTCCTGTCGTTGACGCTGGCGCTGATGAGCCGCGGCACCTCCGTGCGCCCCTCGGTGCTGGATGCGCCGCCGGCGGGGCAGGCCACGCCGGCGACACCTGCCGCTCCGTCCTCGGTGCCCGGCGCGCCGCGGGTTCCCACCAACTAGCTTTTGGCCGCCTGCGCCTGCCGCAGGGCTGCACGCGGGGAAAATCCATGCAGACCGGGTTTCCGGAGACTCGGGCGCTGCCCTATGGTGGCCGCCCATGACGCGGTTCGTATTCATCACCGGCGGCGTGGTCTCCTCCCTCGGCAAGGGTATTGCCTCCGCGGCGCTTGGCGCCCTGTTGCAAGCGCGTGGCTATGCCGTGCGGCTGCGCAAGCTTGACCCCTACCTGAACGTCGATCCCGGCACGATGAGCCCCTTGCAGCATGGCGAGGTGTTTGTGACCGATGACGGGGCGGAGACCGACCTCGACCTGGGCCATTACGAGCGCTTCACCGGCGTGCATGCCACGCGGGCGGACAACGCCACCACCGGGCGCATCTATTCCGAGGTGATCGCGCGCGAGCGGCATGGCGACTACCTGGGCGCCACGGTGCAGGTGATTCCGCACATCACCGATGCCATCAAGGATGCCATCACCGGGCGGCTGGACGACGGCGACAAGGGGCCGCCGGATTTCGCGCTGATCGAGATCGGCGGCACGGTGGGCGACATCGAGAGCCTGCCGTTCCTGGAGGCGATCCGTCAGCTGGGCAACGAGCTCGGGCCGGAGCGGGTGATGTTCGTTCACCTCACGCTGCTGCCCTACATCCCCACGGCCGGCGAGCTGAAGACCAAGCCGACGCAGCATTCGGTGAAGGAGCTGCTGAGCGTCGGCATCCAGCCCAACATGCTGATCTGCCGCAGCGACCGCGAGATCCCCAGCAACGAGCGCCGCAAGATCGCGCTGTTCTGCAACGTGCGGCCGGATGCGGTGGTGGCGGCGCTGGACGTGGACACGATCTACGCCGTGCCGATCAGCTACCATCAGGAAGGGCTGGACCGCGAGGTGCTGCGCCACTTCCGCCTGCCGTTCGAAAGCGAGCCGGATCTCTCGCGCTGGCAGCAGATCGTGGACGTGGTGCGCGCGCCGGAGGGCGAGGTGCGGATCGCGATCGTGGGCAAGTACACCACGCTGCTGGACAGCTACAAAAGCCTCTCTGAAGCCCTGATCCATGGCGGCATCGCCAACCGGGTGAAGGTGCGGCTGGACTGGGTGGACAGCGAGGTGTTCGAGCAGCCTGGCACGGTGGAGCGGCTGGAAGGCGTGCACGGCATCCTGGTGCCCGGCGGGTTCGGCGAGCGCGGCACCGAGGGCAAGATCGAGGCGGTGCGTTTCGCGCGCGAACGCCGCGTGCCGTTCTTCGGAATCTGCTTCGGCATGCAGATGGCGGTGATCGAAACGGCGCGCCACCTGGCGGGGCTCAACACCGCCAGCTCCAGCGAGTTCGGACCGTGCGAGGTGCCGGTGGTCGGCCTGCTGACCGAATGGGCGCGCGGCAACCAGATCGAGCGGCGCAAGGAAGGCGGCGATCTCGGCGGCACCATGCGCCTGGGCGCCTATCCCGCGGTGCTGGCCGAGGGGTCGCTGGTGCGCTCCATCTACGGCACGCCGACGGCGATCGACCGGCATCGGCACCGCTACGAGGTGAACGTGAACTACCGCGCCCAGCTGGAGGGGGCGGGGCTGCGATTCTCCGGCATGTCGCCAGACGGGCTGCTGCCGGAGAATGTGGAGCGGGTGGACCACCCGTGGTTCGTGGGCGTGCAGGCGCATCCGGAACTGACCAGCAAGCCGTTCGCGCCGCATCCGCTGTTCCGCAGCTTCATCGAGGCGGCGGTGAAGCAGGCGCGCCTTGTCTGAGGCCCGCCTCGTTCGCGTCGGTGGGCTGGAGATCGGCAACGACCGGCCACTGGTGCTGATTTCCGGCCCCTGCCAGATCGAAAGCCGCGACCACGCGATGGAATGCGCGGCCGCCCTGGTGGAAATGGCGGCGAAGGCCGGGATCGGGCTGATCTACAAATCCAGCTACGACAAGGCCAACCGCACCAGCGCCGCCGCGGCGCGTGGCATCGGCATGGACAAGGGGCTTGAGATCCTGGCCGAGGTCAGGAGCCGCTTCGGCTGCCCGGTGCTGACCGACGTGCATGCGGCGGAGC
This sequence comes from Rhodospirillales bacterium, assembly GCA_947460455.1. Classification (GTDB taxonomy): domain Bacteria; phylum Pseudomonadota; class Alphaproteobacteria; order Acetobacterales; family Acetobacteraceae; genus CAMDGX01. The sequence goes on along the minus strand of CANHKG010000193.1, from coordinate 7,225 downwards.
AATGTGCGCCGGCGGCGCAGGCGGTCGATGTGCTGCAGATCCCGGCCTTCCTGTGCCGGCAGACCGACCTGCTGCTGGCCGCCGGCGAGACGGGCGCGGCGATCAACGTCAAGAAGGGCCAGTTCCTGGCGCCGTGGGACATGGTGAACGTGGCGGCCAAGATCGCCAGCACCGGCAATGAGCGCATCCTGCTGTGCGAGCGCGGCACCAGCTTCGGCTACAACACGCTGGTTTCCGACCTGCGCGGCCTGCCGGTGATGGCGCGCACCGGATACCCGGTGGTGTTCGATGCCACCCATTCCGTGCAGCAGCCGGGCGGGCAGGGCACATCCTCTGGCGGGCAGCGCGAGTTCGCGCCGGTGCTGGCGCGTGCCGCGGTGGCGGTGGGCGTGGCCGCCGTGTTCATCGAGGCGCACCCGGACCCCGATGCCGCCCCGAGCGACGGCCCGAACATGATTCCGCTGCGCGAGATGCCGGTGCTGATCGCGCGCCTGATGGCGTTCGATTCGCTGGCCAAGACCCCCTGATCCCAACAAGGAAACGACGATGCAGATGATCGACCACAAGACCGGCGAGGGCGCCGAGGCCGTTGCCGGCAAGATGGTGACGGTGAACTACACCGGCTGGCTGTTCGACGCGAATGCGCCGGAGAACAAGGGCCGCAAGTTCGACAGTTCGCGCGACCGCAGCGACCCCTTCGTGTTCCCGCTCGGCGCCGGGCGCGTGATCCAGGGCTGGGACCAGGGCGTGGCCGGCATGAAGGTGGGCGGGCAGCGCACGCTGATCATCCCGCCGGAGATGGGCTATGGCGCGCACGGCGCCGGCGGCGTGATCCCGCCCAACGCCACCCTGGTGTTCGACGTGGAACTGCTCGCGGTCTGATCCCGCACGCGGGCGCGCCCGGGTTCGGACCATGCGGTCTGGACGCCGGGTGGCGCCTTGCGCCGCGGCACCGATGCCCGGCAACGGCCCATTCGTGACCGTACGGCAATTATTGGGTGTTCCGGCTCTCTGGTTCACATGATTTATTAATTCCAGCCCGATATCCGAGCCCTCAGACCGGCGGTGCGCCGACGATGGAGGCTGGGGAATGACCACAAGCGAAGCCGGGTTGCAGGCATCTGAACAGCTGTCGGGTAGCCAGGCATCCGGGCCCGGAGGACGCTGGCGGCTGCCGCTGCGCACCCGGCTCTATGGCGGCTACGCGGTGCTGATCATGCTGTCGCTCGCGCTGGCCGGGGCTGGGCTTTGGGCCCTGCAGGTGATCGGCGGCCAGATCGACCGGCTGCGGCAGAACACCGGTGCCGTGCAGCTGGTGGAGCGGGCGCGGGACCTGATGCAGGACTTTGACGTGGTGCAGCTGCGCTTCATGCTGGATGGCAATGCGGCTGACCTGGTCGCACTCCCCGCGCAAATCCGCAAGGGCATGGCCGCCGTGGCCGCTGCCTCCCGCGATGGCGGCGCGGCATCGGTGCTGAAGGATGTTGCAGCCCAGGTTGATGCGCTGGAAGCAACCGCGCGGCGCATGCTGGAGCTGGGCACCACCGCCGAGGAGGCGCGCACGCGGCTCTATCGCAACGGCCAGCGCCTGGCGCGCATCACCGAGCGCCTGGCCAAGGCCGCGCGCGGCGTGGACGACGGCGCGCTGGGCGGCACGGCGGACATGCTGGAGACCGCGAACCTGCAGGCGCAGATGGCCAACTGGCGCTTTCTGGCCACGCGCGATGCTTCGGCCGTGGGCCAGTTCAAGCAGGCGGGTGACCGCTACGAATTCGCGCTCAACGCCCTGGATGGGCAGCAGGACGAGACGATCCTGCGCCTGGGGGCGGAGGCCCGTGCGCTGAGCGTTGATTTCCGCGACGATTTTGCCGAGGCCAGTGTTTCCATCCTGGAGCAGTCGGAGCTTTACCGCGAGCGCCAGGTGGCTGCGATGCAGAAGGCCCAGGCCGCGCTGTCCAAGGTGGCCGAAGGTCTGGCCGGCGACTTCCGGGCGGCGGATCATGCGGCGCAGGAGTCGATCGAAAATTCCTGGGTGGTGGAGCTGGTGTTGGCCACGGCGTGCCTGCTGGCGGGGGTTTTCTTCGCGGTGCTGGTGGCGCGCAGCATCTTGCGGCCAGTGCGCGGGATGACCGGGTCAATGACCCGGCTGGCGCATGGCGACTGGGCGGTGGAGGTGCCGGGGCGCGAGAACCGCGACGAGATCGGCGCGATGGCCGAGGCGGTGGAGGTGTTCAAGCAGAACGGCATGCGTGCCGAGCGCCTGGCCACCGCGGAGGCGCAGGAGCAGGCCGCACGGCAACGCCGCGCCGAAACCCTGGCCGCCCTGGTGCTGGATTTCGAGGGCAAGGTGGGCACGCTGACCCAGACCCTGGCGCAGGCGGCCGACGAACTGCAGGGCACCGCCACTTCCATGACGGACACGGCGGCCCGCACCGATGGCCGGGCCACCCAGGTGGCGGCGGCGGCGCACCAGATGTCGGGCAGTGTGAACGTGGTGGCGGCCTCGGCGGAGGAGCTCGGTGCCTCGATCCGCGAGATCGCGCGCCAGGTTTCGCAATCCGCCGCCATCAGCGACCGCGCGGCGCAGGATGCGGCGCGGACGGACGGGATCGTGAAGGACCTCGCCGCCGGGGCGCAGCGCATCGGCGACGTGGTGGGGCTGATCAGCGAGATCGCCGGCAAGACCAACCTGCTGGCGCTGAATGCCACGATCGAGGCGGCCCGCGCCGGAGAGGCCGGCAAGGGCTTCGCCGTGGTGGCGAGCGAGGTGAAGTCGCTGGCCAGCCAGACCAGCCGCGCCACCGGGGAGATCGGCCAGCAGGTGCAGGAGATCCAGGCTGCCACCCGGGCCGCGGTGGAGGCGATCGACGGTATCGTGACCACCATCGCCGAGGTGAGCCGAATCGCCGCCGGGATCGCCGCGGCGGTGGAGCAGCAGGGGGCCGCGACCGAGGAGATTGCGCGCTCGGTGCAGCAGGCGGCGCTGAGCTCCGGCGAGGTGACCGGCAATATCTCTGAGGTGAGCCAGGCGGCGGCGGATACCGGCCGCTCTGCCACCGAGGTTCTGCAAGCCGCGGGCCAGGTCTCGCGCGAGGCGGAGGCGCTGACGCGCGAGGTGGGCGGCTTCATCGCCGGCGTGCGCGCGGCCTAGGCGGGGTGCTGGCCTGTCTGCGCCGTTGCTGCTAGGCAACGCGCGTCTGCCACCCTGCAGGGAACCGAGCCCATGAGCGTTATCACCGACATCTCCGCCCTGGAGATCCTGGACAGCCGCGGCAACCCGACGGTGGAGGTGGAGGTGGTGCTGGAAAGCGGCGCCACCGGCCGCGCCGCGGTGCCCTCTGGCGCTTCCACCGGCGCGCATGAGGCGGTGGAGCTGCGCGACGGGGACAAGAAGCGCTTCGGCGGCAAGGGCGTGCAGAAGGCCGTGCACCACGTGGAAGGGGAGATCCTGGAGGCCCTGGCCGGCATGGAGGGCACCGACCAGGTGGCGATCGACGAGGCGCTGATCGCGCTGGACGGCACCGCCAACAAGGCCCGGCTGGGTGCGAACGCCATGCTGGGCGTCTCGCTGGCCGTGGCGCGCGCGGCGGCCGAGGATGTTGGCCTGCCGCTGTATCGCTATGTCGGTGGCGTGTTCGCCCGCACCCTGCCGGTGCCGATGATGAACATCGTGAATGGCGGCAAGCATGCCGACAACCCGATCGACATCCAGGAATTCATGGTCCAGCCCGTGGGCGCCGCCACCCTGGCCGAAGCCGTGCGCATGGGCAGCGAGATCTTCCAGGAACTGAAGAAGGCGCTGCACGACGCCGGCCACAACACCAACGTGGGCGACGAGGGCGGGTTCGCGCCCAATATCGGCTCGGCGGATGAGGCACTGGCCTTCATCTCCAAGGCGGTGGAGAAGGCCGGCTACCGGCCTGGGGACGATGTGACCTTCGCGCTGGATTGCGCCGCCACCGAGTTCTTCCACGACGGCGTGTATAAGCTGGAAGGCGAGGGCCGCGAGTTCGATGCGGCGGGGATGGTGGACTACCTCGCCGCCCTTTGCGCCAAGTATCCCATCGTCTCGATCGAGGATGGCTGCTCGGAAGACGATTGGGCGGGCTGGAAGCTGCTGACCGACAAGCTGGGTGCGAAGGTGAACCTGGTGGGTGACGACCTGTTCGTGACCAACAAGGAGCGGCTGGTGCAGGGCATCGAGACCGCCACCGCCAACGCCATCCTGGTGAAGGTGAACCAGATCGGCACCCTGTCTGAAACGCTGGACACGATGGAGGTGGCCGCCCGCGCCGGCTACAAGGCGGTGATGAGCCACCGCTCCGGCGAGACCGAGGACACCACCATCGCCGACCTCGCCGTGGCCACCAATTGCGGCCAGATCAAGACCGGCAGCCTGGCGCGCAGCGACCGCACTGCGAAGTACAACCGCCTGATCCGCATCGAGCGCGAGTTGGGCGCCATCGCCCGCTATGCCGGGCGCACCATCCTGCGCTGAGGGTGCGTTTCCGGGTGCTCAGGGCACCCGGAAGCCGAAGAACACCGACGGCGCTGGGGCGTAGGCATAGGGCGGCGGACGGTAATAGGCCGGCGGCGGCGCGTAGTAGACGGGCGGCGGCGCGTAGTAGCCTTGGTGGCGCCAGTGCGGGTTGTGCCACCGGGGGCCGCCCCAGCCGCCATGGCCGTAGCCTCCACCATGGCCCCCGCGATAGCCCCCACCATACCCTGGGCCATACCCGTCGTGTCGGTAGCCCCCGGCCTCGGCGGTGGCCGGCACGGCAGCGGCCAGCCCGATTGTGGCTGCGGCGGCAAGGAACGCGGATCGTGCCTTCATGGATGCCTCCTGGTGCGGCCGGATGGCCGACTGCGGCAATCATGTGCCGCAACGGACGGCGAAATTCGGGCTGCTGGTGTGGCGGAATGGTGGCAGGCCCGCCACGCCGTGGGAAAATCGCACTTCCGTCTGCTGCCGCATTGATTTTCCAGCTGTACGTTCTCCTGGGCTCTGGTATAACTGGGGCTTCGGAGGTGCGGGCTGGCATGGATATCTGGCGAAGCGTGAAGCGGCAGGTGCGGGCAGCAGTGGCGCCCGTGGTGTTCCTGTCGCTCAGCGCGTATTTCGTCTGGCATGCCTCCCAGGGCGATCGCGGCCTACTTTCTTATGCCGAGCTGCAGAAGGACCTGGTGCTGGCCAAGGCCCAGCTGGAGCGGGCGCAGCTGGAACTCGCGCTATGGGACCGCCGGGTGAACGGTCTGCGCGGGGCGCGGCTGGATCGCGATGCGCTGGATGAGCGGGGGCGCGCCATGCTCAACGTCAGCGACCCGAACGACGTGATCATGATGTATCCGAACGGCCAGAAGCTGTTCTGACCTGCCCGCCGCCGCGCCGGGGTGCGGCGCAATGGCGGTGCGAATTTTGGCAGTTGTGCGAAATTTTCGTGCGCTGAATCGGGCGGTTTCTTGCTGTCTCGTGCGGAGTGCCATGGCGCCGCACCAGTCGTTCAAGCGGTTAACCGGATTGTGGTTAACAACCTCTATTGCATTGCACAATAACGCGTTTTTGTCGCTGCGCGCTTGCCGGGCTGGGGGGGCGGCGCTACGTGAATAGGCCACAATCCCGTTCCACCAGCTTCTCGACGGAGGCAGCGCCATGGCCCAGGCAGCGGAGCGAGCCAAGGCGGCAGATAAGGGCAAGCGCGCGAAAGCCGCGCGTGCCCCCGCCGGCCGTACTCCAGGTACCAACCAGCCCGGCCTGCCGCAGGAATCCCTGCTGAAGGCCTATCGCGATATGCTTCTGATCCGCCGCTTCGAGGAGAAGGCGGGCCAGCTCTATGGCATGGGGCTGATCGGCGGGTTCTGCCATTTGTATATCGGCCAGGAAGCCGTGGTGGTCGGCATCCAGCTGGCGCTCGGCAAGGGCGACCAGGTGATCACCTCCTACCGCGACCACGGCCACATGCTGGCCACCGGCATGGAAGCCCGCGGCGTGATGGCGGAGCTGACCGGGCGCGAGGGCGGGTATTCCCGCGGCAAGGGCGGCTCCATGCACATGTTCAGCAAGGAGCAGAACTTCTTCGGCGGCCACGGCATTGTCGCCGCGCAGGTGAGCCTGGGCACCGGGCTGGCGTTCAGCAACCGCTACCGCGGCAATGACCGGGTGTGCGTGACCTATTTCGGCGATGGCGCCAGCAACCAGGGCCAGGTGTTCGAGAGCTTCAACCTCGCCGCCCTGATGAAGCTGCCCTGCATCTACGTGATCGAGAACAACAAGTACGGCATGGGCACGGCGGTGGACCGCTCCAGCGCCAGCCGCGACCTGAGCCAGAACGGCGCGCCGTGGGGCATTCCGGGCGCGCAGGTGGATGGCATGGACGTGGAGGCGATGCACGCAGCCGCCGAGATCGCGGTTGCCCACTGCCGCGCCGGCAAGGGGCCGTATCTGCTGGAGGTGAAGACCTATCGCTACCGCGGCCACTCCATGTCCGACCCCGGCCGCTACCGCACGCGTGAGGAGGTGCAGAAGATGCGCACCGAGCGCGACTGCATCGAGGGCGCGCGCCACAAGCTGGAGGGCATGGGCGTGGCCGAGGCCGCCTTCAAGGCGATCGACGACGAGGTGAAGCGCATCGTGCAGGACAGCGCCGATTTCGCGCAGAGCAGCCCGGAGCCGGATCCGAAGGAACTCTGGACCGACGTGCTGGTGGAGTCCTGATCCCGTGACGCAGATCCTGATGCCGGCGCTGTCGCCGACCATGACCGAGGGCAAGCTCGCCAAGTGGCTCAAGGCCGTTGGCGACACCATCAAGGCGGGCGACGTGCTGGCCGAGATCGAAACCGACAAGGCGACGATGGAAGTGGAGGCGGTGGACGAAGGCACGCTCACCGCCATCCTGGTGCCGGAAGGCGCCGAGGGCGTGGCCGTGAACACCCCGATCGCCGAGCTGAATGGTGGGGCAGGGGCTGCGGCCCCCACCCCGGCTGCGGCTGCGCCGGTTGCCATCGCTGCGGCACCCGCCCAGGCGCACGCCCAGGCACCGGCCCTGTCCGCCCCGCTGCCGGAAGAGAAGGATTGGGGTCCCACCGCCGCCCTCACCGTGCGCGAAGCGCTGCGCGACGCCATGGCCGTGGAGATGCGCGCCGATGACGGCGTGTTCCTGATGGGCGAGGAGGTGGCGCAATACCAGGGCGCCTACAAGATCAGCCAGGGCCTGCTGGAGGAGTTCGG
>CANHKG010000192.1 GCA_947460455.1 Rhodospirillales bacterium | reverse complement strand
TTATCCAGGCTCATGCCGGCCTTGGCGGCGCGCTTGGCCTCGTAGGCGCGCTGGCCTTCGGTCATGTCTTTGGTCATGCGGTCCTCGTTGGCTGGCGCGGTTTTGGCAGCGTGGCGGCGCGGGTTCAAGTCTCGCCGCGGTGGCGCAGCAGGAGGCGGCCGAGGGTGGAGAGGGCGGTGTTGATGGCGATGCCGGCGAGCGAGAGCAACACCAGGGCGGCGAACATGCGCGGGATCTGCAGGCGGTAGCCGGATTCGAGGATGCGGTAGGCCAGGCCCGAGGCGAAACCGCCGGCGCCGGCAACGAATTCCGCCACCACGGCGCCCACCAGGGCGAGGCCGCCGGAGATGCGCAGCCCGGCGAGGAAGTATGGCAAGGCGGCCGGCAGGCGCAGCAGGCGCAGCGTGGCCCAGCGACTGGCGCCGTTGAGGCGGAACAGGTCCAGCAGTTCGGGCGGCGGGGAGGCGAGGCCGATGGCGGTGCTGCTGAAGATCGGGAAGAAGGCGACGATGGTGGCGCAGGCGACCAGGGCGGCGAAGGGCTCGCCAACCCAGGCGATGATCAGGGGCGCGATGGCGACGATGGGGGTGACCTGCAGCGCCACGGCCCAGGGCTCGATGGCGGCGCGGGCCCAGCGGCTGGCGGTGATGGCGATGGCGAGCGACACGCCGAGGACGGTGGAGACGGCGAGCGCGGTGAAGGTCACCACCAGGGTGGAGGCCAGCGAGAGCAGCAGGAAGCCGGGGACGGCGAGGAAGGCCTGCACGATGGCGATGGGGCCGGGCACCAGGTAGGCCGGCACGCCGGTGGCCCAGACGGCGCCCTGCCAGAGGGCAAGGGCGAGCAGGCCGGCGATGGTGGGGGGCCAGCTCATGCGGTGGCCATCGATTGGCGCAGCACGGCGGTGATCTCGGCGACCAGGGTGCCGTAGCCCGGGGTGAAGCGGGTTTCCGGCACGGGGGCGAGGGGGGAGGTGATCTCGGTGGCGATGCGGCCGGGGCGGGGCGTCATCACCACGACGCGGCGGGCGAGGAAGGCGGCTTCGTAGATGGAGTGGGTGACGAAGACGATGGTGCTGCCGGTGTCGCGCCATAGTGCGAGCAGGTCGTCCTGCAGGGTGTGGCGGGTGAATTCATCCAGCGCGGCGAAGGGTTCGTCCATCAGCAGCACGCGGGGGCGGCCGACCAGGGCGCGGGCGAGGGAGACGCGCATGCGCATACCGCCGGAAAGCTCGCGCGGGCGGGCGCCCTCGAAGCCCTGGAGGCCGACGCGGGCGAGGGCGGCGTGGATCGCCGGCTGGGCTTCGGCGCGCGGGATGCCGCGCAGGCGCAGGGGGAGCCAGACGTTCTCCTCGGCGGTGGCCCAGGGCAGCAGGGTGGCATCCTGGAAGACGACACCGATCTCGCCGGGGCCCGGCGGGCCGCCCTGCCAGTGGAGGGCGCCGGCATCGGGGGCATCGAGGCCAGCGATCAGGCGCAGCAGGGTGGATTTGCCGCAGCCGGAGGGGCCGAGCAGGGCGACGAAATCGCCCGAGGCGATGGACAGGGTGGCGTCGCGCAGCGCCTCGGTGCCGTTGGGGAAACGGCGGGCGACGGACTCGATGGAGAGGAGCGTCATCGTTGCGCGGCGGCGCCAACGACCCAGTGGCGGGCTTCCTCGGCGGACCACCAGCTGACGACGAGGTGTGGGGCGTGGGCGGCGATGCGGATGGCCTGTTCCGGCTCGCTTTCCACGAAATGGGTGCAGCCCCAGCGCGTGGCGGCTTCCGCCTTGTAGCGCGCGACGCTGTCGAGGTCGGTGGAGGTGCCGGCGGGGCGCATCTGGAGCGGCAGGCCGCCATGGCCGTGGCGGGCGAGCCAGGCGCGGGTGGGGGCCTCGTCAATGTCCGGCCGGCCGGTGATGACCACGGCGCGGTCCGGCGAGAAATGCGGCAGGCTGGCAAAGGGGCTGAGTTCGGCGCGGCGGGCCAGGGCGGATTCGAGGTCGGCGGCGTAGTCGTCGCGGGTGATGTCGGGCAGGAAGATGCCGTCGAGGTCGAGGCCGATGAAGGGGGCTTCGAAGGCGCGGTCGGCGGGTTCGCCCCCGGTGCGGCGGGCGCGGGCGGCGGGCGTGGCCTCGCCGCGTTCCCAGGGCAGGCGGAAATACTCGGTCATGGGGTGGGAGAGATCGGGCACGTAGCCGGTGGTCTCGGGGTCGTGGACGATTGTCAGCGAGAGGGTTTCGCTGCCGGCGGCTGCGCAATCGGCCAGCACGGCGCGCATGGTGGCCCCGGTGGCGCAGCAATCATCCACCACCAGCAGGCGGCCGCGCGGGCGTTCGCCGAGCCAGGTGACGCGGCCGGATGTGCGGTCCCACCCCGCCATGGCGAGCGGCAAAGCGAGCATGGCGGCCGCCATGGTGGCAGGCACGAGGCCGCCGCGGACGATGGCCACCACGGCATCGGGGTTCCAGGCGGCGGCGCGGTCCATCAGGGCGGCGACCATGCGCTCGGCCTGGTCGTAGCCGATAAAATGCGGCGGGCGGGTGGTGTCGAGGCCCTTCCAGGGGGCGGCTTCGCTCACTTCTTCAGCTCGATCCCCACGCGCTTGTTCACGAACTGCGTGGTGTAGGCCTTGGAGATGTCGATGCCGGGCTTGTGGATGCCGATGGCGACCTGGGATTCGTAGAACGCCTTCCAGCGCGCGTCGGTCATGGCGCCGATGCCGAGCGTGAGGGCGTCGCCGGAATCGACGATGCCGCGCTCCTTCATCACCTTGTAGCCGTAGTCGATGAGGTCCTGGGTCATCTCGGGGTTGGCCTCCCGGATCAGGCGGAAGGCCGGGGTGGGGTCCCCATACAGATAGGAGTACCAGCCCTCGATCGAGGCATCGATGAAGCGCTGCACCACATCCGGCTTCTGGTCCACCAGGCGGCGGGAGGTGGTGAGGATGTTGGCGTAGCCGAGATAGCCGGCATCCGAGATCATCAGCACGCGCGGCACGATGCCGGATTCCTTCTGGATCAGGTACGGCTCCGAGGAGACGTAGCCCTGCTGGACCAGGTTCCGGTTGATGATGAAGGGCGCCATGTTGAAGGTGTAGGGCCGGATCTGGTTTTCCGTGTAGCCGAAGCGGGCGGCGAGGAAGCGCCACCAGCCGGCGCGGGTATCGGCACCGATGGCGATGGGCTTGCCCACCAGCGCCTCGAAGCTGTCATTGCCCATGTTGGGGTGGGCGATCAGCACCGCGGGTTCCTTCTGGAACATCGCGGCCACGGCGAGGTAGGGCAGGCCCTCGGCGGCGAATTCGATGGCGCGGCCGCCGGCGAGGTTGAAATCGATCTGCCCGGCGATCATCAGCTGCATGTGGTTCACCTGCGGCCCGCCCTGGCGGATCGTGACCTGCAGGCCACGCCGGGCGTAGAGCCCGGTGGCGACGGCCTGGTAGTAGCCGCCGTATTCGGCCTGGGCGACCCAGTCGAGCCCGAAGGTGATGCGTTCCGGCGCCTGGGCGCGGGCCGGCCCGGGCGCGACAAGGGCCAGCAGCACTCCCAGCGCGAAGATGATCAGCCGCATCGCCTTGTCCCCCGGTCGGTCGCTGTTGGCTCGGCCAGAATGTTGGCATGCGGCGGGGCTTGTCGAGGGGCGGCCCCGTTGGGCGTGGCGGCAGCGGCGGGCGGGGGTGCCGAAAATGGCACAGGCGAGATGCGTCAATTCCTGGAACATCTGCACTTCTCTCAACAATGCCAAGCTGATTCATACAAACGTGCTTGAGCATTGGCCACACCAGCAGGAATGTTCGGGTTGATGGCACCTTTCACGTGATTTATCGGATGACATCACTTCAACTGCTCGTCATAAACGGCGCCACACACTGCGATGGATTTTTGTTTCCATCAAATAATTCTTACGACTCACTTACGGATTACATGCCGCCAGCCCACTGCCTTTTGCCGCGGGTGGCCGCAAGCTGGAGGAGCCCCGCGATGGCCACGCTGACGGTTGGCGCCGGCAAGACCTTTTCCACCCTCGCCGCGGCCATCGGGGCCTCATCGGGCGGGGATACGATCCTGATCGATGCCGGCACCTACACCAACGACTTCGCCACCATCGGGCACGACCTGACGATCCAGGGCGTGGGCGGGCTGGCGAAGCTGCAGGCGGTGGCGCAGCCGCCCAACGGCAAGGCGATCCTGACCATCAACGCCAACGTGACGCTCGACCACCTCGAGTTCACCGGCACCACCGTGCCAGACGGCAACGGGGCCGGCATCCGCTACGAGGGCGGGGCGCTGGTCATCACCAGCTCCTGGTTCCACCACAACCAGAACGGCATCCTGGCGGCGTCCGCCAGCGGCGGGACGATCTCGATCGACTCCAGCGAGTTCAACAACAACGGCGCCGGCGACGGCTACACGCACAACATCTACGTGAACGACATCGCGCAGCTTTCGATCACCAACAGCTATTTCCACGATCCCGTCGGCGGCCATGAGATCAAGAGCCGGGCGCGCGAGACGATCGTCACCAACAACCGCATCCAGGACGGGCCGAACACGATCGGCAACTACGCCGTGGACCTGCCGAATGGCGGGGCGGCCATCATCTCCGGCAACGTGATCGAGAAGGGCGCGCAGGCGCAGAACCGCACCTTCGTGCATCTGGGCGGCGAGCTGTTTCCCTCCTACGCCAACACCAGCCTGTCGATGAGCGGGAACGTGTTCATCAACAACGCCACCGGCGGGCCGCCGACGCTGCTGCGCAACGACAGCTCCGTGGGCGGCGCCAACGCCCCGGCCACGATCAGCGGCAATGTCTTCTGGAACATCACCGCCGGCCAGGTGGCGCTGGGCAGCGCCACCGTGGGCAGCAACAGCTTCAATACCGGCGCGGGCCCGGCGCTGGACCTGTCCTCGCCGATCGAGAATGCCTGCTTCCGCGCCGGCACGCGCCTGGCCACGCCGGATGGGCCGGTGGCAGTGGAGGATCTGGACCCCGGCGACGAGGTACTGTCGGCCTTCGGCGCCACGCTGAAGGTGCGCTGGATCGGCCACCGCACGCTGGAGTGCCGGCGCCATCCGCGCCCGCGCGATGTGCTGCCGGTGCGTATCGAAGCCAACGCCTTCCGCCCCGGTGCACCGCTCCGCGACCTGTGGCTTTCGCCCGACCACGCGCTTCTGCTGGATGGCGGGCTGATCCCCGTGCGCTACCTGCTGAACGGCGCCACGATCCTGCAGGAGGAGGCGGACGAGGTGACCTATTTCCACGTGGAGGTGGAGACCAGCCTGGGCGAGGCGACCCATACCGTGCTGCTGGCCGAGGGCCTGCCGGCGGAGAGCTACCTGGACACGGGCAACCGCCGCGCCTTCGCCAATGGCGGTGGCGAGATGCAGCTGCATCCCGATTTCGCGCACGACATCTGGAAGCGCGCCGGCATCGCGCCGCTGGTGACCGAGGGGGCCGTGCTGAGTGCGGTGCGGCACCGGCTGGCGATCCGCGCCATCGCGCTGGGGCACCGGCTGGTGAACAACCCATGCCTGACGCTGGAGGTGGATGGGCGCGTGGTCCCGCAGCTTCCCGGCGAGGGGCCGGCGGTGTTCCTGCTGCCGCCGGGCGCACAGACCGGGCTGCTGCATTCACGCATCTTCGTGCCGGCGCACGTGATCGCGGGCAGCGACGACCACCGGCCGCTGGGCGTGGGCGTGACGCGGCTGGTACTGGATGGGCAGGCGGTGGACCTCTCCGCGCTGGGCGAGGGCTGGCACCCGGCGGAGGACGGGCATCGCTGGACCGACGGGGCCGGGCGGATCCTGCTGAACGGCGCGCTGCGGGTGGAGATCGAAGCCGCGGTGCCGGGGCTGTATTGGGAGCAGGCGGTGCCGCCCCTGGCGCCCCCTGCCCTGCTCTCGGGCCGGCTGCGGCCGGTCGCGATGTGACGGATGCAACCGGCCTTGCCTTTCCCGAGGCCGGCCGCAACTGTGGGGGCATGAGCACAGACACGCCGCACCCAGCCTCCGGGCCCTCCGCCCCCATCTCCTTCGGCCTGGCCGGGCGCCGGGCGATCGTGACCGGCCATCGCGGCGGCATCGGTGGCGCGGTGGCGGCACTGTTCGCGGCCGACGGGGCGGAGGTGATCGGGCTGGACCTGCCGGAGTTCAACCTGGCCGATGCCGCCAGCGTGGAGGCACGGGCGGCCGCCCTGATCGACGCGGGCGGGCCGGTGGACATCCTGGTGAACTGCGCCGGGATCACCGTACTGGGCAGCGTGCTGGAAACGGATCTGGACGAGGTGCAGCGCGTGTTCGCGGTGAACTTCCTCGCCCCCTACGCCCTGATGCGCGCGGTGCTGCCGGGCATGATCGCCAGGGGGCGCGGTTCGATCATCAACGTCGCCTCCGACCAGGCGCTGATCGGCAAGCCGCTCTCGGCGGCCTATGGCGCCAGCAAGGCGGCGATCGCGCAGCTGTCGCGTTCCGCAGCACTCGATTGGGCGCCGCATGGCGTGCGGGTGAACGCGATTGCGCCGGGCAGCACGGATACGGTGATGCTGAACCAGGTGATCGGCCAGCTTGCGGCAAAGTATCCAGACCGCTTCCCGAGCGATTCCGCCAGCACCTACACCCAGGCGGTGCCGATGCGGCGCTTTGCCGCACCCAGCGAGATCGCGGCGGCCATCGCCTTCCTGGCGTCGGACGCGGCGAGCTTCGTGACCGGCGTGGTGTTCCCGGTGGATGGCGGGACAACCGCAGCATGAACGGGCCGACGACACGATGGGCCGTGGTGACCGGCGGCACGCGCGGCATCGGGCTGGCGATCGCGCGCCGGCTGGTATCCGACGGGTTCGGGGTGATCGCGGCCGCGCGCTCGGCGGCGGCGGAGCTGCCCTGGGGCGTGACCTACGCCCAGCTGGACGTGACGGACCGGGCAGCGGTGGATGCGTTCTTCGCCGGGCTGCCGAAGCTGGACCTGCTGGTGAACAACGCCGGGCTGGCGGGCGCGCAAGACAATGACGCAGACGATGCGCTGTGGCACGCCATCCTGGCCGCCAACCTGACCGGCGCCTGGTATTGCAGCCGCGCGGCACTCACGCGCCTGCCGGACCGGACCGGCCGGATCGTCAACATCTCCTCCGTGCTGGGGCTGCGCGGCGTGCCGGACCAGCCGGCCTATGTGGCGGCCAAGCACGGGCTGATCGGCCTGACGCGCGCCATGGCGATGCAGGCGGCACCGCGCGGGATCACGGTAAACGCGATCTGCCCGGGCTGGGTGGATACCGAGATGGCCACGCAGCGTTTCGGCGAGATCGGCATCACGGCGGAAGAAGCGGCGGCCGGCGTACCGGTGGGGCGCATCGCCTCGCCGTGGGAGGTGGCAGACATGGTGGCATTCCTGGCGCGCGCGGGGGCCGGCAGCATCACCGGCCAGGCGATCCCGATCGATGGCGGAGCGACGGCCCGTGCCTGAACCCCGGGTCAAGGCCGGCATCTGGGTGTCGATGGCGCTGCGCATGGGCAACGGCGCCGGGCGCTACGGCGCGGTGCTGCGCAAGGGCGATCCGGATTCCGGCGGCATCCTGGTGGTGCTGCACGGCAAGAAGGGCATGGCGGTGCTGAGCCAGATGCGCACCGCGGACGGCGAGGCGGCCTGGATGCGCGCCACCGGGCCCGATCCCGTGGACCAGGCGGCGGCCGATGCCTATGTGGAGCGGCAGACGCGCTTCGACCCTGATCTGTGGGTGCTGGAGTTCGAGAGCCCGGACCTGCTGCCGCCGTTCGAAGGGAAGATCGTCTAGCCCGGCGTGGTGTGCTGCCAGAGTTCCGCATCCACGGTGCCGAACAACCTGGTCATGCCCTGGCAGGAGGCGCCGAGCTTCTCCAGCACGTTGCGCGAGGCCTGGTTGCCGGGCAGCACGTAGCTGACCAGCGTGGGCATCTGCAGCTGGATGAAGGCCCAGCGATGCAGGATGTTGGCGGCCTCGGTGGCATAGCCGCGGCCCCAGTAGGGCTGGTCCAGCCCATAGGCCAGTTCCGGTCCCTCCCATTCGTAGGGGTGCAGGATGCCGGCGCGGCCGATGAAGCGGCCGGAGCTGTTCTCCACCACCGCGAACATGCCGTAGCCGCGCAGCGCCCACTGGCCGAGCATGCGGGCCATGATGTCCCAGGTTTCCGCCCGCGTGCGGGTCACGCCGGTGCCCAGCGTTTTCATCACGTCGGGGTTGGCGTGCATGGCCGCGAAGGCGTCGAGATCCTCGGCGCGCAGGGCACGCAGGGTGAGGCGGGGCGTCAGCAGGGTGGGGATGGCAACGGTCATGCCCCAGGCTAGCACGGACGGCACGCGGTGGCACTTTGTGGCGTGGGGATTTCGGGTATGCTCGTACGTGGAGGAGAATCGGCCCCGGTGGGTCGGCCGGCCTTCAAAGCCGGTTGGGGCCGCCACGCAGTCCCGGGTGGGTTCGACTCCCGCTCTCCTCCGCCACCCTCCTGCGCTCGCTGCCGGCACGTTTCTGGCGCGCCACATCTTGTGACATTCTTGCCACAGTGAGGGCCGGAAGCGAGACGTAACACGTTGGTGAGCCGTTCCAGGCTGGTTCACCTTCGTCACCGACGCTAAATACGGTTTCGGGATTCGAGTGGTAGCGCCCTCGAGTCGATATGCCGCTTGGCCGGGCCGCGCTGCGTCTCCGGTACAATATAGGAGAAGACAGATGAACTTGCGCAATGCGCTGATCGCCGCGGCGGTCCTGGCCGCCCCCCTCGCCATCGCCCCGTCTGCGGTGCAGGCCCAGGCGCTGAATGGTGTTTATGTCGGCGCTGGCGCCGGCGTGAACTGGCTGACCGAGACCTCCACCAATGTTCGTGGTGGCAAGCTGAAGTCCGATGGCGTTGGCGTCGCCGGCCTCGGCAGCATCGGCTATGCCTTCGGCAACGGCCTGCGCATTGAGCTGGAAGGCAACTATCGCTACCAGCCGGCGAAGATCGGCGCTGGCAAGGGCCAGAACCACTCCTACGGCCCGATGGTCAACGTTCTGTATGACTTCGACGCCGGGCTCGGCTTCATGACCCCGTATGTGGGCGTGGGCGCCGGCTACCAGTGGGGCGAGATGCGTGCGGGCGGCACCAATGCCTCCATGCGCGGCGCCATCGCGGCGCAGGGCATCCTGGGCGCGGCCTTCCCGATCGCCGACGTTCCCGGCCTGGCCGTGACCGCCGAAGCCCGCGTGCTGAGCACGGTTGAGGACGTCCGCTACAACGGCGGCCTGCGCACCGATCCGCAGATGAACATCTCCGGCATGCTCGGCCTGCGCTACGCCTTCGGCGCGGCCCCGGTCCCCGTGGCGGCCCCGGCCGTGGTTCCGGCCCCGGCGCCGGCCCGCACCTACCTGGTGTTCTTCGACTGGGACAAGGCTGACCTGACCCCGCGCGCTCGCCAGATCATCGCCGACGCCGCCCAGGCTTCCACCCGCGTGGCGACCACCCGCATCGAAGTCGGCGGCCACGCCGACCGCACCGGCACCGCCCAGTACAACCAGGGCCTGTCGATGCGCCGTGCGCAGAACGTCGCGGCCGAGCTCGTCCGCCTCGGTGTGGCGCGCAACGCGATCGACATCAACGCCTACGGCGACACCCGCCCGCTGGTGGCCACCGGCCCGAACACCCGCGAGCCGCAGAACCGCCGCGTGGAAATCGTTCTGCGCTAATCCGCAGACCGACACTTTCCAGGCAACTGGCGACCAGGAAGCCGGCCCCGAAAGGGGCCGGTTTTTTGTTGCCCGCGGCCCCATGCCGTTGCCGTGGGCCCGCGCAGGCCGACAACGCAAAACGCCAGGGAGGTCACCCTCCCTGGCGTTTCCGTGAAGCCGGATCCGGTTGTATCAGCGGCGGGCGGGCGGCTGGGCCGGGCGAGACTGGCGGGGCGCCGGCGCCGGAGCCTCCGGGCATTCCTTCACGTTGTAGGGCTGGGAGATGGTGCGGCTGGAAGCCAGGGAGGCCACCTCGGCCGGGGTCTTCATGGCGGCGACATCGGCATAGAGCTTCTGGCCATCGCTGCAGAAGCGCGCATTGTCGATGATGCGGCGGCGCGACTGGGCGTTGGCGAGGTTGGTGATGTACTCGTCATG
>CANHKG010000191.1 GCA_947460455.1 Rhodospirillales bacterium | reverse complement strand
GACGAGGTCGGACAGCATGTTCAGCAAGATATAGATCGCACCAATCAGCAGCGTTCCGCCCAGCACGGCGTTGAGATCGGCCGCGAACAGGGAGTTCTTCATGTAAAGGCCCAGCCCCGGCCACGCGAACACGGTCTCGGTCAGCACCGCGCCTTCCAGCAGGCTGCCGAAGGTAAGTGCGATCACCGTGACCAACTGCACCCAGACATTGCCCAGGGCATGAACCCATATGATCCGCCACGGAGAAAGCCCCTTGGCAAGGGCGGCCAGGATGTATTCCTGCTCCAACTGCGCCAGCATGAAGCTGCGCGTCATTCGCGCGATATAGGCCAGGGACAGGAAACCCAGGATCGATGCGGGCAGCACGAGGTGGCCAAGGGCATTGACAAAGACATCATGCTCGCCAGCCAGCAACGCGTCGATGGTCAGCATTCCGGTGAACGGCGCCACGATGTCGTCAAACGCCACGTCCAGCCGGCCCGGGCCCTCCACCCAGCCAAGCTTGGCGTAGAACAGCAACAGGCCCACCAGCCCAAGCCAGAACACCGGCATGGAATAGCCGACCAATGACATGAAGCGCACGATCTGGTCCGGCCAGCGGCCACGATTGGTCGCGGCAATAACCCCGAAGGGAATCCCGAGCACCACCCCAATGATCAGCGCCAGGAACGCCAGTTCGATCGTCGCCGGGAAAACGCGCACGAGGTCTTCCAGCACCGGCCGCGCCGTCATCACCGAGTTGCCGAAGTCACCACGCGCGATCTTGCCGAGATACGTGCCGTACTGCACCAGCACTGGCTGATCGAGCCCCAGCTCCCGATAGACCCGGTCGTAGGTCTCCTGGCTCGCCTTGTCCCCGACGATGGCGATCACCGGGTCGATCGGCATGAACCGGCCGATCGCGAAGGTCACGCCGGTCAGGCCCAGGAAGGTGAGCGCAACGGAGAACAGCAACGCACCCAGACGACGAAGCGGCGCGACAATCCGCCGCGCCACGCCGCCGACCGTGTGCCCTGCCCCGGAAGTGGCGGCGGACACGTGCTGGTTTGCTCAGGTCTTGGAGATCGTCCGATAGAAGAACTGGTCCTCGAACAACCCCTTGGGATAGCCCTGCAGGTTCGAACGCATCGCGATGACCCAGTTGTTCTGGAACATCCAAACGTACGGCCCTTCGTCAGTGACCTTCTTCTGCAGCTCGATGTACATCTGCTCGCGCTTCTTGCCGTCCAGCTCCTGCGCAGCCTTGCGCATCTCGGCCGTCAGCTCGGGGATCAGCCAGCTGGCGCGCCAGGGGCCGGTGCGCGCCTTCGGCGGATCGCTCATGTCCTCGCCCTGCACGAAGAAGTCGGCATTGGTGTGCGGGTCGAAATAGTCCGGCGCCCAGGAGATCACGGCCATCTGGAAGGTCCGCCCGCGGATCTCGCCGATCACCTGGCGCGCGTCGCCCGAGGCGATCGTCACCTTGATGCCGCCCAGCGCCATGGTTTGCTGCATCGCCTGGGCGATCTGCGGGAACGGGTTGTTGGTGTTGGCCGAAAGCCGCACTTCGAACCCGTTGGGATAGCCAGCCTCGGCCAACAGCTTCTTGGCCCCCTCCACATCGAGCTTGAACGGGTTGTAGGGGGTCGCGCCGAAATAGCCGATCGGCAGGAAGGTCTGGTGGACGAAGAAGCGATCCTTGAGGAAGGTGCTGGCCATCGCCTGGTAGTCAACCAGCATCTTCACCGCACGGCGCACCCGCACATCGGCGAACGGCCCGTGCTTCAGGTTCATGATGGCGTAGAAGTTGTTGGCGCCCGGGAAGCTTTCAACCCGGATGTCCTTGTTGGCGGCCAGCGGCGTCAGCTGGTCCGGCGTCAGGCCGCGCGCCACGTCGATGTCGCCGCGCTCCAGCTGCAGGCGCTGGGAGCCCGGCTCCGGCACGTGGCGCATGATCACGCGGCGCAGCTTGGGGGCACCCAGGCGGAACGCGGGGTTTGCCTCAAGCGTAACGCCCTCGTTCGGGCGCCAGGCCACCAGCTTGTAGGCGCCGGAGGAGGCGGAGTTGGTCTTGAGCCACGCGTTGGCCAGGTCGCCGTCCTTCTCGTTGGCCAGCGCGGTCTTCATGTCCACCACCGAAGCGACGATGGAGGTCATCATGTTCAGCACGAGGGTCGGTGCAAAGGCGGCCGGCACGTTGATCACCAGCGTATCCGGGCTCGTGGCCTTCACGAGCTCCTTCACATTGTCCTTGTTCCAGCCGAACTGCGTCAGCAGGAACCCGGAGGTCTTGTTCATGATCACAACGCGCTGGAGCGACCAGGCGCAATCCTCGGCCGTCACCGCATTGCCGGACATGAACTTCTGGCCCGGCCGGATCTTGAACGTGTAGGTCTTGCCGTCGGCGCCCACCTCCCAGGATTCCGCGACGCCGCCCACCATCTTGGAGAGGTCATCGGCCTCGTAGCGCAGGATGCGGTCATAGAGATTGGTGCAGATCTCGATCCCGGTCAGCTCGTAGCACTCGCCGGGGTCGAGCGTGATGATGTCGTCGATCGCCTTGGCAATCACCAGCGCGTCGCGCGGCGTCGCGGCTTCCACCTTGGGGCTCCAGGCGGCAACAGGCGCCATGGCGGAAAAGGCCGCAAGCGCCTGACGGCGAGTGAGCTTGAACATGGTCGGGTCTCCTGCGTAGGACCGTTCGATCTTGTGACTGGAATGAGACACCAGCCTTGCATAGGGCGCAAGCCGGATATTCGTTTCCACTCCGGCAAGATTAGCGTGGCAAGGCGGCGCGGATCTCCGCCAGCAACTGGCGCACGGAAGAGGGCATGAACGGCTTCTCCAGCACCGGGCGCGCTGCCCGTGCCAGGAACGCTTCGGCGGCGGAACCCAGCGTATCGCCGGTCACGAAGCCCACGCACTGGCAGAGATGCGGGCGATGCTGCGATATCCATTCGAACACCGCCGGGCCATCGATCCCCGGCATGCGCAGGTCGCACAGGATCAAGGCATAGTCACGACCGGTGAGAAGCCGCAACGCAGCCTCGCCACTGTCCACCACATCGCAATCATAGCCTTCGCGCGCCAGCATGTCGGCCAGCAAAACCGCGATCTCTGCTTCGTCGTCCAGCACCAGGGCCGGCTGGCGCTGACCGCCCACCGCCACCGCCGCGACCTCTTCCACCGTGGCCTCGCCGGGATCACGCCGTGGCAAGCGGATGATGAAGCGCGCCCCACCTCCTTCCGCCCCTTCCAGCGTCAGCGTGCCGCCATGCACCTCCACGATGCTGCGCGAGACCGCCAGCCCGATCCCCATGCCGATCCCCGCCGGCTTCGTGGTGAAGAACGGATCGAAGATCTGCTCGCGCAGTGCCTCCGGCACACCGGGCCCATTATCGGAGACGGCGAGCTGGACATGGGCCGCCTCCACTACCGCGGAAATACGGATCCGGCGCGGCTGGGGCTGGGCCTCCAGCACCTGGCGGGCATTCACCAGCAGGTTCGACAGCACCTGGTTGAACTGGTCATGGTCGCAGGGAACCATCGGCAGGTCATCTGGCAGGTCGCGTTCCACCTCCACCCCACTGCCGCGCAGGCTGTAGGCGAGCAATTCGAGCGCCGTCTGCACCGCGGTGCCGATCGCCATCGGCTTCACCTGGCTGCGGTTCTGGCGCGCCAGGGCCAGGAAGCTGCGCACGATGCGCCCGCAGCGCTCCGCCGCGGCCTGGATGCGGTCCGTGCGCGGGATCAGGGCTGGGGCGAGTTCCTTCACCTCCTCGCCCAGCATCATGGCGTTGCCCATCACGATGGAGAGCGGGTTGTTCAGCTCATGCGCCACGCCGGCCAGCAGCGACCCGAAGGCAGCCATCTTCTCGTTCTCATGCAGCGCTTCCCGCTGGCGCTGGATCTCTGCCTCGGCCTGGCGCACGGAGGTGAGGTCGCGCAGATAGGCGGTGAACAGGCGCCGCGACGGCAAATGCACCTCGCCCACCGCCAGCTCGGCGGGAAAACGGCTGCCATCGGCATGGAGCGCATCGGTCTCAATGCGCCGCCCCACCCAGTCGGGCGTCGCATGCGGGGCAGAGCACGGAGCCTGTGGCAAGGATCGCAGCGCTGCCAGATCGACGAAGCTGCCCACGGGGCGCCCGATCGCGGCGGCCCGGGACAGGCCCAGGCTGTGCTCCGCCGTCGGGTTGAACTCCACCACCTGTCCCGTCTCGTCGAAGACAATGATGCAATCCAGCGCCGCGGCCGTGATCGCCGCATACTGGGCTTCGCTCGACTTCAGCTCGGTCAGGTCGCGGCTGTAGCCCACCACGCCAACAACTTCGCCGGTGGCATCGCGGTAGGGGTAGTAGGTACGATGGACGTATCGCTCCCCTTCGAGATACCCCAGCCAGCCCTCCCACATCGTGGTCTCGCCCGCCAGGCACCGCTCGAACAGCTGCCTGTGGATCGGGTCTGGCCGCATGCCGGCATAGATTTCCTCGCCGATGATCTCGCGGATCGTCCTGCCGAGCAGGGCGGAGGCCGGCATGCGCAGATAGTCGCAGTAGGCGGCGTTGACATAGCAGTGCCGCCCCTGCCGATCGACGAGGGCAAGGCGTGCCGGGATGGTATCGAGCATCACGTGCAGGCCGGCTTCGGAGATGCCCAGCCCCACGCTCTCGACCTGCGGTGTCATGGTCGTGCCTTGCCGTTTCGTGCTTCCTGTGGCGCGAAGCTAGCGCATTGCGGAGAACTCCGGCAGCGCATGGGCTGTCACCGGCGGCAGCGGGCCATCGGCCTTGCGGACTTCCACCAGGCAGGATTGCGCCGTGCAGCCCTGCGACAGGCCGGACGCACCGATGTCGCGCGTCAGCGCATTCGGGTTGCCGTGCTTCTCGATCCCCGTCTGCCAGTCGTGGTCGTACCAGGCACCCGTGGCCAGCCGCACCACCCCCGCCATGATGTCCGCGGTCACCACCGCACCGGCGAGGCTGCGGCCGCGGGCGTTGAACACCTCCACCACGTCGCCATCGGCGATGCCGCGCGCGGCGGCATCCTGCGGGTTGAGGTAGATCGGCTCGCGCCCCGCCACCTTTCCGGCGGCGCTGTGCGGGCTTGCATCCAGCTGGCTGTGCAGCTTGCGCGCCGGCTGGTCGGACAGCATGTGCAACGGCCATTCCTGCGCCTCCGCGGCGCCCAGCCATTCCAGCGGCTCGAACCAGGTGGGGTGGCCCGGGCAATCCGGCAGGTTGAAGCCGGCGATGCGCTCCGAGAAGATCTCGATCTTCCCGGACTCGGTGTTGAGCATGTTTCCCGCCGGGTCATTCCGATACGCTTCCAGCATCACGATCGGCTTGGCGTGGGCCTGCAGGTTGATGAGGCCCTCCTCCCAGAAGGTGGCGAACTCCGGCACCGCAATCCCCATGCCGTCGGCACGGCGGCGCAGCACCTCGTAGAGGTTCTCCACCCACTGCATTTCGTCGCGGCCCTCGGTGAAGGCCTCCTTCACACCCATGCGCTCGGCAAGGCCGGTGAAGATCGCGTAGTCGTCGCGCGCCTCGCCGGCGGGCGGCACCACCTTGCGCATCGCCACCACCACGCCTTCATGGCTGCCGAAGCCGATGTCGTTGCGTTCCAGCGTGGTGGTCACCGGCAGCACCACGTCGGCGAACTTGGCGGTGCTGGTCCAGAAGGGTTCGTTGACGATGATCGTCTCGGGCTTCTGCCACGCCTTCGCCAGGCGCTGCAGGTCCTGGTGGTGGTGGAACGGGTTGCCGCCGGCCCAGTAGATCAGCTTGATGTCCGGGTAGGCATGGACGCCGCCGTTGTAGCGGAACTCGGCCCCGGGGTTCAGCAGCATGTCGGCAATGCGCGCCACCGGAATGAAGGCCCGCACCTTGTTGGTGCCTTGCGGCAGCGAAGGGCCGGGCAGCCGGGTTTGCGGCGAGCCCATCCGGTTGGTGGGCCCGTAGCCCAGCGCGAAGCCGCCGCCGGGAAGGCCGACCTGGCCGAGCATGCAGCCCAGCACGATCGTCATCCAGAACGGCTGCTCGCCGTGCGAGGCGCGCTGGAGCGACCAGGCGGTGTTGATCATGGTGCGCGTGCCGTGCATCTCGCGCGCCAGCGAAACGATGCGTGCGGCCGGCACGCCGGTGATCGCGCTCGCCCATTCCGCCGTCTTGGGCTGCCCATCTGCAGCACCCATCAGGTAGGGCTCGAAGCTCTCGTAGCCGGAGCAGCAACGGGCCAGGAAATCCCGGTCCACCGTGCCGTCGACCACCCACTGATGGGCCAGCGCCAGCATCAGCGCGGTATCGGTGTTGGGGCGGATCGGAATCCACTCCACCTCGCCCCCGGTTTCCAGGTTGTCGTTCACCGGGGAGATGTTGACGAAGCGCACGCCGGCCTTCGCCATGGCCGCCAGGCCTGGCCGATGCTGGTGGAAGCCCACGCCGCCCTGGCTGATCTGCGCGTTCTTCAGCGGCACGCCGCCGAACGCGACGAACAGCTTGGTGTGCGCCGCCATCACGTCCCAGCTGGTCAGCTGGTTCCAGCTTTCGTCGATCGGCATCAGCACATGCGGCAGCAGCACGCGCCCGGCGCCCAGCGAGTAGCTGTCGTTGTGCCGCACATAGCCGCCGATCGTGTTCAGGAAGCGATGCACCTGGCTGTTGGCATGGTGGAAGCGCCCGGCACTGGCCCAGCCATAGGAGCCGCCGAAGATCGCCTCGTTGCCATGCGCCGCCTTCACCCGGGCCAGTTCGCCGGCCACGAGATCGAGTGCGGTGTTCCAGTCCACTTCCACGAAAGGCTCGCGCCCGCGCAACTCCGGCGCGCTTCCAGGCCCGCGCTCCAGCCAGGAACGACGCACCGACGGCCTGCGCACCCGCACCCGGTCGAGTTCGGGTGCCAGCATGTGCAGGCCGATGTCGCAGGGATCGGGGTCCTTCTCCCAGTGGCGCAGCACGGGCGTGCCGTCGCTGCCATGTTCCACCCGGTAGGTGCCCCAATGGGCCTGCGTGTAGTGCGTCATGCCTCGGTTTCCTTCGCCTCAGGTGCCGGCGCCTTAGGTACCGGTGAAGTTCGGCTTGCGCTTTTCCTTGTAGGCCGCCACGCCCTCCTTCAGGTCGTTGCTGCTACGCACCGCCGAGAGCTGCTGGCTCACCGCCACCATCCGCTCCACCGGCCCGGCCGGCATGATGATGTCGTTGACGAAATGCTTCAGCGTGGAGATCACCAGCGGGGCGGAATTCACCAGCTCCTCCGCCATGGCGATCGCCTCCTTCTCGTGGCCGCCATTCTCGGTGACGCGGTTGATGAACCCCACGTCATAGGCGCGCTGTGCCCCCACCTTGGTGCCCAGCAGCATCACTTCCATCGCCAGCTTGTGCGGCATGCGCGTCACCAGGGAGGAGATCATGCCGCCGGTCAGGCCCAGCTTGGCCTCCGGGTAGTAGAAGATCGTGTCCTGCGTGCTGACGATCATGTCGCACATCATCGCCATCACGATCGCACCGCCCACGCACCAGCCGGAGGTGGCGGCGATGATCGGCTTGTTGGTCTTGAAGCCAACCGTGGGAATGCAGCGCCACAGCTCCGGCAGGTCGGTCACGTCCGCGCCGGAGGAGAAGCTCTTGGTGCCGACGGCGGACAGCACGGCCACGCGCTGGTCGGACGCGTCGAATTCCTGGAAGGCCTGCTGGATGCCCTCGGCCACGCCCTTGCTGATGGCGTTCATCTTATCGGGCCGGTTGATCCGGATCACCGAGACCTTGCCGATCTGTTCGGTCGTCACGACAGACATGAGCGCTTCCTTATATTCATCATGTGCCGGGCTGTTCCGTCGCAGCCGCGTTTGCGGCGCTACCCTATCCCGGCCAACGCCAAAGTCGAGGGGCGCCGGCGCCCCGCGGGCGGTTGCCGCACCGCCGGGTGTTCCATACCCTGCCCCCGCACGGAAAGGGCAGGCACATGAGCGTCGAGGCACGTCTGAAGGAATTGGGCATCGAGCTGCCGCCGGCCAAGCCGCCGCTTTATGCCTATGTGCCGGTGGTGGTGGAGGGCGGGCTGGCCTGGGTCTCCGGCCAGCTGCCCTGGACCGGCGACACCACCCTGGTCGCCACCGGCAAGCTCGGCGCCGGCGTTGATATCCCCACTGGCCAGGCCTGCGCCCGCATGTGCGTGCTGCACGGCCTCTCCTCCCTGCGCGCCGCGCTCGGCTCGCTCGACCGGGTGAAGCGCATGGTCAAGGTGGTCGGCTTCGTTGCCTCCCATCCGGACTTCACCGACCAGGCCCAGGTGATCGACGGCGCCAGCAAGCTGCTGGGCGAGATCTTCGGCGAGGCTGGCCGCCACGCCCGCTCCGCCATCGGCATGGCGGTGTTGCCGCGCAACACGCCGGTGGAGGTGGAGTTCGTGGCGGCCGTTCGCGACTAGGGCGCCAGGGTCGCGTATTTCGCCGGGAAGCCGAGCAGTGCCTCGATCCCGAGGCAGGCTTCCAGGATCGCCCGTTCGGCGAAGCGCGGCCCCACCACCTGCAACCCTACCGGCAGGCCGGAGGCTGAGAGCCCCACCGGGATGGTTGCGGCCGGGTGCCCGGTCAGGTTGAACGGCAGGGTATAGGGCACCCCGTCATCCCAGCGGTCATAGCCCTGGCTGTGATAGGCAATGTCCGCGCGCGGGGCGACATGCGGCGTGGTCGGCGTCAGCAACAGGTTGTGGGTGTTGAACAGCGCCGCCACCCGGTTGTGCAGCCGCGGCCGCGCCACCATTCCGGCCAACACTTTGTCCACGGGAATATCCAGACCGGCCTTGGCCAATGCCAGCCAGCCCGGATCGGTCTCGTCCCATCGTGCCTCGGGGATCTGCCGCAGCCGGTTGGCAAACCCGGCCAGCCAGAAATCCTCGAACACCGGCTTCAGCGGGTCGATCACTATGCCCACGCTCTCCACCGCCGCCCCCGCCCGCCGCAGCGTGGCCAGGGCCGGGGCCAGCGTGGCCAGCACCTCGTCATCGGCCATTACGCCGCCCAGGTTCGGTGACCAGGCAAAGCGCACCCCCTTCGCCATCGGCGCCAGGTTCGCGAGCCACCCGGCGGGGGCGGGGGGGATCGAATACCAATCCCGCTCATCCGGCCGCGCCATCACCTCCAGCGTGGTCGCCGCATCCTGCACCGTGCGGGTGATCGGGCCACCGGCGACCACGGTGGCGAACGGGCTTTCCAGCGGATGATGCGGCACCCGGCCGAAGGTCGGCTTGATGCCGAAGGCGCCCGAGAACGCCGCCGGAATACGGATGGACCCGCCGCCATCGTTGCCGAACGCGATGGTGCCGATCCCCGCCACCACGGAGGCCGCCGCCCCGCCGGAGGACCCGCCGGCGGAATGGCCGATCTTCCACGGCGTATGCGTCGCCGCCCCGCGCAGGGTGGAATCGGTGATCCCCTTCCAGCCGAACTCCGGTGACGTGGTCTTGCCCAGGAACACCGCGCCCGCCTCGCGCAGCCGCGCCACCACCGGTGCGTCCGCCGCCGCCGGTGTCTCCGGCGTGGTAGTGGAGCCGTTGCGGGTGGGGAAGCCCGCCATGTCCACGTTGTCCTTGATCGTGGCCGGCGCCCCATCCAGCTTGCCCAGCGCAGCACCGCTGCGCCACCGCGCCTCGCTGGCCCGCGCGGCCGCCAGCGCACCCGCCTCATCCACGATCTGGAAGGCGTTCAGCGTCGGCTCCCACTTCGCCAGGTTCGCCAGATGCGCCCGCGCCACCTCCACCGGGGAGAGCGTGCCCTTCTGGTAGTGGCCAGACAGCTCGTCCAGGGACATCAGAAGAACGTTGTCGGCCATTGCGGTTTCCTTCGGCGGCAGTTCAACTCGCACCGTGCCGCGACAGCGGCGAATGGGAAAGAGGCACATATGAGCGAACGCATCGGCTTCATCGGCCTGGGCAACATGGGGCGGGGCATGGCGGGCCAGCTCGTCGCCAAGGGCTTCGACACGACCGTGTTCGACCTCGCGGAGGCTCCCATGGAGATCCTCCGCCAGAAGGGCGCCAAGCGCGCCGAGAGCATCCCCGCTTTGGTCGCTGCCAGCGACATCGTGCTGACGATGCTGCCGAACACGCCCGATGTTCAGGGCGTGGTGCTGGGCGATGGCGGGCTGCTGGCCGCCGGCCGCCCCGG
>CANHKG010000190.1 GCA_947460455.1 Rhodospirillales bacterium | reverse complement strand
TGGCGTAGCGCAGGCTGTCGGTCATGCGGTCGGCGTAGAGGATGACGCGGCCGTCGATGTTGCGGGCGGCGCGGCCGATGGTTTGGATGAGGGAGGTGCGGCTGCGCAGGAAGCCTTCCTTGTCGGCATCCAGGATGGCGACGAGCTGGCATTCCGGGATGTCCAGTCCCTCGCGCAGCAGGTTGATGCCGATGAGGACATCGAAGACGCCCATGCGGAGGTCTCGGATGATCTCGATGCGTTCGAGTGTGTCGACGTCGGAATGCAGGTAGCGGACGCGGACGCCGTTTTCGTTGAGGTATTCGGTGAGGTCTTCGGCCATGCGCTTGGTGAGGACGGTGACCAGGGTGCGGCCGCCGTTTTGGGCGACGGTGCGGACTTCGGCCAGGAGGTCATCCACCTGGCGATCGACGGGGCGGATTTCGGTGACGGGGTCGATGAGGCCGGTGGGGCGGATGACCTGTTCGGCGAAGGCGCCGCCGGTGCGTTCCATTTCCCAGGGGCCCGGGGTGGCGGAGACGAAGAGGGTTTGCGGGCGGAAGCTTTCCCATTCGGCGAATTTGAGGGGGCGGTTGTCGATGCAGGAGGGGAGGCGGAAGCCGAATTCGGCGAGGATGGATTTGCGGGCGTAGTCGCCGCGTTCCATGCCGCCGATCTGGGGGACGGTGACGTGGGATTCGTCGATGATGAGCAGCGCGTTTTCCGGCAGGTATTCGAACAGGGTGGGCGGGGGCTCGCCCGGGTTGCGGCCGGAGAGGTAGCGGGAATAGTTCTCGATCGATTTGCAGGAGCCGGTGGTCTCGATCATTTCCATATCGAAGGTGGTTTTCTGCTGCAGGCGCTCGGCTTCCAGCAGGCGGCCGTTGGTGGTGAAGAAATCCAGGCGGTCCTTCAGCTCCTGCTTGATGTCCTGCACGGCTTGCTGGAGCGTGGGCCGTGGCGTGACGTAGTGGCTGTTGGCGTAGATGGTGATGGTTTCGAGCTTGGCGGTGGTTTCACCGGTGAGGGGGTCGAATTCGGAGATGCCCTCGATCTCGTCGCCGAAGAGGGTGACGCGCC
The DNA here is from genome assembly GCA_947460455.1 of Rhodospirillales bacterium. Taxonomy (GTDB): domain Bacteria; phylum Pseudomonadota; class Alphaproteobacteria; order Acetobacterales; family Acetobacteraceae; genus CAMDGX01. The sequence goes on along the minus strand of CANHKG010000190.1, from coordinate 9,153 downwards.
AGGCGCGGTCTTCGTAGTGGGCGGGGAAGATATCGACGACTTCGCCGCGCAGGCGGAAGGTGCCGCGCTGGAAGGCGACGTCGTTGCGGCGGTACTGGAGTTCGACGAGGGCTTTTGCCAGGCGGTCGCGATCGATGCGGCCGCCGGGTTCGAGCTTTACCACCATCTTTGAATACGTCTCGACCGAGCCGATGCCGTAGATGCAGGAGACGGAGGCGACGATGATGACGTCGTTGCGTTCCAGGAGCGACTGCGTGGCGGCGTGGCGCATGCGGTCGATCTGTTCGTTGATCTGGCTGTCTTTTTCGATGTAGGTGTCGGTGCGGGGGACGTAGGCTTCGGGCTGGTAGTAGTCGTAGTAGCTGACGAAGTATTCGACGGCGTTGTTGGGGAAGAAGGCCTTCATTTCACCGTAGAGCTGGGCGGCCAGCGTCTTGTTGGGGGCGAGGATGAGGGTGGGTTTCTGTACCGACTCGATCACCTTGGCCATGGTGAAGGTTTTGCCGGAGCCGGTGACGCCGAGGAGGACCTGGTCGCGCTCGTTGTTGTTGAGGCCGGCGACGAGTTCGCGGATGGCGGTGGGCTGGTCCCCGGCGGGTTCGTATTCCGAGACGACCTGCAGGCGCGTGGTGGCGGGCTTGGGCGGCTGGCGGACGGGTTGGAAGACGACGAGGTTATGGTCGGCGTTGGGGTGCCGGACCGTGGGGGTGGTGATGGGGGCGAGGGTGGGCGGCATCAGTGGGGGGCCTCCGGCAGGCTTGGCAGCTTAGCACAGGGAAATGGGGTGGCGGAGGCGGGGTGCCAGGGGTGATGTTAGAATGTTATAACGTTGCGTTCAATGGGCGTGCGAATGGGATGCGGGTTGGGGGATGATTTTGGGCGGGGGTGGGCGGGCGTGGGACGGGGGATGCAGGCGGGGGGTGTGCGGGAGGACGCGGTGGGGGAAGGCGCGGGCGGACTGGGGGCGCGGGAAGGTGGCGCGCCGGCGCGGGGGGGTGATGAGCATGCGCCAGCATTCGGCAGCGCGGCGGCGGGCGGCGCGCGAGGGGCGGAACTGGGGCATGCGGAGAGGATGGGCGATGTGGAGGGTGCGTAGGTGGCGCAGGGCGCGGGCGTGCTGTTCGGGGGTGGTGGCGCGGGCGCGGGGGCGGAGCCAGGCGCGGAGTAGGGTGACGGCCTGGGCGGCGATGGCGCGGGCGAAGGCGGTGCCGGGGGTGGCGCCGAGCAGGGCGGCGAGGAGGAGGGCGAGGGCGGCCAGGACGGCATCGAGGGCGTGGGATTCCGGGCGCGATTCTCCGGCCGCCATTCTGGCGGGGCGGGCAGGCGCTGCGGTGCTGTCCCGATAAATGTTCATGATTTGTTCTAACATCGGCGGGGATAGGGAGGCAAGGGAATTTTTCCGTGCGGGGTGATTTTTTTGGTGGGGGTCAGCCGGTGGGGCGTTTGTGGAGGAGGTAGCGATGGCGGCCATCGAGGACGAGCTCGCCGCGCTGGTTGTGGACGGTGCTGCGAAGGCCGACGACGCCGGTGGAGCGGTTGGGGGTGAGCTCATCCACCTCCAGGGCGGGGTAGAGCGTGTCTCCGGCGAAGACGGGGGCGAGGAAGCGGGAGGATTGTTCGAGGAAGGCCTTGAGGGACTCCTCGACCATGTGGGGGAAGAGGCCGGCGCCGGCGGCGGTTTGGATGGCGACCTGGTAGCCGTGGGCGAGGAGATCGGGGAAGCCGTGGCGGCGGCAGAATTCACGATCGTAGTGGATGGGGTGGTTGTCGCCGGAGGCGGCCTGGAAGGCGAGGAAGATCGCCTCTGTCATGGTGCGGCTGGGGAGGGGGAAGCGTTCGCCCATGGCGAAATCCTCGAACCAGCGTTGCTGGGGGACGAGGCGGTGTTGGGTGGGGTCGAAAGGGGGCATGGGTGGGTTCCGGGTGGGGACGCCGGAGGGTAGGGCGGAGGGGCGGGTGATGTTAAGGAGCGCTCGGCGAAAGGGTCAGCAGCGTCGCCTGGGCGTCGTTGTGGCGCTGGTCTCCGCATCAAGGCTGGGCGACTGTGGTGGTGGCCAGGGCGGAGACGAACGCGCGAGGGGGCGGATGCTACGGTGCGTCTTTTCGAAGCCAGGCAATGATTTCCGAAACGGTATCCATTCGCAGACACCAAGAGCTGAGGGCGGGGCTGTGGATCTTGTCGGTGAGAGACCCGAAGGCCAGCGCATAATTCATTCCACATGACGAATAGAATTTGGAATGCTGACCTACGTTCCAGGTAAACGATTCGATATCGACAACTTTCGAGCCAGGAATTGAAAATATGGTGTTGAACATTCCTGAGCCTGACAAGCCTACAATTTTTCTTGCTCCGGCGTACAGTTTCATCTGGTCGATGAACGACAATGTTTCGGGATATACGATATGGAATCCCGCATTGGAGAATGCAGATTCGACATCTTCCTCATTCAATAGCACCCGATACCATGGGCGCGAGATATTTGACAATGATCGCGACACGTAGATATTGGGTCGCATTATGCTGGAGGCTTCTGGTCGTGCTTTGATGGATTGGGCAATATCTAATGCGGCATTTCTCGTGTATTGGTCCAGGTAACCCTCGGCTTCAAAATAGTCAATAAAAATGATATGAGAAAACCGGTCTCCGCTGACCTCCTTGATATTGAAGACAGGCTTTTTTGGTAGCCCTAACGCATCGATTGCCTCCAATAACCATGTGGTTCTCTCTGCTACATAAAAATCAAAGTATAATTTTAATTTATTTAAGTAAATTAATTGTGGAAGCTGTCTAAATATAAATGATCCGTAATTTGCAGGCTCCCAATTTGGTAGAAACAGCGCGTGCCCATGAATATTTTTAGGATTTTCGCGAGATGCATAATAACAAATATATTCTTTTCCTGTTTCGTGGATGGCGAACCCATCATGATTTTTTCGATTTTCGTTCAATGATTCCGATAAATTATTTCTGGTGATCGGCGCGGAATTATAGAGCATTCCTTCTTTTGTGAGGACTCCCTTGTTTCCGACGATCATGGCGTTTTCGAGACTTATGACCTGCGTTGGCGTATCAAGGATCGTTGTATGAACAACGTGTTTCATGCACGCCGGGATATCGGGCTGCCCGATGATCCGCTGGGGTGGGTAGAATACGCCCCTTGACCGAAGGCGTGTGACACTCTGCATGTCCTCTGGAGCAGCAATTTGGAAAGAGGATATCGTTATGCCGCCTATTGTTGTGGGGCGCTCTCCCTTGTTGAGGGCTTCTCTGAGTTCTTCAACTTGTTGAGGCTGCAACATGTCAGGCCTTTATCGGATCATGCAGGCTTGGTGGCGATGGCCCGTGAGGTGTTTCCTGTACTGGCACCATGCCCTCGTTGCCGTTACGCAGGGGTATAGTGGCAAAATATGACCACCATCCATTGAAGAAAATTCGGTAATCCAAGCCGCGGGGGCCTTCAAGTGGCCCCTTTGGTGTGAAGCGGCAGCGATTACGCGCCATGGCCGATGTAGTCTTTGCGGCCGCCGTCGATGGCCAGGATTTGGGCGGTGATGAAGCCGGCGGTGGGGGCGGCGAGGAAGGCGATGGCTCGGGCGATTTCCTCGGGTTCGCCGACGCGGCCCATGATGGCGTTGCGGGCGAAGCCGTCGCGCATTTCGGTCCATTCGGCGTCGGTTTTGTTGCCTTGGGTCATGTCGGAGCGGATGAGGCCGGGGGCGACGGCGTTGACGGTGATGTTGTGCTCGCCGAGTTCGAGGGCGAAGCGCTTGGTGAGGATGTTCACCTCGGCTTTGGTGGATGCGTAGAAGTGGTTGCCGACGAAGCCGCAGGTCCCGAAGGAGGCGATGCTGGAGACGTTGACGATGCGGCCGTAGCGGCGGGTTCGCATGCCGCCGACGACGGCGCGGATGGCGTGGATGGTGCCGTCGACGTTCACGGCGCGGAGGCGGGCGAAGCCCTGCGCGTTCCAGGTGTCGATGGTGGCGGCCCAGGCGATGCCGGCGTTGTTGACGAGGATGGTGAGGGGGCCGAGCTCGGCTTCGGTTCGGGCGACCATGGCTTGGACGGCTTGTTCGTTTGCGACGTCGGCTTGGATGGTGATGGCTTTGGTCCCCAGGGCGCGGAGTTCGGCGGCCAGCGCCTCGGCGGCGTCGGGGCGGGAGGTGTAGTTGATGGCGATGGCGGCGCCGGTGGCGGCCAGGGCGCGGCAGGTGGCGGCGCCGATGCCTCGGGCGCCGCCGGTGACGAGGGCTACTTGGGGGGTGGTGGGGGGCATTTGGGGGGAGTCCTTGGGCGTGGCGGAGGTGGAGAGGAGAGCCCCCCTCCGGCTCCCCCCTTGCTGCGCAGGGGGGAGAGAAGGAAGTCAGGAAAGTTTTTTGGTTCTTTTTTTTCAAAAAAGAACGCGCTTGCTTACTTTCCCTTGAAGACGGGTTTGCGCTTTTCGAGGAAGGATTGGGTGGCTTCCTTGAAATCTTCCGAGTTCTCGGCTTCGTCGATCATGGCGGTGATGCGGGTTTCGTTGCGCTTTTCCTCGGGGAGGGAGAGTTGGCCGATGAAGTATTTGCTGGCGCGGATGGAGAGGGGGGCGTTGCGGGCGAGGGTTTCGGCGTAGGCCACCGTGGCGGCTTCGAGTTCCTCGGGGGCGTGGATTCGGTTGATGAGGCCGATCGCGAGGGCTTCCTCCGCACCCAGGCGGCGGCCGGAGAACATGATGTCTTTGGCGCGGGAGGGGCCGACGAGGTCGACGAGTTGCTGGAGGCCGGAGGGGGCGTAGGCGACGCCGCGCAGGGCGGCGGGGACGGAGAACTGTGCGTCGGTGCTGGCGAAGCGGAGGTCGGCGTTCAGGGCCATGCCCATGCCGCCGCCGAGGCAGTAGCCGTGGATCATGGCGATGAGGGGCTTTTCGAGATCCAGCATGGATTGGCGGAGCTTGGCGGGGATGGCGCGGTTGGCGCGGGCGACTTCGGCGTTGGCGCGGGTTTTGTCGAAGGACTTGATGTCTCCGCCGGAGATGAAGGCCCGGGTGCCGCTGCCGCGCATGATGACGACCTTGATGGCGGGGTCGGCGGCGTAGGCTTCGATGACGGCGAGCGCGTCTTCGGACATGCCGGGGGAGAGGGCGTTGAGCTTGCTGGGGTTGTCCCAGACGAGCCAGCCGATGGGGCCCTGGGTGTGGGCGGAGATGAGGCCGGATGGGAGGGGGATGGTCATTGGGGGGCTCCGGGGGCGTGGGGGGCGAGTGCGGCGAGGAGGGTTTCGGTGGTGGCGAGGCGGGGGCCGCGATCGTCGGATTGCGGGGGGATGAGGGTGACGCCCCAGGTGGGGAGGGTGCGGAGGGAGGCCTGGGTGGCGGGGTGGTCCAGCAGGGGCTGGTTGAGGGAGGGGGCGATGTAGACGGGGGTGCGGCGGCCGATGGCTTCGGCGGCGACGGCCAGCGGGAGTGTGTCGGCGATGCCGGCGGCGAGCTTGTTGAGGGAGTTGAAGGAGCAGGGGGCGAAGAGGACGACGCCGTGCGGGGGGCGGGGGCGGATGATCGCGTCGAAATAGCCTTCCGCCAGGGTGACGCCGGGGACGGAGGCGAGGTCGTTGAAGGAGACGACGCGGGCGGTGTTGGGGCCGGGGATGCAGATGACCTGGGGGAAGCCGAGGGCGACCAGGCCGCGGAGGATTTCGGGCGCGCGGGCGGCGGTGGCGGCGCCGGAGAGGAGGAGGTAGGCGGTTTCGTAGGTGCTGGGCATGGCGCAGCTTGGCGCGAAACGGGTGGGGTGGGAACCGGGGGCGTTCGTTGTGCGGTGCGATACGACGCTTGCGGGGGCGGTACGTTATCCGCCAGAGTTGGTTCGGGCAGGTGGTTCCTGTCTTTTCCTGGCAAGGCGGAATGGTCGGACGTGGTGCGTAAACTGCTTGATGGTCTGTACCTGGCGGGTGGCATTGCCTCCGGCTGTTTCCTGGTGGCGATCCTGGTGTTGATGATGGGCTTGTCGCTGGGGCGGCAGGTGGGGATCGATATTCCGGCAGGGGATGATTTCGCGGCGTGGAGCATGGCGGCGTGCGCGTTTCTGGGGTTGGCGCATACGTTTCGCTCCGGCGACATGATCCGGGTGGGGCTGATTGTGGACAAGCTGGAGGGGCGGGCGCGCTGGGCGGCGGAGTGCCTGTGCCTGGTGGTGGCGCTGGGGTTCGTGGGGTTCTTTGCTTTCCATGCGGTGGAGTTCACCCGGATGTCTTGGGTGCTGAACGACCGGGCCACGGGGGTGGTGGCGATGCCGCTTTGGATTCCGCAGCTGGGGTATTCCGGCGGGCTGGTGCTGCTGGCCGTCGCGCTGCTGGATGAGCTGGTGCACGTGGGGATGGGCGGGGCGCCGCGCTATGAGAAGCCGAAGCCGCAGACGGCGGAAGAGGTGATCCAGCAGGCGATTCAGAGCGCGGTTTGATCTCATGGATTTGGTGACGATCAGCTTCGTGCTGCTGGGCTTCCTGATGGTGTTGCTGTTGGGGGGCGTGTGGATTGCCGTGGCATTGCTGGCCACGGGGTGGGTGGGGATGCAGTTCGTCGGTGGGGGAATCCCGGCGGGCTCCGTGCTTGCGACCACGATCTGGGGGAATGCGGCTTCGTGGGAGTTGGCGGCGCTGCCGCTGTTCATCTGGATGGGGGAGATCCTGTTCCGGACGAAGCTTTCGGAGGAGATGTTCCGCGGGTTGGCGCCGTGGCTGAACCGGATTCCGGGGCGGCTGATGCATGTGAACGTGCTGGCTTCGGGGTTGTTCGGCTCGGTTTCAGGTTCCTCGGCGGCGACGACGGCGACGGTGGCGAAGATTGCGCTGCCGGAACTGGTGCGGCGGGGGTATTCGGAGAAGATGGCGCTGGGGTCGCTCGCGGGGGCGGGGACGCTGGGGATTTTGATTCCGCCTTCGATCACCATGGTGGTGTATGCGGTGGCGGCGAATGTCTCGATCATCCAGGTGTTCCTGGCCGGGTTCATCCCGGGGTTGATCGTGATGCTGCTGTATTCCGGCTATATCGCGGGCTGGCACATGCTGCATCCGGAACAGTCGCCGCCGGCTGAGCCGAGCATGTCGTTGCGGGAGAAGCTGCGGGAATCGGCGAATTTGATCCCGGTTTCTTTGCTGATCGTGCTGGTGTTCGCGGCGCTGGCGTTCGGGTGGGCGACGGCGACGGAATGTGCGGCGTGGGGCGTGGTGGGAAGCTTCGCGATTGCATGGTGGCAGGGGTTTCTGGACCGGAAGAGCTTTGCGGCCAGCGTGATGGGCACGGTGAAGGTGACCTGCATGATCATGCTGATCCTGGCGGGCGCCGGGTTCATGAAGCAATCGATGGGCTACACCGGGGTGCCGAATGCGCTGGCAGGCTGGGTGGATGGGCTGGGGCTGAGCCCGTTCGCGCTGATCGCGGCGCTGACGGTGATGTACATCGTGCTGGGGACCGCGCTGGACGGGATTTCCATGATCGTGCTGACCACATCGGTGGTGTTGCCGATGGTGGAACGGGCGGGGTTCGACCTGGTGTGGTTCGGCATCTTCATGGTGCTGGTGGTGGAGATGGCCGAGGTTTCGCCGCCGGTGGGGTTCAACCTGTTCGTGCTGCAGACGATGTCCGGCAGGGATTCGAACTATGTGGCGCTGGCGGCGCTGCCATTCTTCTTCCTGCTGGTGGTGACGGTGGCGATCGTGACCGTGTTTCCTTGGCTGGTGATGGTGCTGCCGCGATGGGTCTTTCCCGGCTGAGTTTTTTCTTCCGCAACGAAATGAGGACCTGATGTTTCGCCGATCTCTGATCCTGGCCACCGCCCTTGCCGCTTCCCTGCTGGGTGGGGCGGCCGATGCGCAGACGCGCTGGAACCTCGCCGCCGCCTATGCCGCGAACAATTTCCATACCGAGAACCTGGTGGAATTCGCGCGCGACGTGGAGAAGGCGACCGGGGGCAAGCTGGCCATTACGGTTCATGCCAATGCCTCCCTGTTCAAGGCGCCGGAGATCAAGCGCGCGGTGGCAACGGGGCAGGCGCAGATGGGGGAGGTGCTGCTCTCCATCCACGAGAACGAGAACCCGCTGTTCGGGATCGACGTGGTGCCGTTCCTGGCGACCTCCTTCCCGGAGGCGACGAAGCTGTGGGAAGCCTCGAAGGTGCCGGTCAGCAAGGCGCTGGAGGCGCAGGGGCTGATGGTGCTCTACACGGTGGCGTGGCCGCCGCAGGGTATCTACGCCAAGAAGGACCTGAACTCGGTGGCCGATATGCGCGGGCTGAAGTGGCGCGCGTATAACCTCGGCACCACGCGCATCGCGCAGATCGTGGGCGCGCAGCCGCTGACGATCCAGGCGGCGGAACTGCCGCAGGCGCTGGCGACGGGGGTGGTGGATAGCTTCATTTCCTCCGGCGCCACGGGCTACGACAGCAAGGTGTGGGAGACGCTGACCCATCACTACGAGACCAATGCCTGGCTGCCGAAGAACGTCGTGTTCGTGAACCGTGCGGCCTTCAACGGGCTGGACGCGGCGACGAAGGAGGCGGTGCTGAAGGCGGCGGCCGAGGCGGAGGTGCGCGGCTGGCGGATCGCTGAGGAAAAGACGCAGTGGTACCTGAAGGAACTCGCGGCGAAGGGGATGAAGGTGCTGCCGCCCTCCGCACAGTTTAAGGCGGATCTTGCCAAGGTGGGTGAGCAGCTGACGGCGGACTGGATGGCGAAGGCTGGGGCTGAGGGGAAGGCGGTCGTTGACGCCTTTAAGAAGTAAAGGCCAGGGCTCTGCGGTCGCGACGCGAAGGCGCGCCGCGGGGACCCGGCTGGGGCCTTAGGCCCCAGACCCCGGTTCTTGGGGTTATCATGTTGGATACGGGGTTTGTGCGGCTGCCCGGGGATATCGGGCAGCCGGCGAGTCATGATGGGCCGGTGCTGTTTGAGACAGTGCCACAGGCGAGCGCCGTGCGGGTGGTGGGGGGGATTGCCTCCCTGACCGATCCGGCTCAGCGGGCAGCGGCGGTGAAGCCGTTCATTGCGGCGGGGGAGCGGTTGGTGGCGCGGGGGGCCACGGGGATCACCACCTCCTGCGGGTTTCTGGTGACGTATCAGGCGGAGCTTCAGGCGGCGTTGCCGGTGCCGGTGATGACGAGTGCGTTGTGCCTGTTGCCGGAGAT
>CANHKG010000189.1 GCA_947460455.1 Rhodospirillales bacterium | reverse complement strand
GAGCGCCTATCTCTCGCGGCTGCTTTCCTCGCAATCCTTCCTGAGCCTGCGCGAACTGGCCGCCAAGATGGCGCGGCGCTTCCCGAAAACGCTGGAGCGCACCGCGCGCCGCGCCGAGGAATACGCCCGTGGCATCCTGACCGGCGGCACGCTGTTCGAGGAGCTGGGCTTCTACTACGTGGGCCCGATCGACGGGCACAACCTGGACCACCTGCTGCCGGTGCTGCGCAACGTGCGCGAGGCGGAAGACCACGGCCCGATCCTGTTGCACGTCATCACCAACAAGGGCCGTGGCTACGCCCCCGCCGAAGCCAGTGCCGACAAGCTGCACGCCGTCTCCAAGTTCAACGTGCTGACCGGCGAGCAGGCCAAGCCGCCACCGGGCCCGCCCACCTACACCCGCATCTTCGCCGATGCGCTGGTGGCCGAGGCGGATGCGGACCCCACCATCGTCGCCGTCACCGCCGCCATGCCCTCTGGCACCGGGCTGGACCGCTTCGCCAAGGCGCATCCCACCCGGACCTTCGACGTGGGCATCGCCGAGCAGCACGCGATGACCTTCGCCGCCGGCATGGCCACCGAGGGGATGAAGCCGTTCGTGGCGATCTATTCCACCTTCATGCAGCGCGCCTACGACCAGGTGGTGCACGACGTGGCCATCCAGTCCCTGCCCGTGCGCATGGCGCTGGACCGCGCCGGGCTCGTGGGTGCCGACGGCGCCACCCATGCCGGCAGCTTCGACCTCGCCTACCTGGGCTGCCTGCCGGGGATCGTGCTGATGGCGCCTTCCGACGAGGCCGAACTCGCCCACGCCGTGGCCACGCTCGCCGGCATCGACGACCGGCCCAGCGCCGTGCGCTTCCCGCGCGGCGATTCCACCGGGCTGGTGGAGGTGCCCAAGCGCGGCACCGCCCTGCCCCTGGGCCAGGGCCGCATCCTGCGCGAAGGAACCCGTGTGGCCCTGCTCTCCCTCGGCACGCGCCTGGCCGATGCCTTGAAGGCCGCCGAATCGCTGGAAGGCGACGGCATCTCCTGCACCGTCGCCGATGCCCGCTTCGCCAAGCCGCTGGATGGCGCCCTGCTGGAACGCCTGGCGCGCGAGCACGAGCTGCTGGTGACGATCGAGGAAGGCAGCACCGGCGGCTTCTCCGCCCTGGTCCTGCACCACTTGGCCTGGAAAGGGTTGCTGGACGGGCGCCTCAAGATCCGGCCGATGACCCTGCCCGACATCTTCATCGACCACGAATCCCCCGCCAAACAACTCGCCGAAGCCGGCCTCACCGCCCGCGACATCATCGCCACCGTCCGGGCGGCCCTGGGATGACGGAAGCAAGGCCAGGGCTCTGCCCTGGACCCGCTGGGGCCTTAGGCCCCAGACCCCTTTACCTTTTCCGCCTTCGGCGGGAGGGGCCGTCTCAGCGCGCGACACAGACCGGGTCGGCCCCTCCCGCCGAAGGCGGAACTATTGTGGGTCCAGGGACCTCAGGTCCGTCGCGCGAAGGCGCGCGCCGGGCCAGGTGGGGTCCAGGGGCAAAGCCCCTGGCCTTGCTTCCCTTCGCCCCATGAAGCAGCGCGCGGATGTGGCGTTGGTGGAGCGCGGGTTGGTGGAGTCGCGCGCCAAGGCGCAGGCGTTGATCCTGGCGGGGAAGGTGTTTTCCGGCACGGTTCGCATCGACAAGGCGGGCCAGCCCGTGGCCGAGGGTATGGCGCTGGAGGTGAAGGGGCAGGAGCATCCCTGGGTGTCGCGCGGCGGGATGAAGCTGGCCAAGGCGCTGGAGGCGTTCGGGCTGTCGCCGGAGGGGTGTGTGTGCCTGGACATCGGCGCCTCGACGGGCGGGTTCACCGATGTGCTGCTGACGCATGGCGCAATACGGGTGCATGCGGTGGATGTGGGGCACGGGCAGCTGGCGTGGAAGATTCGCAGCGATGCCCGGGTGGTGGTGCATGAGCGCACCAACGCGCGGCATTTGACGGCGGAGGCGATCGGGGAGCCGGCGCAGGTTCTGGTGTGCGATGCCAGCTTCATCGGGCTGCGAACCGTGCTGCCGGCGCCGCTGGCGTTGTGTGTGCCGGGCGCCTGGGCCGTGGCGCTGATCAAGCCTCAGTTCGAGGCCGGGCCGGGCGAGGTGGGCAGCAAGGGCGTGGTGCGCGATCCCGCGGTGCATGAGCGGGTATGCGCTGAGATTCGGGAGTGGTGGGCCGGGCTGCCGGGCTGGGAGGTGCTGGGGATCACCGAGAGCCCGATCACGGGGCCGGAGGGGAACCGGGAGTTCCTGATCGCCGCGCGGCGTGGGGGGTAGTTACGGCCGCTCGGCGGGTTGCCGGGACGTTTCCACCTGGCTCACCTCGGCGAGCAGCGCCCAGACGCGGCCGGGTTCCAGCCGCACGTCGGGGTCGTTCAGCAGGCGGTCGAGTTCGTCGAGTTTGCGGCTGTAGTCGGACTCGGTCATCGGGCGGCTCCTGGAACGTGTCGCTTGCTTCCACGGCGCGCAGATGGCCCCAAGATCATGGCCGGCAGATGGCCGAAATCGCACAGACGAATGACGACTGCGTGAGGACTCTTTCAAGGCGGAGGCGCGGCGTGCGAGGGGGCAACGCGCGCCTGGCAGGTTGGTTGCGGGGGGAGCTGCTACGGCAGCTTGTTGTCCAGGAAGGCAGCCACGGCCGGGGTGCGGCGCAGCTCCGCCATTTCGGCCTCGGTGGGCAGCTGCGGCTTGTCGCGCAGCTGGTTCACCATGCACAGGAAGCCCATCGGTGCGCCGGCGGTGGCGCGGAACTGGTGCCAGACCCAGGGCGGGATGGTGACGAGGTCGTTCTGCTTCACCACGTGCACGGTATCGCCCAGCAGGCAGTGGCCCTCGCCGCGCAGGATCAGCACGGCGTGCATGTGCTCGTGCCGTTCCATGCTGGAATGGCCGCCGGCATCCATCTCGAAATAGCGCAGCTCGCAGCCGAAGCCGGGGTCGTTGAACAGGGTCTGGCGGGTGATGGATTTGAAGGGCGCGGCGCCTTCTTCCTTGTAGGGGTGCAGCGGCACCTCGTTCCAGCGCCAGGCCTGGAAGGGGCGGACGGTACCGGTGTTCTCGCTGTCCATGCTCAGGCTCCGGTCGGGTGGGCGGCGACGGCGCGGGTGAAGGCGGCGGTTTCCTCGGCCAGGCGCTCGCGCGCTTCCAGCAGGCTGCCGCCGATCAGAACCATCGTGCGCGGGCCGTAGAAGTCAAGGATCTCGCCCACCCGCGCCAGTGTCATGCCACCGGCGGGCACGGGGACGGCGCCGGGGAGGCGGTGCCATTCCTGGCGGGCGTTGATGGCGAGGTCAGTGCAGGTCTGCTGCGAGTAGCCGAAGCGGCCGCCATGGCTGGGGAACACCACGGCATCGGCACCCAGCAGGCGGAACAGCTTGCCGATCAGCGTGGGGGGCGCGATGCGGGCCGCGCCGCCCATGCTGGGATGGGCAAGGAAGGTGAAATCCGGGTTCTCGCGCGCCAGGGCGTGGAAGGTGGAGAGGCCGCAGACCATCGGCGCGATCACCACGGAATCGAGCCCTGCCTCGCGCGCCTGGCGGATCTGGGTGCGCATGGTCTCCAGCGTGCCGGACAGGCTCGGCGCATAGCGTGTGTTGTGGCCGGTGCGGCGGCTGGCCACGCGCACGGCGGCGGCGCAGGCGGCCATGCGGTGGGCGAAGCGGCCATAGTCCTGGTCCGCCATGCCGTGGTCGTCCTTGATCCAGTCGATCCCGCCCTCGGCGAAGCGGCCCGCGAGCTGGGCGAGCAGCTCGATCGGCGCGCCTTGCGGCTTGATGGCCGAGCAGGTGAGCGCCCTGCCCCCGCCGATACCGAGCCGCGCGCGCATGCCGGCCTCGCCATGGTTCGGCCCGCCGAAGGCCGCAGCCATGGCCGGTGGCACCTCGAAATCCTGCAGCGTCACGTCCTCGTGGAGCGAGGTATTGCCGAACAGCATGTTGATCAGCTGCCCGGCATCCTCGCCCACCGTTTCCGCCGCCAGCCCGATCCGCACCTCAAAGATGCCGCCGCTGAGATCGGCGATGCCCTGCACCTCGCCCACCACCTCCTGCAGCACGCGCGCATCGGTGATGGCGCCGAGCGGCATCTCCACGCTCTGTTCCACGGCGATGCCCTGGGCACGCGCGGCGATGGAGGCGGCGTCGCCGCGGATGCGGTAGGTGGCCTGGATGCGGGTCATGCCCGCCGGTTAGCAGATCACGCTAGAGTGAGGAAAGCACCGCCGGCGCCAGCCCCGCCACCTTGGCCGCCGGGTGGGACGGGTTGCGGAAGCGCATCTCGCCCTCCGGCGCCGCATCCGGCGCACCAGCCCCCAACATCTCCAGCCGGGAGGCGCAGGTAACAGCGATCACGCCGCGGGAGCTGGGATAGGCCAGGAACTGCCGCGCCTCCCCTTCCAGCTCCAGCCGCTCGCGCAGGGCGCGCCATTCGAGGCGGTCGGTATCCTCCACCAGCATGGCCAGGATGCCCGGCCGCGTGCCCGAAAGCCGCAGCGGCGCGATGGCCGAAAGCCGCTTGCGGATGGCGACGGCCACCTCGTCGGCGCGCGAGGCGCGGGCGGCCAGCACGAACACGCCATCGGCGCCGGTGGTCACGGCAAGGTTCGCCTCCGCCCCGAATTCGCGGCGCAGCGAGCCCATGATGCCCGGCGCGGCGTGATCGGGGAGCTGTGCGCCGGCCAGCATCAGCGGATCCAGCCGCAGCACCGCGGCCTCATCGTGGTCCGCCCGGCGCTGTGATTCCAGCATGGCCCGGATGCGGCCGTGCAGGTGGGACAGGCCGGCCTGGTCCGCCCGCAGCCCCTGCGGCAGGGTCAGCTTCAGCACGTAGCGGCCGGGATGGGCGGCGAGCCAGGTTTGCAGATCCGGGTCCACCATATCCACCAGGTGGCTCCAGGCGCCGCGATGCACGTCCCGCCCCTCCTCCGCCGAGATGGCGTCGCAGGCGATCTCTGCCTCCGCGTCCTCGCGGGCGATCAGCAGGTCGTGCGTGGTGCCGTCCTCCAGCCCGGTGTGGCGCACCACGAAGCCGCGCGAGCGTTGCAGTGCCGCGGTGCGGAACAGGTGCATCAGCGGGGCCAGCGTGACCTCGCCGGAAAGTGCATCGCGCAGCCGTTCCTTCAGCGCGGCGCGGCCCGTGGGCGAAAGCCTTGCATGCGTCACCACCGCCTCCTGCGCCAGGCCGGCGACGATCATCGCCGCGCGGCTGTCCAGCATGGCGCCGCGGGACTGGCGATCCAGCGTGAGTTCGATGGCGTGGCGCTGCACCAGCGCCTTGCCGCCGCGCACGCCGCAGCAGGCGCGCTCCGCCAGTTCCGCCATGCGCGATTTCCACGGTTTCGCGCCAACCAGGCGAATGAACGCCGCGGCGGTGGCGGGCTGGGGCGGCAACAGGAAATGCTCCGGGACAAGCGGCATCGGATCCTCGGCGCTGGTGGTCGAACGGGTGCTACAACCCCTTAACGACCGGCGGGCGCGGTTGGATCAATCGTCCGTGTCCAGGCGGGCATCGAGCGTCGCCCGCAACCAAGACCGGCTCCTATGGAGCCTTAAGATAGGTTGTCTCGTGTGGGCAGACGTTACGGCCGTTGCAAGTGAGGTTGGCCAAATAGGGTGCCAGCGCGGACTGTAGTCGACGGGCATCAAGCAGCTTGAAGGGGACCGGACGAATAGGCGCGCGCAGCAAGCGAATGTCGCCTTCAAGTAGGGCATAGTTCGTCGGTGGGGCGCCGGCAGGTATAAAGACCGGGATGATCATGATGCTGGCCAGCTGGAAGGGCATTACATCCGTCGGCTGCGTCGCGCTGCCGAGTGCCACGTCGGTGATCAGTTCGAACCCGTCGTATCCCTGCGCCAGGGTCACTTCGGCCGCGCGCTGAAGCCAGTATGACCGCAGCGAATTCCAGTTAATGCCGGGGCCGGCCTGATAGCGAATGCGCCAGACATCGGGTGCCACTTGCCGCTCGCTGAAGCCGTTGCTGCCGGCCGAGGTGGCAGGGCCGTAGACCGGGCTGCAGCCGGCAAGAAGGACACTGCATAGCAAGGCGAACAGAACCATGGCCCTTGCAGCCGGACGAGCGGGCGGGTGCATGATCACGGCTCCGACAGGTAGGTTTGCCGGTGCGGACAGATATTCTCGCCTGTACAGCGTGGTCCCGTGACATGCGGCGCCAGGGCTTGGCGCAGGCGGTGGGCATCGAACAGATGAGGTGGGCGAGCCGTGACCGGCCCTTTCACAAGGCGGATATCGCCCACCACTTCGATCTGTGCTGGAGGCGAACTGCCGCCGAGCGGGATCATGATCGGGATCAAGGTTGTGGCGGCGACCATGACCGGAGCATCTGGAGAGGGCTGGCCGGTGTCTGCCAATACGGATTCGCTGAGAATGGCAAATCCGTCTTGTCCCTGCGCAAGCGCGAGTTCTGCTGCGCGAAACAGCCAGAATGTCTGCACAGTCTCTCGGCTTTGCCAACGATCGCCGCGATGGGCTAGGTGCCACACCCCAGGAGTGAGTTCGCGCTGGGCGAAGGAGCCGGATATATCGCCGGTTGAGGGGCGCCAATTCTCCCCGCCGCAAGCGCAGAGCGACAACAGAAGCGCCATCACCGCCACGGCGGAATGTCCCAATGCACACCCTTCGGATAGCGTGGAACGTAATGCTGTCATGCGTTTGTCGGGCGGTCAATTCCGCGGCAGCCGTGCCTCCGTCGGCGCATCCGGGTTCTGGGCGCGGTGGCGCAGCAGGTGGTCGGCCAGCACGCAGGCCAGCATCGCCTCTCCGACTGGAACCGCGCGGATGCCCACGCAGGGGTCATGGCGGCCCTTGGTCACCACCTCCACTTCCTGCCCCTGCATGTCCACGCTGCGGCGCGGGGCGAGGATGGAGCTGGTGGGCTTCACCGCGAAGCGCGCGACCACGGGCTGGCTGGTGGATATCCCGCCCAGGATGCCGCCGGCGTGGTTGGAGCCGAACAGCACCCGGCCATCGTCCATCGTCATCTCGTCGGCATTGTCCTCGCCGGACAGCGCGGCGCTGGCAAAACCGTCGCCGATCTCCACGCCCTTCACGGCGTTGATGCTCATCAGCGCCCCGGCGATATCGGCATCCAGCTTGCCGTAGATCGGGGCGCCCAGCCCCGGCGGCACGCCCTCGGCCACCAGTTCGATCACCGCCCCGCAGGAGGAGCCGGATTTGCGGATGGCCGAAAGATAAGCCTCCCACTCCACCGCCGCCACCGGATCGGGGCAGAAGAACGGGTTCTCGTTCACCTGCGCCCAATCCCATCGGCTGCGGTCGATCCGGTGCGGGCCCATCTGCACCAGCGCGCCGCGCACGGTCACGCCCTCCAGAACGCGGCGCGCCACGCCGCCGGCGGCCACCCGCATCGCCGTCTCCCGCGCGCTGCTGCGCCCGCCACCGCGATAGTCGCGGATGCCGTATTTCAGCGCGTAGGTCAGGTCGGCATGGCCCGGGCGGAAGCGCGTGGCGATCTCGCCGTAATCCTTCGAGCGCTGGTCCACGTTCTCGATGATGAACGCGATCGGCGTGCCGGTGGTGCGGCCCTCGAACACGCCAGAGAGGATGCGAACCTGGTCCGGCTCCTGGCGCTGGGTGGTGAACTTGGATTGGCCGGGGCGCCGACGATCCAGCCAGGGCTGGATGTCCTCCTCGGACAGGGGGATGCCCGGTGGGCAGCCATCCACCACGCCGCCGATCGCGGGGCCGTGGCTTTCGCCCCAGGTGGTGACGCGGAAGAGATGGCCGAAGGTATTGTGGGACATTCAGGCGAGCCCAAGAAAGGAAGGATCTTTTTTTTTTGAAAAAAAAGAAGCAAAAAAACTTTTAAAAGTTTTTTGGTTCTTTTTTTCAAAAAAGAACGCGCTTCCCTTACTCATGCACCACCGAGATATCCGGCGCATCCGGGTTCTTCATCCCCACCGAATGGTACCCGGCATCCACGTGGTGCACCTCCCCGCTCACCCCGCGGGAGAGGTCGCTGACCAGATAGAGCCCGGCGCCGCCCACATCGTCGATCGTCACGTTGCGGCGCAGCGGGGAGTTGTATTCGTTCCAGCGCAGGATGTAGCGGAAATCGCCGATCCCACTCGCCGCCAGGGTGCGGATCGGCCCGGCGGAAATCGCGTTCACCCGGATGCCGTTCGGCCCGAGATCGGCGGCGAGATAGCGCACCGAGGCCTCCAGCGCCGCCTTGGCCACGCCCATCACGTTGTAGTGCGGAATGACCCGTTCGGCCCCCAGGTAGGTCAGCGTCACCATGGAACCGCCATCGTTCATGATCGCGGCGGCGCGCCGGGCCACGGCGGTGAAGGAGAAGCAGGAGATGTCCAGCGCCTGCAGGAACACGTTTCGCGGCGTATCCACGTAACGACCGCGCAGGAAGTTCTTGTCGGCAAACCCGATGGCATGCACCAGGAAATCCAGCTTGCCCCAGCGTTCCTGGATCGCGGCGAAGGCGGTGTCCATGCTGGCGTCGTCGGTCACGTCGCAGGGCAGCACAATGTCGCTGCCGAGGCTTTCCGCCAATGGTTTCACACGCTTGCCCAGCGCCTCCCCCTGGTAGGTGAAGGCGAGTTCGGCGCCCTGGGCGGCGCAGGCGGCCGAGATGCCCCACGCGAGGGACATGTTGTTGGCAACGCCCATGATCAGCCCACGCTTTCCCGCAAGAAGGGTTCCCTTCGGCGGCGGCGGCGGGGCGGCTTCGGTCTCTGGCATGGGGAATCCTGCTTTCGGCCTGGGTTTCCGGGCCCTGTGGTGACACAGGGCGCATGCGGCGGGCAAGTGCCCGGGGTGCACAACGCACCCTTGGCGAATGTGCGGGGCGGAGTCATCTGTGGGGGATCGAAGGAGCATACGCGATGTCCGACGCCGCCTTGAGTATCCCGTTCGCCCAGTTCGCCACCTGGTTGAAGGAGGCGGAAGCCAGCGAGCCCAACGATCCCAATGCGATGACCCTGGCCACCGCCACGCCCGATGGCCGCCCCTCGGCGCGCACCGTGCTGCTGAAGGGCTGGGATGAGGGCGGCTTCGTCTTTTACACCAACCTGCAAAGCCGCAAGGGCGGGGAGCTGCTGTCCAACCGCCAGGCCTGCCTGCTGTTTCACTGGAAAAGCCGCCGCCGCCAGATCCGCATCGAGGGCCCGGTGGTGGACGCCACCCAGGCGGAAGCCGATGCCTACTACAACTCCCGCGCCCGCATCTCCCGCCTTGGCGCCCATGCGTCGGACCAGTCTCGCCCGCTGGCGGATCGCTCCGTGCTGGAAGCGCGGCTGGCCGAGGCGGAGAAGAAGTACCCCGGCGAAGACATCCCCCGCCCGGAATACTGGTCCGGCTTCCGGGTGATCCCGAAGATGATCGAGTTCTGGCAAGACATGCCGTTCCGCCTGCACGACCGCAGCGTGTACACCCGCGTGGGCGACGGCTGGACCGTGCAGAAGCTGTTCCCCTGATCCCCCAGGCCGCAAAGCGGCCGTGACTGTCCCTCCGGAACAGGCGGCCACCGCCGCCCTGCTCACCGCCCTCGCCGGCGCCGCGCCGGTGGAGACGCACATCTCCGCCGTCTTCCTCGGCGCCGACACGGTGTGGAAACTGCGCAAGGCGGTGAAGCTGGCCTTCGTGGACTTCACCACCCTGGCCGAGCGCGAACGCACCGCCCGGCGCGAGCTGGAGCTGAACGCCGCCAACGCCCCCGGCCTCTACCGGGACGTGGTGCCCGTCATCCGCCGCCCCGATGGCACCCATGCCCTGGGCGACGGGGGCGAGGTGGTGGATTGGGTGGTTCGCATGGCCCGCGTGCCGCCCGGTGATTTCCTCGATGAGGTCGCCGCCCGCGGCGCGCTCGATGGCCCGCTGCTCGATGCCCCGCTGCTCGATGCCCCGCTGCTAGATGCAATGGCCGACGCCGTCGTGGCGCTGCACGCCGGCAACCCGGTGGTCCCGCGCGACCAGCATGCCGCCCTCGGCCAGGTGGCGGACGGCAACGCGCTGGCCGCCCGCCAGGCCGGGCTCAATCCCGCCGAAATCGCCGCCTGGCGCACCGGCATGCAGGCCCAGCTGGACCGCCACGCCGGAACGCTGCGCACCCGCGGCGCCACCGGCTTCGTGCGCCGCTGCCATGGCGACCTGCATCTGGGCAACATGTGCCTCTGGCACGGCGCCCCGGTGGCGTTCGATGCGCTGGAGTTCGACGAGGCGCTGGCCACGATCGACATCGGCTACGACCTCGCCTTC
>CANHKG010000188.1 GCA_947460455.1 Rhodospirillales bacterium | reverse complement strand
GCTGCGCCACCGCGGCGAGACTTGAACCCGCGCCGCCACGCTGCCAAAACCGCGCCAGCCAACGAGGACCGCATGACCAAAGACATGACCGAAGGCCAGCGCGCCTACGAGGCCAAGCGCGCCGCCAAGGCCGGCATGAGCCTGGATAAGTGGCTCGCCGCCAAGGAAAAGGAACGCGCCCAGGAAGCAAAGGCCCGCGAGGAAGCCGCCAAGCCCGCGCCGCCGCCTAAGCCGCCCGGCTTCTTCGCTCGGCTGTTGGAGAAGGCGCAGAAGCCTTTGAAGTAAGGGTCTTCTTTTTGTGAACAAAAAGAAGCAAAAAAACTTCATGAGTCCGCGCTCTCGGCGCAGGAAATAAAAGTTTTTTGGTTCTTTTTTTCAAAAAAGAACCGCTTTCTTCCTTCAGGCCATCCGCGCCAAAAGCCCATCTTTCCGAATGAACGTGTGCTGGATCACCGCGCCCACATGCATCCCCAGCAGCACCACCATCGCGATCGCGCCGAGGAAGTGCATCTGCCCCAGGATCGGCGCCCACATTTCGCTCCGCCCGATCGGCGACGGGATCGGCACCAGCCCGAACCAGGCCAGCGGAAACCCCCAGGCATTGGAAGCCAGGAACCCCGTCACCGGCTGCACCAGCATCACCACATACAGCGCCCCGTGGTTCACCCCGGCCGCGAGCTTCATCCAGCCCGGCATCTCCGGCAGCGGCGGCGGTGGATTGCGCCAGCGCACCCAAAGCCGCGCCAGGGCGAGCACGAACACCACCACCCCGAAGCTCTCATGGATATTGAACAGCCGGAACTTCAGCGCATCCGGCGGCTCCAGATAGGCGAACCAGATCCCGGTCACCAGGATCACCAGGATCGACCCGGCGGTGAACCAGTGCAGCCATCGCGCGGGGGCGACATAGCGTCCTTCGGCGGCGGTCATGGGCGAAGCCTTCTCGTTGCGCGGGGCCGTCCCGCCACGGTCCCATAATCCGCATGTCCGCCGCAACACTGGCCGCCCATGCCGATTGGAGCACCGACCCGCGCAAGCGCTGGATCGCGGTCGCCCGCCGCGAAGGCGCCACCTGGCACCTCGCCGCGCCGGAACCGGTGGGCGACCTCGCCACCTTCTCCGCCCGCCTGCTGCACCGTGCCGGGGGCGGCGCCGTCGCCCTCGGCGTCGACCTCCCCCTCGGCCTGCCCCGCGCCTTCGTCACCCGCCACGCCCTGCCAGGCACCTTCCCCAGCTTCCTGCGCAGCCTCGACCCCGCCTTCCTGGACGTCTGCGAAACGCTGGAAGAAGCCGGCCCCCACCGCCCCTTCTACCCCCGCCGAGGCCTGCGCGGCATGACCCGCGCCGCCCACGCCGAAGCCCTAGGCCTCCAAGGCGCAAACGAACTCTCCCGCCTCTGCGACCGCGCCACCGCCGAACGCCCCGCCGGCGCCCCCCTGTTCTGGACCCTCGGCGCCAACCAGGCCGGCAAGGCCGCGATCTCCGCCTGGCGAGACTGGCTCATCCCAGCCCTCAACACTCCCGCCCCGCCACGCCTCTGGCCCTTCGACGGCCCCTTCCGATCTCTGCTCACCCCCGGCACGCTCGCGGTGGCAGAAACCTATCCCGCCGAAGCCCTACGCCACCTCGGCCTACGCCTCCCCGGCAGCAAGCGCCGCCAATCCGACCGCGCCACCCTCGCCATCCCCCTCACCGCCGCCATGACCCGCCTCGGCGCAAGCCCAGACCCGGCGCTGGAAGCCCAACTGCACTCCGGCTTCGGCCCCCACCCCGACGGCGAAGACCGCCTCGATTGCATCCTCGGCGTACTCGCCGTCATCAACGTGCTGGCAGGCCACCGGCCAGACACCCCACCCGCCGACCCCTGGCTCACCACCTGGGAAGGCTGGGTCCTGGGCCAAACAGCCCTCCCGCGCGAATAACCGCGCCGGTGGGCACCAATGATGTCGCAATGGGGGGGGAGTGCTGGTGCCGACGGTCAGGATTGAACTGACGACCTACTGATTACGAATCAGTTGCTCTACCACTGAGCTACGTCGGCCCCATGCAGGCGGCCTTGGCCGAGGCCGCGCATATACCCCCATGCCCCGCCCGTCGCAACCGCGTATCGCGCAGTTCAGGCCGCCGGCGGCGTCAGTTCCAGCTGCGGCGCCGGCTTGCGGATCGCACCGATCAGGCTGCGCACCTCTGCCCGCGCCGCCACGTGGCTCATCCCCATGCTGATCCCCAGCCCCGCCTCCTTCACATCCATCAGCGTCAGCCCCTGCAGGTAGAGCTCGCGGAAGATCACCCGCTCGCCGAACCCCCGCACCGTCCGGAACCCGATCCGCTTGGCCAGCGCATCCAGCGTCGCCCCCACATCGCGCTTGTTGCGCGCCTCGGAGGCACCCAGCCGGTTGCGCATCACAATCCAGTCGATCCGCCCCCGATCCCGCGAAAAGCGCCGCTTGCGCGCCTCCCACACCATCTCGCTGTAGATGCTGGGCTGCACGATGTCGTGCCGGTCCGGGTCCACTTTCGCCAGCATCGCGAAATCCACGAAGCTGTCGTTGATCGGCGTCACCAGCGTATCGGCATGCGCATGGCCGAGCCGAGACAGATACGTGTCGCTGCCGGGGCAGTCGATCACCACGATCTCGCAGCGCCGCGCCAGGTCGTCCAACGCCGCGCCGAATCGCTCGCGTTCCTCGGCCTCCGCATCCGCCCGGCTATCGCGCTCGCTGCGATGCACCGCCGCCCGCAGCGGCATCGGCAGCGCCACGCCCTTGGCCGCCGCAAAGATCTCCCGCGCCGCCAGGTATCCCCCCAGCGTCGCCTGCCTGGCATCCAGGTCGATCGCCCCCACCCGGTAGCCGTCGCGCAGCAGCCCCACGATCAGGTGCATCGCGGCGGTGGACTTGCCGGACCCACCCTTCTCATTGCCCAGAACAATCACCTGCGCGCGCTGCTCGATCGAAACCGTGGCCACTTGCTGCTCCCAAGCCGCGCCGCCCACCCCTCCAGAAGGGGTGCCGCGCGATCACCCAGGCCTTATGCCAAGCCGCTTGTGCAGCGTCCACGCACGCCCGCCTACCGGGGCGCGGTTCCGTCCGCCTGCAGCAGCATGATCGCCCGCCGCAGCCGCATGATCCCGGGCCGGATTTGCCCTTGCGCGCATAGCCGGTCGCCCTCGGCCGCCAGCAGCTCGGCCTCCGCCGGCCCGCGCCCATGCGCCAGACGCAGCTGGCCCGCCCGCGCCGACAGCTCCTCGCAATACTCCCGCGTATGCGTGATCACCCGCGGCATATCGTCCACCCGCTCGCCGCTGGCGCGCACCATGCCCGCCGGCACCACCAGGGGCATGGCCAGCAGCGCCGCCCGCAGCATGCCCTGGCGGCTCATTCCGGCACCTGCGGCCCGGTAGCCGGGTCCGCCGCCGGCAGGTGCACCACCGCCTTCAGCCCCGGCGCGTTGTCCTCCAGCCGCAGCACCCCGCCATGCAGCATCGCCACCGCCTGCACCAGCGCCAGCCCCAGCCCGGAACCAGGCGTGCTGCGCGCCGATTCGCCGCGGAAAAACCGCTCGGTCGCCCGCTCGCGGTCCTGCTGCGGAATGCCCGGCCCGTCATCGGCCACCACGATCTCGATCGCGCCCGCCGCCGCCTGCGCCGAAAGCCGGATCACCCCCTGCGGCGGCGAGAACTTCATCGCGTTGTCCAGCAGGTTGGCGATCGCCTGCTGGATCATGTCGCGGTCCCCGAACACCATCGCATGCGGCGGAATGCGCGCCACCAACGTCTGCCCGGTCTCCTCCGCCGCCGCCTCGTACAGCTCCGCCAGGTCCGAAAGCAGCGGCGCCACATCCACCTGGGTGAAGGCAGACCGGCGCGACCCGGCCTCGATCTCCGCAATGCGCAGCAGCGCCTGGAACACCGCCACGATGCCGTCCAGGTCGCTCTGCGCCCGCTCGATCGCCTGGCGCAGATCGGCCTCGCTGCGCGCCGTCGTCGCCGCATCCTCCAGCCGCATCCGCGCCCGCGTGATCGGCGTGCGCAGATCATGCGCGATGGCGTTGGAAACCTGCCGCACCCCGTCCATCAGCCGGGCGATGCGGTCCAGCATGTCGTTGATCGTCTCGGCCAGCACGTCGAACTCGTCGCTGTGCCCGGTCACCTTCACCCGCCGGCCCAGGTCGCCCGCGCTCACCGCTGCGGCGGTGGCGGAGATGTCGGCCAGCGTGGCGCGAAACAGCCCGCGCACCGCCATCGCCCCCACCGTGCCCAGCAGCACCGCGATCACCGCGGCCCACAGCATCGCATCGGCCACGATGCCGCGCAGTTGCACGCGTGATTCCACGTCGCGCCCCACCAGCAGGTGCATCCCGCCGGCCAGCTCCTCATGGTGCACCCGCGCCAGCGCCTTCAGCCCGCCGCGATCGATGCGCAGGTCGGTCCACTCGAAATCCGCGGGCACGGAGGTGGGCCAGCGGTCCAGGTTCCCCGCCAGCCGCTTCAGCCCCGAATCCACCAGCAGATACACGGAATCATCGTCGATATTGCCGGCGATGCGCTGCTCGATCGTGTCGATCAGCGCCGGCAGCCCGCCCTCGGCAAGCCGGTCCACCAGGCCCTGCGTGTCCACCTGGATCGCCGCCTCGTTCTGCCGGTCGAGCAACCCGGCGGTGGACCACCACAGGAACGCCGCCAGCGCCAGCGAACTCGCGCCGAACAGGCAGGCATAGATCATGCCGAAGCGCACGCCGGCCTGGCTGAAGAAGCTGCTGGCCCCGCCATCCGGGCGCGGCGCCGGCCGCCAGGCTTCCCCAGGCCGTTCGCCGGGTGCGTCGGTCATCGTCCTGCCCGCCGCCTCAGGGCGCCTCCACCCGCAGCATATAGCCGGCGTTGCGCACGGTATGGATCAGCGGGGTGGCGAAGGGCTTGTCCACCTTCTGCCGCAGGCGAGACACATGCACGTCGATCACGTTGGTCTGCGGGTCGAAATGGTAGTCCCACACGCCCTCCAGCAGCATGGTGCGCGTTACCACCTGGCCGGCATGGCGCATCAGGTATTCCAGCAGCCGGAACTCGCGCGGCTGCAAATCCACCTTCTGCCCCGCCCGCTTCACGCTGCGCGACAGCAGGTCCATCTCCAGGTCGCCCACCGCCAGCTTGGTCGCCGGCCCCTCGCTCTTGCCGCGCCGGGTCAGCGCCTCCACTCGCGCCAGCAGCTCGGCGAAGGCGAAAGGCTTGGTCATGTAGTCGTCGCCGCCCGCCTTCAGCCCGCGCACCCGGTCATCCACCTGCGCCAGCGCCGAGAGGAACATCACCGGCGTGGCATTGCCCTGGCTGCGCAGCGTCTCCAGCAGCCGCAGCCCGTCCACGCCCCCCGGCAGCATCCGGTCCAGCACGATCGCGTCGAACTGCTCGCTGGCCGCCAGGAACAGCCCATCGCGCCCGTTCGCGGTGTGCTCCACCACATGCCCCGCCTCGCGCAGCCCCTTCACCACGAAGCCGGCCACGTCCTTGTCGTCTTCCACCACCAGGATGCGCATGGGTCAGTTCTCCTGCACGTTGGGCCGGCGGCCAACCGCCACGGTCAGCTCCACGGTCTGTCCCTGGCGCCGCACCGCCAGCTTCACCGAATCACCCGGCGGCGTTCCCGCCACCACGCGGATCAACGCGCGGGAGGTCAGCACAGACTCGCCGTTGATCCCGGTCACGATATCGCCCTGCCGCAGCCCGCCGCGCGCCGCCGGCCCCCGCGGCTCCACCGCCGCGATGCCCACGCCCGCCGGCGTGGCGCCCGCCGGCCCCGTCGCCGCCTGCACGTCCTGCAGCGAAACGCCCAGCCAGCCGCGCTCCACCCGCCCCTTGTTGCGCAGCTCGCCCACGATCCGCCGTGCCAGCTCGCTCGGAATGGCGAAGCCGATGCCCACGGAGCTGCCGGTGGGCGAGTAGATCGCCGTGTTCACCCCCACCACCTCGCCCTCGGTGTTGAACAGCGGCCCGCCGGAATTGCCCGGGTTGATCGGCGCGTCGATCTGCAAAAAGTCGTCGAACGGGCTGGTGCCGATATCGCGCCCGCGCGCCGAGATGATCCCGGCCGAAACCGAGCCACCCAGCCCGAACGGATTGCCCGCCGCCAGCACCCAGTCGCCCACCTCGGCCTCGCGGCTGTCGCCCCAGGCGGCCACCGGCAGCGGGTTCGGCGCGTTCACCTTGATCAGGGCCACATCGGTCAGCTCGTCGCTGCCCACCAGGCTCGCCGAAAGCCGCGTGCCGTCATGCAGGCTCACCATGATCCGCGTGGCCGTGCCCGCCACATGGTGGTTGGTCACGATGTAGCCGGCCGGGTCGATGATGAAGCCCGAGCCCGCCGCCGTGGTCTCCTGCTGGCGCTGGCGCTGGCGGAAGCGCTCGCGCAGCTGGCGCTGCACCTCCGGCGGCAGCATCGAAAGCGGGTCGTTGCCCGCGGCCACCGTCTCGGTCACCGCGATGTTCACCACCGTCGGCATTACCCGCTTCACCAGCGGCGCGAAGCTTTGTTGTGCCCCGCGCGCCCCGGCGCGTCCGGGCAGCAGCGCGGCCAGGCCGGCAGAGGCCGCCGCAGCCGTCAGAAGGCGGCGCCGCGGTAGGGCGGGCCAGCGGGGGGCGGGGCAGGGGGTCATGGCAGTCTCAGGCATGGCATTCGTCTCTCCTGGCCCTGGTCACACTAAAGGACTGGTCCGGTGCGCGTGGGTTCCATTCCAACGGCCGCACCTTCCCGGGCATCCAATCGGCAGCGGAAAGGTGGTGCGGCCAAGGCCCCACAACAAGTTACGGTCACGACACTTGCCCGGATGCGGGGGCGGATGGATCCTCCGGCCAGTCATGCCTGGGATAGCGCCCACGCATATCCTTGCGCGCATCCGCCCAGGCCCCGCGCCAGAATGCCGCCAGGTCCCCGGTGATCGCCACCGGCCGCCCCGCCGGCGAGAGCAGCGCCAGCCGCAGCCCCACCCGCCCGCCGGCCAGCTTCGGCGTCTCGCGCAGCCCATAGAAATGCTGCGCCCGCGCCTCGGCCAGCGGAACCGGCTGGGTGTAGTCCACCGCCGCCCGCCCCTTCGGCAGCGGCAGGTGCGTCGGCAACTCCCGATCCAGGCGCTGCAACCGCGCCCAGCCATCCTCCAGCCCCGCCAGCACCGCCCGCAGCGCCTCGGCCATATCCAGCCGCGCCAGGTCCGCCACCCTGGAGAACCCACCGAGCTGCGCCGCCAGCCACCCCCGCTCCGCCGCCAGCGCCGCGTCCGAGAGATCGGGCCACCCCCCCTCCGGCTCCAGCCCGCGCATCAACGCCACCCGCGCCTGGAACTGCCGCGCCGCATCGCTCCACGGCAGCTGCGCCAGGCTCGCCACCGACGCCAAGGCCGCCGCCGTCTCGGCCGGGTCAGCCACCTCGGTGCGATCCTCCAGCACCAGCGCCCCCAACCGCCGCCGCCGCCGCGCCAGCACAGACCCGGTGGCGGGATCGAGTCCCGATTCCACCGCCTCCGTCACCCGCGCCGCCACCGCATCGGGCAAATTCGCCACATCCAGTACCGCCGCCAGCTTGATCCGCGCCCCCGTCTTCACCTCCAGGCTCGCCACCGCCAGCAGGTTCGCCCGCGCCAACGGATCGGAAACCGCCAGCCGCGCCCCCCCGCCGCCCGCCATGCGGAAACTCCCGGGCTCCCCCCGCCGCTGCGCGATCCGGTCCGGAAACCCCGCCGCGATCAACCGCGCCGGGTCGCCCTCCGGCGCCTCCCGCACCCGCAACCGCCGCTTGTACTGCGAAGCCGCCCGGTTGATCCTAGAGACCGCCCCCCGATCCGCCGCCTCATGCCCCGCCAGCGCCGCCAATCTCAGCCCAATGTCGGCCGGCGCATCCGGCGCCCGCAACGGATCGCGCTCCTCCAGGATCGCCGCCAACTCCGCCGCCATCGAAGCCTCGCCCGGCGACCGCGCCGCCAGCATCATCGCCGCCAGCCGCGGATGCGCCCCCAGCCGCGCCATCTCCCGCCCCAGCCCGGTGATCCGGCCCGCCCCATCCAGCGCGCCCAACTCCCCCAGCAACGCCTGCGCCGCGGCCAGTGCCCCAGCCGGCGGCGCATCCGGAAACGGCAAATCCCCCGGCGCCGCCCCCCAGGAGGCACAATCGAGCGCCAGCCCCGAAAGCTCCGCCTGCAAGATCTCCGGCCGATCGAACGCCGGCAGCCCGCGATGCAACGCCGTTGTCCACAGCCGCACCGCCACGCCGGGCCCCTCGCGCCCCGCCCGCCCCGCCCGCTGCTCCGCCGCCGCCCGGCTGATCCGCACCGTCACCAGCCGTGTCAGCCCCGTCGCGGGATCCAGCTGCGGCGCCCGCCGATACCCCCCATCCACCACAATCCGCACGCCGGGCACCGTCAACGACGTCTCGGCGATCGACGTCGCCAGCACCACCCGCCGCCCTTCCGCCACCCGCAACGCCCGGTCCTGCTCGGCCGGCGGCAATTCCCCATGCAGCGGCAGCACCAGCGCCCCGCACCCCGCCAACGCCGCCTCCGTCTTCCGGATCTCCCCCATCCCCGGCAGGAACGCGAGCACATCCCCCGAATGCTGCGCCAACGCCCCCCGGATCGCCTTCGCCATCGCATCGGCGAGATCACGAAGATGCGGCACATCCCGCCCCGCATGCCCCACCGCCACCGGATAGGCCCGCCCGGCGCTCTCGATCACCTCCGCGTCCAGCAACGGCCCCAGCCGTGCCCCATCCGCCGTCGCACTCATCGCCAGCAGCCGCAGCTCCGGCCGCAACCCGCGCTGCAGATCAAGGCAGAACGCCAGCGCCAGATCCGCATCCAGCGCCCGCTCATGCACCTCATCCAGGATAACGGCCGCCACCCCCTCCAACCCGGGGTCGGACTGCAACCGCCGCACCAGCAGCCCCTCGGTCACCACCTCGATCCGCGTCGCCGCCGAAACCGCGCTGTCCAGCCGCGTGCGATACCCCACCGTCTGCCCCACGGGCTCGCCGAGCAGGAACGCCATCCGAGTCGCCGCCGCCCGCGCCGCCAGCCGCCGCGGCTCCAGCATCACGATCCGCCCCTCGCCCACCCACGCCTCACCCAGCAGCGCCAGCGGCACCAGCGTCGTCTTGCCCGCCCCCGGCGGCGCGATCAGCACCGCATTCGGCCGCGCCAGCAGCGCAGCCCGCAACGCCGGCAGGCACTCCGCCACCGGCAAACCGATCACGGCATCGTCTGGGAATGAATAGGTCACCGCCCGCCCATAGCACCCCACGCCGGTCACGACACAGGAGGGAAATTCTGCTATGGCCCCGCGCCAATGACCGCGCGCCTCCTCGCCCTCCTCCTCCTGCTCGCCGGCCTCGCCGCTTCCCCGGCGCAGGCCCTGGAAAGCAACGTCGCCGCCAGCCCCCGCGCCCAGGTCAGCCTCGTCTCCGAATCCGACACCTTCCAACCCGGCCAGCCGCTCCGCATCGGCCTGCGCCTGCGCATGGCCCCGGGCTGGTACACCTACTGGCGCAACCCCGGAGACGCCGGCGCCCCCGCCGAGTTCGATTTCCAGCTCCCCCCCGGCGCCACCGCCGGCCCCATCGCCTGGCCCACCCCCGCCCGCCACGCCACCGGCCCGGTGATGAGCTACGGCTACGAAGGCGAACTCCTCCTCCCCGTTACCCTCACCCTCCCAACCACCCTCCCGGCCGAGCCCCTCACCCTCCAGCTCCACGCCTCCTGGCTGGTCTGCGAGCGCATCTGCGTCCCCGAGGAAGCCGACTTCACCCTCACCCTCCCGCCCGGCTCCCCCACCCAATCCGCCCAGTCCCCCCTCTTCACCACGGCCGACGCCAACACCCCCCACACCGCCGCCACCAACACCCCCTGGCAGGCCGAGATCTCCCCCGAGGGCCTCCTCTCCCTCCGCCTCCCGGGGCTGGACGCCACCCAGGTCCGCGACGCCTGGTTCGCCCCCCACGCCTGGGGCCAGATCGAGCACAGCGCCCCGCAAACCCTCACCGCGGCCGAGGGCGGCTTTACCCTCGCCCTGCGTCCAGGCACCGAATTCCGCCACCAGGCCGGCCTCGCCGGCATCGTCGTCGTCACCGACCACACCGGCCGCACCACCGCGATGGAACTCGCCGCCACGCCGGGCCCAACGGCCATCCCCGCCGCCACCCTGCCGCTCTGGCAGCTCGTCGCCTTCGCCCTCGCCGCCGGCATGATCCTGAACCTCATGCCCTGCGTCTTCCCGGTGCTGGCCATGAAGGCGATCGGCCT
>CANHKG010000187.1 GCA_947460455.1 Rhodospirillales bacterium | reverse complement strand
TCGGTGCTGACGCCGGAGCCCGGGCTGGGCATTCCGGATGTGGGGCTGGGGGATTCCTACCCCGATCCCGCCAACGTGCCGCCGGGCTGCCGCTTCCATCCGCGCTGCCCCTCGGCGCAGGATTCGTGCCGCAGCGTGCAGCAGGCCGCGCGGACGGTGCATGGGCGCAGCGTGGAGTGCATGCTGGTGGAATCCCTCTGAGTTCCTATCTCTAGGGGGTTCGATTGCTTCACAGGAGCCTTCCGATGCGTCTTTTCGTGATTGCTGCCCTTGCTGCGGCCGTGCTGCCGGGTGGCGCGGCCTGGGCCGGCGATGCCGAAGCCGGCGCGCGCGTGTTCCGCACGCAATGCGGCGCCTGCCACGTGGTGGAAGCCGGCAAGAACCGGGTGGGGCCCAGCATGTTCGGCATCGTCGGCCGCGTGTCTGGCACGGTGGAGGGCTTCCGCTATTCCGCCGCCAACAAGGATGCCCACCTGACCTGGACGCCGGAGGTGCTGGACAAGTACCTGGTGAACCCGAGGGAGACGATCCCCGGCACCACCATGGCCTATGTCGGGCTGAAGAACGCCACGCAGCGGGCGGACCTGATCGCCTATCTTGAAACCCTGAAGTAGCGGCCCGTGGCGTATCGCCTGTTCACCGCCAACCGCAACTACTCCTCCTGGTCGCTGCGGCCCTGGGTGCTGATGCGCTCGCTGGGGATCGGGTTCGCGGAGGAGCAGCGGTATTTCGTGCCGGGCTCCAACAAGGCGGTGTTCAAGGCATTCGCGCCGAACGGGACGGTGCCGTGCCTGCATGACGGCGCGACGGTGGTGTGGGATTCACTGGCCATCGTGGAATACCTGGCTGAGCGGCACCAGGGCGTGTGGCCGGCGGATGCCACCGCCCGGGCCTGGGCGCGCTGCGCGGCGGCGGAGATGCATGGCGGGTTCTCCGCCCTGCGCAACACCTGCAGCATGAGCTGCGGCATCCGGGTGAAGCTGCACGAGGTCTCGCCCGCCCTGGCGCAGGACGTGGCGCGGCTCGATGAGCTGTGGTGCGAGGGGCTGGCGCGGTTCGGCGGGCCGTTCCTGGGCGGGGCGGCGTTCACGGCGGTGGATGCGTTCTTCGCCCCGGTGGCGTTCCGGGTGCAGAGCTACGGGTTGGTGCTGAGTGGGCCGGCTTCGTCCTACATCCAGCTTCTGCTGGACCTGCCGGCAATGCGTGAATGGTATGACGCGGCGCTGCTGGAAACGCAGCGCGAGCCCGGCCATGAGGCGGAGGCGCTGGCGGCCGGCACGATCACCGAGGATTTCAGGGCGCGGGCGTAAGCATCCGGCGCATCACCAGGGCGTCGTCGCCATCGGCATAGTAGCCGCGGCGGCGGCCGATCTCCTGGAAGCCCTGCGCGGCATACAGGGCGCGGGCCGCTTCGTTGCGGGTGGCAACCTCCAGGAACAGCGTGCTGGCGCCGACGGCCTCGCACTGGCGGGCGGCTTCCTCCAGCAGGATGCGGGCGAGGCCCTGGCGGCGCTGGTCCGGCAGCACGGCCAGCGTCAGGATTTCCGCCTCGTCGGCGGCCACGCGGGCCATCACCATGGCGCCGGCCGGGTCGTACAGCACGAACACGCCGGGCAGTTCCAGTTGCAGCACCATCGCATCGCGCCCCCAGCGCTGGCCCGGGGGAAAGGCGGCGTGGTGGATGGCGGCCAGGGCTTCCGCGTGGGCAGGGCCGGCGCGCTCCATCATGGCACGGGCGCGGGGCGCAGGCCGCCGGCTGGGAGCTTGGCTTCGGGCGGATCGATGTAGAGCGGCTGGGCGGCCAGCGGCGGCAGCACGCCGGCCAGGCGCAGGGCGCCCACGCGGGCAACGGCCACGGCATCGGGCAGGCGGGCATCGGTGAGCATCACATTCTCCCCGCGCGCGGCGAGGCGGCAGGCGACCTCCATCGCGGCATCGCCGGCCAGGGCGACGGGGCCGGGTGGGCGCGGCAGGGCATCCAGCGGCACGGGGGCGATGCTGCCGTCGCGGTCGAGGAAGACGCGGCCGCGGCGGCTGTCGATCGCCACCCACAGCGCGCGGCCCGGCGGCAGGGCAAGGGTCGCGGCCAGAGCTTCGGCCACGCGCACGCCCACCACCGGCTTGCCGGCGGCCAGGGCGAGGCCCTGGGCCAGCGCGATGGCGCTGCGCAGCCCGGCGAAGCTGCCAGGGCCAACCGTGACGGCAATGCCGTCCAGCGCCGAGGCGGCGATGCCGCTGGCCACCAGCGCGCGCTGGGCCATCGGCGCCAGCAGGGTGGGCTGGCCGCGCGCGCCCAGGGCGGCTTCGTGGGCCAGCACGGTGGATCCCTCCAGCACCGCCACGGAGCAGCGGGCCAGGGCGGCGTCGAGGGCGAGGATGCGCATGGCCCCAACCTACCGAAGCCACAGGCCGGCCGGAAGGGCATGCGGATGTGCCCGGCACTGGCAGCCGCGTCGTGGCGGTTGTGCCGGCATCGTGGAATCTGCCAAACATGGCCCATGGATCAGGCCACCTCGGAAATGGTCCCGCTGGCCGGCAGCCTGGCCCGGGTGGAATGGCGGCGCAGCGCGCGGGCGCGGCGCGTGAGCCTGCGCATCGATCCGCGCGACGGGGCGGTGGTGGTGACGCTGCCGCTGCGGGCCGGGCGCCCGGCCGGGATGGCGCTGCTGATGAACCATGCCGATTGGGTGGCGCAGCGCCTGGCCGCGCTGCCCGGCGCGGTGGCGTTCAAGGACGGGGCGCTGGTGCAGGTGGAAGGGGTGGAGCATCGCATCCGCCACATGCCGCCGGGCACGCTGGGCGGCCGGCGCGGCACGGCCTGGCTGGAAGAGGGCGAGCTGCGCGTGGCCGGCGACCCGGCCTTCCTGGAGCGGCGGGTGGGGGATTTCCTGCGCGCGGAGGCGCGGCGGCGGCTTTCGGTGCTGGTGGCGCAGAAGGTGGCGGCCTCTGGCCTGCGGCCCAGCCGGGTGACGGTGAAGGACACGCGCACGCGCTGGGGTAGCTGCGCCAGCAGCCGCGCGCTGGCCTTCTCCTGGCGGCTGGTGATGGCGCCGCACTTCGTGCAGGACTACGTGGTGGCGCACGAAGTGGCGCATCTGGAGCACATGAACCACGGGCCGCGCTTCTGGGCGCTGGTGGATACCCTCACGCCCCATACCCGCACCGCGGTGGCCTGGCTGCGCGACGAGGGGCCAAGGCTGATGCGGGTGGGGTCCTAGGGCAGGACGCCTTCTTTTTCGGAAGGAAAAGAACCGCTTCCTTCCGTCAGCCTGGAGTGCCAGCCAAATCCAGCAGATCAACCGGCCCTTGCCAGCCGGGCTCATAGGGCTCGATCGCGCCGCGGGCGATGGCCTGCTCCAGGTGGTCCAGGAAGTGGGGCACGTCTTGCGCCAGGCCGGGCGGGAGTTGGAGCAGGCTGAAGCGCCACCAGGCGAGTGCGCGCAGACGGGCGATGGTGGCTTCATCGAAGCGCAGGTGCTGCAGGCGGGCGGGGGTGCCGGCCATCACGGCGTAGGGCGGCACGTCTGCCTCCACCACGGCGCGCGGGGCGATGATGGCGCCGTCGCCCACGGTGATGCCGGGGTGCAGGTAGGCGCCCTGCCCGATCCAGACATCGTGGCCGATGGTGGTGGCCTGGCGGGTGGCGGGGAACTCGGCGGGGGGGCGGGGGTCGTGGCCCAGCAAGGTGGCCCAGCCATGCGGGTTCGGCGCGTGTGCCAGCGCCGAGGTGGTGGCCCAGGCTTGCGGCGCATCGTCCCACCCGGTTTGCACGTCGGCGGCGAGGGTGCAGTAGCGGCCGATGGCGACATGGCGCAGGCGGCCGCCGGCGATGGTGGTGAAGGCGCCGATGCGGCAGGGCATGGCGGTGTCGATCCCGGCCTGGATCTCCACCGGGGCCTCCAGCGCGAATTCGGCGGTGAAGGTGGTGGGGCGGGTGAAGGGCAGGCCCAGGCCGAACCGGCGCAGCCGGGCGGGCGACGCTGGATCGAAGGGGATGCGCATGGCATGCTTCCTCGGCACGGGAGACGGGTGCGCGCAGCTTAGGCGCGGCGGGCCGGGCTGGAAATCGGTGCATTTTTGCAACCGGCAGGAATCCCGGAGGAGAGCACGATGGACAGGGTTCGCGCCGCGCTGGAAGCAATCGGCCAGCTGCCAGACGGGGAGATCGCCATCGCCGAGGCTGCACTGCAGCTGGCGCGGGTGGATGCGCCGCGGGCCGATGCCGAGGCGGCGCGCGAGCATCTGTCAGAGCTGGCGCGCGGTGCCGTGGCGCTGGCCGGCACGGTGGGGCGGGAGGATGTGCTGGGCCAGGCGATCGGAATTGCCCGCCTGCTCGGCGAGACGCACGGCTATGCCGGCGACACGCAGAGCTACGACGACATGGCCAATGCCAACCTGATCCGCGTGACCGAGCGGCGGCGCGGGCTGCCGGTGGCGTTGGGGGTTTTGTGGCTGCATTGCATCCGCGCGGCGGGCTGGGATGGGCACGGGGTAGATTTCCCCGGCCATTTCCTGCTGGCCGTGGCGCATGACGGCGCGCAGATGGTGGTGGACGTGTTCAACGGCGGCGCGCCGGTGGATGCCCGCGCGCTGCGCCGCTTGATCAAGAACGTGGAGGGGCCGGAGGCGGAACTGCGCCCCGGCGCGCTGCGGCCGATGAGCCAGCGCGCGGTGCTGCTGCGGCTGCAGAACAACATCAAGCTGCGCCGGCTGCAGGCGGGCGACATGGAAGGGGCGGTGGCCTGCACCGAGGACATGCTGCGCATCGCGCCCGATGAGGCGAGCCAGTGGCGCGAAGCCGCCGTGATGCACCAGCGCCTGGGCCGCCTGGCCGATGCGCTGCGCTGCGGCGAGGCCTTCCTGCGCCTGGTGCCGGAGGGCGAGGCGGCAGACGGGATGCGCGCTGCGCTGGCGGCCCTGCGGTCGCGGCTGAACTGAAGCCGAAATCTGACCTGAAGCCATGCTCCCCTACATCTTCCGCGGCAGCGAATTTCAAGGCTTCCTGATCGAGGGCTGGTCGCACGGCGGCGCCGACGATCTGTTGCGCCTGGCGCCAGGCAACCGGCCGCCCGCGGAGCCGTATCTCTGCATCGTCCCGCTGCAGGATGCCTGGCGTGCCGATCGGGCGCTGACCGAAGCAGCCGGACTGCCGCATTTCTCCTCCGCGCTGGAACCGGCAGTGCTGGACGATGTGCGGCGCGGACGCGCCCTGCTGCTGCTGGACCTGAGCAACGAAGGAATGGGGTGGTTCGGCAACGTCTTCGAGGCGCTGCACGATTTCGCGGCCGGGGCCGGGATCCCGCTTTCCCGGCTGGTGTGGCTTGATCAAAACCGTGCCCTGCCCGGCCACTACCGTACCGTTCTCGGCCTGGGCGAAGCCGGCATCGGGTTCGAGCACTACGATTTTTTTGTGAAACATCTCCTTTGGATGTTCTCACCGCGCCATCCCGCCGCCGTGATCGGCCCCGACCCCGAGGCGCACATCGCCCGCATGTTCGACCCCGGCGGCAAGGACAAGCTTCTGCTGTGCCTGAATGCGACGCCGCGGCTGCATCGCGTGGTGGCCTTGGGCGGGCTGATCCACCATGGGCTGTTCGACGAATCGCTCGTGTCGTTTCCGGGCATCGACCGCGCCAAGGACGGCGACGTGGGCAGCGAGGAACGGATGGAAGCCCATCTCGCGGCCCATCCGGAGCTGGCCTACCTCACCGAAGGATGCCGGCGCGCCATGGCGCTGCGCAACCTCCAGGTGGACAGCTTCAGCGAGACGGGCAACGCCCTGTTCAACCGCATCGACCACGAGCCCTATCGCCGAACCTTCCTTTCCCTGGTGACGGAAACGGAGCTCACCGACGGCCATGTCCAACGCGTGACGGAGAAGGCCGTGAAGCCGTTCTGCCTGGGCCACCCAACCCTCGTGCTGGGCAACCCGGGCAGCATACGCTTCATGACCGAGCTGGGATTCCACGATTTCGCCCCTGCCCTCGATCATCTCTACGATCGCGACAACGAGCCGCCACGGCGGTTGAACCGAATCATGGGCCAGTTGGTCGGCCTGGCCATGGCGATCCGAATGAACCCCGGCGCCTGGCTCGGCCGGGTCCGAGAGGTGGGGGCTGCCAACATCCGCCATGCCGCCAGCGGCCGGGCCCTGGACACATACGTCGCCCGACACGAGCGGCCGCTGTTCGAACGGCTGCATCGGCGCCTCCACGCCACCCCATGAGCGCCTGCCGGCCCGTGTTGCGCCGCGGCCGGATATGCCGCATGTCCCCACCAGCCATGTCGAGAGGCCAGCCATGACTCACCCCCTGAAGGTCGCGGTCCAGATGGACCCGATCGAGACGATCAACATCGACGGCGATTCCTCCTTCCAGCTGATGCTGGCCGCCCAGGCGCGCGGGCATTCGCTGTGGCACTACGAGGTGCGCCACATGTCCTTGCGCGAAGGCGTGCTGAAGCCCGGCGTGCGGGAGGAGCGGCTGTTTGCCCGCGCCCGCCCCGTGACGGTGCAGCGCGTGCGCAACAACCACTATACGTTCGGGCCGGAAGAGATCCTGGATCTCGGCACCATGGACGTGATCCTGATGCGCCAGGACCCGCCCTTCGACATGGCCTACATCACCGCCACGCACATGCTGGAGCACATCCACACGAGCGACGGCAGCGGCACGCTGGTGGTGAACCACCCGGTTTCCGTGCGCAACGCGCCCGAAAAACTGCTGGTGACGCACTTCCCCCACCTGATGCCGCCCACGCTCGTCACGTGGGACCCGGATGCGATCCGTGGCTTCCGCGCCACGCACAAGGACATCATCGTGAAGCCGCTGTTCGGCAACGGCGGCGCCGGGGTGTTCCGCATCAAGCACGACGACGAGAACCTCAACTCCCTGCTGGAAATGCACTTCGCCCGCTCGCGCGAGCCACTGATGATCCAGCGCTACGAACCCGCCGTGCGCCAAGGCGACAAACGCATCATCCTGGTGGACGGCGAACCGATGGGCGCCATCAACCGCGTGCCCGCCGCCGGCGAAGCGCGCAGCAACATGCACGTGGGCGGCCGGCCGGAGAAAATCGGGCTCTCGCCGCGCGACAAGGAAATCTGCGACGCCATCGGGCCGCTGCTGCGCGAACAAGGCCTGATCTTCGTGGGCATCGACGTGATCGGTGACTACCTGACCGAAATCAACGTGACGTCCCCGACCGGCCTGCAGGAAATCGCCCGCTTCGACGGCACCGACCTCGCCAGCGCCATCTGGGACCGCATCGAAGCCAAGCTCGTGCGCGGCTGATACGGTGGCGGGGAGAGAGGGTAGCAAGGCCAGGGGCTTTGCCCCTGGACCCCACCAGGGACCCAGCGGTCCCTGGACCCTGCGTCTTGTTTCCGCCTTCGGCGGGGAGGGGCCGCCCGGGTCTCTCCACCGCCTCGACGGCCCCTCCCCGCCGAAGGCGGAAAAGGTCATGGGGTCTGGGGCCGCCGGCCCCAGCGGGTCCAGGGCGGAGCCCTGGCCTTCCTTCCTCTCCCTCCGCACCGCATCGGCCCTCGCATGACCTGGGCGGCGATACTGCGGCACCTAGTGTTTGCGGCGGGGTTGGCGTGTGTTGCGGCGGTTGTCGTGCGGGCGATGGTGTCGGCAGGGGTGATGGACCGGCCGGCGGCCAGGAAGGCGCACACGGTTCCCACGCCGAAGGGCGGTGGGGTTGGGATTGTGGTGGCGTTCCTGTTGGGCATTTCGGTGCTGTATGGGTTCGCCGATTTCGCCCGGCTGGCGGATGCGTATTTCCGGGGCGTGGTGCTGGCCGCGGTGGCGATTGCGGTGGTGGCGTATTGGGACGACCTGCGCGATTTCCCGTTCGTGGTGAAGCTGGGCGCGCAGGTGGCGGCGGCGCTGCTGGCGGTGGGCACCGGGCTGTATGTGGAGGTGTTCAACCTGCCGCTGCTGGGGCGGGTTGACCTCGGCATCTGGGGCGCGGTGGTGACGGTGGGGTGGATTTTGTTCGCCACCAACGCGATGAACTTCATCGATGGGCTGAACGGGCTGGTGGGCGGCACGGTGCTGGTGGCCTGCGCGTTCCTGGCGGTGATCGCGGCGGGGCAGGACGGGTGGTTCGTGTATTTCGCCGCCCTGCTGCTGGGGGCGGCGGTGGCGGGGTTTTTGCCGTTCAATTTCCCCCGCGCGCGGATTTTCATGGGCGATGTGGGCAGCCAGTTCTGCGGCTTCGTGCTGGCGATGCTGGGGGTGGCGGCGGCGCGGTTCCAGACGATCGAGATGAGCTTTTTGCTGGTGCCGATGCTGCTGGCCGGCGTGCTGTTCGACGTGGCGTTCACGCTGGTGCGGCGCGCGCTGGCCGGCGAGAACGTGGCGCAGGCGCATCGCTCGCATTTGTATCAGGTGGCGCACCGGTCGGGCGTGGATTTCAGGGCGATCGCGGCGGTGCATTGGGGGTTCGCGGCGGTGGGCGGGGTGGTGGCCTTGGCCTTCACCCATGCCGGGTCGGCGGCGAAGTTGCCGCTGCTGCTGGCGCTGCTGGTGCCGCAGCTGGCCTGGCTGGGGTTCGTGGTGGCGCGGGCGCGGGCGGCCGGGTTGGGGCGCTGGTAGCGGGAGCGTGATCGTCGGAGGCGGCAGCGCCGGAGACGTGAATCACGCGACAAAACAAAGAGCTGACCGATGATACGCGCTTCTTTCAGCGCGTATCTTCGGTCAGCGGCGCGGTACCCGCAGGCCGATCAGGGCCAGGGCGCCGGCCGCGAGGAACACCAGGATCGTCGCCATCCCCGCCCGCTGGCTTTGGAACATGGTGGTGGCCAGCGCCAGGAAGGCCGGGCCGATGAAGGCGGTGACGCGGCCGGAGAGGGCGAACAGGCCGAACCAGGCGGAGCGGGCCTCGGGCGGGGCCATATGGGCCATCAGGCTGCGGCTGGCCGATTGCGCGGGGCCGACGAACAGGCCCAGCGCCAGGCCGAACACCCAGAACCACAGCGGCTCCGTCACGATCAGCGCCGGCGTGCCCAGCGCCACGAGGGCCCAGAGGCTGATGATGATCGCCGATTTCGGGCCGATCCGGTCCTCGATGAAGGCAAAGCCGATCACGCCCAGCCCGGCGGTGATGTTCAGGCCGATGCCGAACAGCAGCACCTCGCGCGCGGTGAAGCCGAAAGTGCCGGCCGCGAAGATGCCGCCGAAGGCGAACAGCGTCACCAGCCCGTCCATGAACAGCATGCGCGCGATCAGGAAGCGGCGCAGCACCGGGTCTGCCACTGCGGCGCGCAGGGTGGTGCGGAGCTCGGCCATGGCCGTGCGCACCGCCTCGCCCCAGGGGCGTTGCGTGGCGGGCTTGGGGATGAACACCAGGGCGGGCCAGCCAAAGACGAGCGCCCAGAGCCCGGCCAGGATCACGCAGGCGCGCACCGGCTCCGAGCTGGCGGCATCCAGGCCGAACAGCGGTGGATCGGGCTGCACCAGAAACACCAAGGCCGCCACCAGCGCGGCCAGCCCGCCGCCATAGCCGGCCCCCCAGGCGAAGCTGGAGAGGCGGCCGAAGCGCTCGCGCGGCGCGAGGTCGGGCAGCATGGCGTTGTAGAAGATGCTGGCAATCTCGTAGGCGACCGTGCCCACGCCGGCCAGCACCAGCGCCAGCAGCACGTAGGAGGGCTCCGGCTTCACGAACCACAGGCCGAGCGTGGCGGCCACCATCACCGCCAGGCTCACCCCCAGCAGCGCGTTGCGCCGCCCGCCGCTATCGGCGATGGCACCCAGCGGCACGGCGAGCAGCGCCACGGCGGCGCCGGCGACGGTTTGCATCAGCACCCATTGCGAGGCGCCCTTGATCGGGTCTTCCGCCACGGCCTGGGTGAAGTAGGTGGCGAACACGAAGGTCGCCACGATGGTGGCGAAGGCGTGGTCCGCCCACACGTACAGCACCCAGGAAATCGCCGCCCGCCGTTGCGCCATTCGCCCACCTTCACCCGCGGCCCCGCACCAGAGTAGGGTGCGGCCCCGCCGGAGGCCACCCATGCGACACGCAATCGCCGTCCTTGCCCTTCTCGCCGCCACGCCTGCGATCGCGCAGGACCGCCCGACCAGCAGCGGCAGCGGCTTCGTGGTCGCCCCCGGCCGGGCGCTGACCAACCATCACGTGATCGATGGCTGCCAGCGCGTGAGCTTCCGCACGCCGCAGGGGCAGATTGTGCAAGCCCGCGTGCTGGCCTCCGATCCCCGCCGTGACCTCGCCTTGCTGGGCTATGAGGGCGAGGCCGGCCCGGCGCTGCGCTTCCGCGAGGGCCCGGCGGTGGC
>CANHKG010000186.1 GCA_947460455.1 Rhodospirillales bacterium | reverse complement strand
CCCCACCCTCTCCCGCCGCAAGGATGGCCCCTGGCTCGCCCACCGCCTGGATGCCGATACCGCCGGCTGCCTCCTCGTCGCCCTGCGCAAGGCCGCGCTGCTGGAAGCCCAGGCCCTGTTCGTGGCCGGGCGCGCCGAGAAAACCTACTGGGCCGCCGTGCGCGGCGCCCCATCGGGTACCCACGGCACCATCGAAGCCCCGCTGCTCAAGCGCACCACCGGCCGCACCTGGCGCATGGAACCGGATCCCTCTGGCCAACCGGCCATAACGGAATGGCGTCTGCTCGGCGCGGCGCCCGGCATCGCCTGGCTCGAATTCCGCCCCCGCACCGGCCGAACCCACCAAATCCGCGCCCACGCCGCCGCCCTCGGCTGCCCGCTGCTCGGCGACCCAGTCTATGGCGATGGGCAAGGCCCGCTCCACCTGCTGGCCCGCTCGCTGTGCCTGAAGCTGGACCCAATTCTCAATGTCACGGCGCCGGTGCCTGCTCATATGCAAGCGGCGTTGGGGCGGTGCGGCGCGCAGGCAACGATGCCGGTCTGAGAAGGCACCAACCCCGTGGCCTGGCTGCACTGGTGCGCAGGCGCTCGCCGGGCCTTGTGGATGGCAGAGGCACGCGGGTTGAGCGCCCTGCGTGCCTCGGGTCACGGGGCGTCAACCGGCACAGGTCCCGGAGTTTGCCCCATTCGCCGTCCAGACGTGCCAGCGGCGGTTCAGCGGCCAGCCCGCCAGCCCAAAGAAAAATTTCCAGGCGCTCTTGCATCGGAAATGTGAGTGAATTATATTCACCTAATGACATATCATCCCCCCATCACCGAGACGGGTTTCGCCCGCCTGCGCGCCGTTGTGGCGCGTGCGGCGGCGCGCGCCCTCGGGCTGGACAGGATGAAGGCCCTCCTCATCGCCCAGATCCAGGCCGCCATTGCCCAGCTCGAAGCCCTGTTCGCCGCCTGGCAGGCTGGCACCCTCCCGCCCGCGCCCCAGGCCACGCCGGCGCAATCCCATCCCCTGGCAACCAACGCCACAGAACCGGCCGCACCCATTCCGGCACCGCCCGCCAGAACACCGTTCCACCTGTTCCAATGGCCGCTGTTCAGCCGCGCCAGCCTGGGCGAAGCCGTCCTCGGCTGGCTCCTGCCGCCCCTCCCCGCGGCCCGCCGCGCACCGGGTTCACGCCCGGCCCGCGCCTGCCCCCGCCAGGCCTACCCCAAGGCCGCGCACACCCAAGCCGCGTCCGAAGGGCCCGAATCACCGTCCGTGCCGCCCGTCATCCGCACGTGCGGGCCCATCGCGTCCGCACCGCCGTGGCGCCCTTCCCACACCCTGAGGCCGCCGGGCATCGCCATACGCCCGCCCATCATCCGCCCCGCGCGCCCACCGCCGGCCTCCCGCGCGAAAAACAGCCATGTCCCGCACGGCCGACGCACGCCTTATTTGTTTCGTTATCGTATTTAAATGGGAGCCGCCTCTGCTGCCGCGAAATGCGCCGCAATCTCCCGCCCTGGCGCAATCCAAACATCCCCCCGCGCCACCGCGTGCCCCAGGAACGCCCGCAACAGCCGCAACCGCCCAGGCCGCCCGCTCACCTGCGGGTGCAGCACCGTCGTCAGCATCGCGCCCCAGTCCACGATCTCGTCCAGCTCGTCGCGCCACATCCCCAGCACGTCATGCGGCGCCATCACGCTGCGCGGGCTGAACCGCGCGGTCAGTCCCAGCATCCAGTCATCGAAATTCGCACTCACCGGCAGCTCCACCGCCCCGGCCGACCCGTCCCGCAGAAGATGCCGGTATGGCCGCACGTCGTCACGGAAGGAACTCGAATACACCAGCCCATGCCGCACCAGCGCCACACGCTGCGCCTCGCAGAACTCGCCCCCCGGCGCCCGATACCCCACCGGCACCACGCCCAGCCGGCGCTTCAGCGCTTCGAACCCGCGCGCCATCTCCGCCTCGATCCAGGGGCTGCCGGGATCGGGCCGCAGATGGTGGTAGCCATGGTGCCCGATCTCATGCCCATCGCGCAGGACCGCCTCGCACATCGCCGGATAGGCCTCCGCCACCCAGCCCGGCACGAAGAACGTCGCCCGCAATCCCAACTGCCGGAACAACTCCAGCATCTTC
The DNA here is from genome assembly GCA_947460455.1 of Rhodospirillales bacterium. Lineage (GTDB taxonomy): Bacteria > Pseudomonadota > Alphaproteobacteria > Acetobacterales > Acetobacteraceae > CAMDGX01. Next base: position 8,269 of record CANHKG010000186.1, on the reverse strand, counting down.
GCCGTCCCCACCCGCCCCTCATAGCCACCGAAGGAAAGGCTCACGAGGTTGTCCGTCCGCCGCGGATCGTCATCCGTCCACGCCGTCTCGGCATCCACATCCACCGAAAGAAACAACGCCGCCCGCTTCCCCCCGGGCCACACCAACGCGGGCGCAGGCGGCGAAGGGTTGGAAGGCCGCAGCGGAATGGCATCCCATGGTCCGGTGAAGTCAGGCGTGGTCGGATCGTCGTGCATGCTCATCCCCCGATCATGCCCGAACACACCCCCGGAATCACGATCGGCTCCCGCCATCCTTCCCCCGGTCAAGGGGAAGGCGGCGGGAGCCGACGGAAGCCACGCGGCAGGGGCTGGGGCGGTTCGCCCGCCCCTACCCGGGGATCAGAACGCCAGCGCGTTGAAGGCGTTGGTCAGGCGGCCAGACAGCGCGGTGAAGGCAGTGGCCAGGCCAACGGCCAGCACGCCGGCGATCAGGCCGTATTCCATGGCGGTCACGCCACGACGGTCGGCAATGGCGGACTTCACGATCTTGAGGGCGGTCATCATGTCGAACTCTCCCGATTATGGACTGTTTCAGAGCCGGTCGGGGGGCCCTCCGTTTCCGGGAGGCGACCTTGTCTCGGCACGGGGAGAATGCCGCCCAGCCGATTACATCGAACTTACAGGAACGCCATTTATCGCCATCGTCTCCGTCGTGCGATCAAAGACCCGCAGATTGCGTCGCCCCGCCCGCCCCAGGCGCACCGCGTGAGACAAATCGGTCCACCAGCCGCGCCCAGTTCCCCGCGGCGTGCAGATGCGCATAGATCGGCCCCAGCCAGCCCCGCCGCCGCCAATCCAGGAAGGTCTCATCCGCCACCTGGTCCAACCGCTCCGGCTTCACCAGCTGGAACCCGCGCACCTTGCGCGACCCGCCACTGTTGAAGTTCACCGTCGCCTCCTCCTCCTGCAGCAGCCCGGCCTCCGCCAGCCCCTGCCCGAAGGCCGCCGCCGCCGCCAGATTGTCCCGCATCGCGGCACAGAACCGCACCGCCTCGTTCAGGAACGCCGTCGGCTTGCCATCCTCGAACAGCCTCTCGCCCGTCTCCGTCCCCAAACTGGCCGCCCCTTCCTCCATGGCCACGAACGTTTCCTTCCGCATCTGGTCCTCCACGAACACGAACGGAAAGGCCCGCACATAGGCCGGCACATAGGTCCCGGGGGCCCAGGCGCCATCCGGCCCCACGAACAGGTTGCCGCCCTCGTCCAGCCCCACCAACGCCACCGGCGACGGCACCGGCCCGCTGGCGAACACCACGGGGTAGTGCCGCGCCGCCAGCGCCATCTCCCCCAGCCCCAGCGGGATCGACGTCGCCCCCGCCGTGAAGCCGAACCCGGCCGCGCGGTCCATCCGCAGGGCGCCGTGGGCCGTGGGGTTCACCCCCACCAGCCTGGTGTAGAACAACGGCAGCGTCGGGGTGTCGGCCATCATGTGCTCCTTGCGTCAGCCACGCCCGCCGGCATAGGCGGCAATCCTCTCGCGCAGCCCCGGCACGGCGGCGGACCGCACCAGCGCCGCCAGATCGGCATCGCGCGTCTCGGCTCGCGCCGCCCCGGCCAACGCCAACGCCGTCGCCCGGTCCACGCGGGACACCTCGGCGGCGATCGAAGCCACCTCCGCGTCCCATCCGTCCTGCGCCACCAGCGACGTCGCCAGCCTGCAGGCAGCCGCCGCTTCCGCATCCAGCCCCTGCCCACGCGAGGTCAACGCCAGCGCCCGCGCCTCGCCCACGATGGAAGCCAATCGCCGCGTGCCCAGCACCAGCCCGAACCGCGCCCCAGGGAATGCGAACCGCGCCCCGGGGTCGGCAATGCGCCAGGTGGCCGCGGCGAACAGATCCGCCCCGGCCCCGAACATCCGCCCATGCCCCAGCGCCACCACCGGCACCGGCGCATGCCGCACCGCCTGCAGCAGCAGCTCGATCGCCACGAACCGGGCGAGCAGGGAGGCATCCGTTTCCGCCTCGATCCCGCCCACATCGAACCCGGTGCACAACGCCTTGCCCGCCCCGCGCAGCACCAGCAGCCGCACCGCGGAATCGGCCGCCAATGCCACCGCCGCCCTGAGATCAGCCACCAGCGCGGCATCCAGCGCGTTGCCGCGATCGACCCGGTTCAGCGTGGCGGTCAGCACGCCCCCTTCAAGGGCGGTCGAAACCAGGCTCATGCCGAAGCCGGCGGCATGGACCACAGGTTCGGCACCACATCGGCCGAATAGCCGGAGACGAAAGTCTTGGGCGCGCCCGTCGCCACGTCGAACACGTGCCGGTGCACCATGCCGATATTGGCGCCATAGACATGGATGCTGATCGAAGGCGCATCCGGCACCGCGTTGGACACCACATGGATATCCCCGATGGAGGGAGAAACCTTGCCGATCATCCCGGGCCGCAGCGTGGCACTGCCGCCGGGCACCAGCCGCCCATCCGCCGCACGCTCGAAATGCGTCTCGGTTTCCGACCCGCGCAGCATGCCGATCAGGCCCCACACCATGTGGTCATGCACCGGCGTCTTCTGGCCCGGCCCCCAGACGAAGCTCACCACCGAGAATCGCTCCAGCGGATCACAGTGCAGCAGGTACTGGGTGTAGCGCTCCGGATTGGGCTGGGCGAAGGCCTCCGGCAGCCAGTCGTCATGCGCCACCAGCCCGGCCAGCAGCAGTTCGCCATTGGCCAGCATCGCCGGCTCGTTGCCGTGATGCGCATCGGCCAGCCGGGTGAAGTCCTGGATGAACTTCTTGAGTCGCTCGGTCGTCAAACCACGCCTCCGTCACGAAGGGCCGCGATCTCCGCCGGCCCGAAACCCACCTGCGCCAGGATGGCATCGGTATCCGCCCCCAGCAGCGGCGCCAGCTTGTCCAGCCTCGGCGTGCCATGCGCAAGGGTCACGCCGCTGCCGGCGAAGCGCAGCTTGCCCCAGGGGGAGTCGACCTCCTGGAGCAGCCCACGCGCCTTCACCTGCCGGTGCTCGATCACTTCCTCGATCCGCCAGATCGCCGCACTCGGGGCCCCTGCGGCATTCAGCCGCTCCTCCCATTGCGTCGGCGTGGCGGCGGCGAGCTTTTCCTCGATCAGCGCCCGCAGCGCCGGCTCGTTCTCCACGCGCAGGAACCAGTCGGCGAAGCGCGGGTCGGCGAAGCTGTGCTCCAGCCCCAGCGCCTTCATCAGCGCGTCGTATTGCTTGTCGTTGTTCACCGCCAGCAGCAGCCAACCATCCTTGGCGCGGAACAGGTTGGCGGTGGGCTTGCGGCTGACGGCCTGGTTGCCGGATTGCTTCTGCTTGTGCCCCGCCACCGTCCAATCCGCGATCGGGCCGGCGAGGAAGGCCAGCGTGGCATCCAGCATCGAGATGTCGACGAACTGGCCGATCCCAGTATGGGTGCGCTGGAACAGGGCACTGGCCACGCCGAAGGCCATGGTCATGCCGGTGAGCGTGTCGCACACCGCGAAGCCCGCGCGCACCGGCCCGGTCTCCTCATGCCCGGTGATGGACATGATGCCGCTCATCGCCTGTATCTTGCCGTCGTAGCCAGCCTCCGGGCTGTCCGGCCCGGTATGGCCGAAGCCGGAGACGGCGGCGTAGATCAGCTTCGGGTTGATCGCCTTCAGCGCCTCATAGCCCAGGCCCAGCCGGTCCATCACGCCGGGGCGGAAATTCTCCATCACCACGTCGGCCTCGGCGGCCAGGCGGCGGATGATCTCCTTGGCCTCGGGCTTCTGCAGGTCCAGCGTCAGGCTGCGCTTGTTGCCGTTGATCGCCATCCAGCCAGAGGCCATGCCGCGCTCGGCCCATTCGCGCGACAGCGGCGTGCGGCGGGCATCCTCGCCTTCCCGGCGCTCCACCTTGATGACCTCGGCGCCCATGAGCGCGAGCTGGAAGCTGGCATAGGGGCCGGCGAGAACCTGGGTGAAATCCAGGATCCGCACCCCCTCGAAAGGACGGGCGGCCATCTCAGGCAGACACCCGGTTGGCGCGCGCAAGTTCCTTCTGGCGGTCGAACTCGGCGCGGCGGCGGGCGAGTTCCTCCGGCGCCATCGTGGCGATGTTGTTGTAGTCCAGCTTCCACATGCCGTCCTCGTTCCAACGCAGCGGCGACTTCATCGTGGTTTGCGGGCCCGGGGCGGATTCCAGCAGGCGCAGGGCCAGTTCCAGTGTCTGGTCCTGGGATGCCACGTCGTGCGGGCGCCCTGCGCTGTTGCCCAGCGGGAAGTCGCTGAACATGAAGCGGGGGGCGCCGGCAAATTCCACGATGTCCTTGGCGCAGCCCATCACCACGGTGGGGATGCCGGCTTCCTCCAGCGCGCGGGCCGTTAGCGTGCTGGTCTGGTGGCAGACGGGGCAGTTGGGCACCACCACCACGGCATCCACCTGGTCCGCGAGCGCCCGGCGGACGATTTCCGGCGCGTCGGTGTCGATGGTCACGCGGTGGCTGCGGTTGGTGGGCGCACCCCAGAAGCGGGGTGCGACCTGGCCGATGCGGCCGGCGGCAGCGGCGCGGCGCAGGGCCGGCAGCGGGAACCAGGTGCCGGGGTCGGTGGCGGTGGTGTATTTGCGGTCGTAGCCGATATGGCTGATGCGCAAATCGTGATCGACGGAGGTATCGCCGTCGTACACCTGATAGAACTTGGCGCTGCCATTATAGGCGGCACCCGGCCCCTGGTCGCCCTTGTCCGGCTGGTAGGGGGCTGCGGTGGTGACGATGGCCACGCGTGCCTGCGACAGCGGCTTGGCGAGCCGGGTGAAGGGCGCATCATTGTAGTGCGCCCAGCGGTACGGCGTGGTGTAGCCGATGGCGATGTAGTAATCGCGGGTGCGTTGCATGTACGGGATCGGCTGGTCGTGGTCGGGCACGAAGCCGAGCGCGTCGCTGACTGGTGAATCCATGGGCGTTCTCCCGCAGTGGGCGTTGTTGCGCGGATGCTAGGCGCAGGCTGGCCCCATGTCACCCGTGCACCAAATGTTTGACTTCCCGGCCGTTCTCTGGCCATGCGTCCCGCAACACCAGCCGCCCGCATCGGCGGCGCCGTTATGGGAGATACGCGATGAACCTCACCAAGCGTGCCCTGCTGCAGACCTCTTTGGCAGTGGCGGCCGGCGCCGGCCTAGGCCGCAGTGCCTCCGCGCAGGCGATCGAGCAGTTGCAGCTTTTCGTGCCCGCGGCCCCCGGCGGCGGCTGGGACCAGACGGCCCGCACCGTGGAAGCGGTGTTGCGCGCCAACAACCAGATCAAGACCGCGCAGGTGACCAACGTGCCCGGCGCCGGCGGCGTGGTGGGGCTGCCGCAGTTCCTGAACCAGTGGCGCGGCCGGCAGAACGCGCTGATGGTGGGCGGCATGGTGATGGTGGGTGCCATCATCGCCAACAAGGCGCCGGTGAAGCTGACCAGCACGCAGCCCGTGGCGCGGCTGACCGGCGAGTTCGAGGTGCTGGTGGTGCCGCCGGACAGCCCGTTCAAGACGGCGGGTGACTTCGCCAATGCGCTGAAGGCCGATCCGGCGAAGGTGCCGGTGGCCGGTGGGTCCGCGGGCGGCACGGACCACATCATGCTGGGCATGATCGGCAAGGCGGTGGGCGTTGCGGCGAACCGGCTGAGCTATGTGGCCTTCGCCGGCGGCGGGCCGGCCCAGGCGGCGCTGCTGGGCGGGCATGTGGCGGCCGGCATTTCCGGTTGGGGCGAGTTCAGCGAGCAGGTGAAGGCCGGCAAGCTGCGCGCGCTGGCAATCTCCGCCGATGCTCGCCAACCGGGCATCGACATCCCGACGCTGAAGGAACAGGGCATCGACGTGGAGCTGTTCAACTGGCGCGGCGTGTTCGCCCCCCCGGGCGTGAACGCGGCCGGGCGCGATGCCATGGTGTCGCTGATGGAGGCGATGACCAAGTCCGCCGCCTGGCAGGAGGAGTGCAAGAAGCGCGACTGGACCTCCATCCCGCTGTTTGGCGACGCCTATGCCAAGTATGTGGAGAACGAGACCACGCGCATCGAGGCGATCCTGAAGGATCTGGGCTTGGCCTCCTGAAGACACTGGGCCTGACGTGACCAAGCCCCCCTCCACCGGCCCGGCCTGGCCCGAGACACTGATCGGGCTTGGCCTGCTGGGCGTGGCCGCGCTGGTGTGGTGGCAAACCGGCGAGATCCGTACCTCGCCGATGTATGCCAAGGTGGGGCCGCGGATCTTCCCCTATCTCACCGCCATCGGCCTCGGCGCCATGGCGGTGGCGATGGTGGTGGCTGGGCTGCGCGGCGGCTGGCAGCCGGAGGAGGAGCGCGAGGTTCCGACCGACTGGCGCGCCGTGTTCTTCGTCGGCGCCGGGCTGCTGGCGAACGTGCTGCTGATCGTGCCGGCCGGGTTCACGCTGGCCTCCGTGGTGATGTTCGTGCTGGTGGCGCATGGCTTCGGCAGCCGGCAGCCTTTGCGTGACGCGGCGATCGCGCTGGTGTTCGCGCTGTCCGCCTATTTCGGTTTCGCCAAGGCGCTGGGCGTGAACATCGGCGCGGGCGTGATCGAGAAGCTGTTGGGGGGCTGAGGCGATGGAAACCCTGGCCGCGCTGGGCGGCGGCTTCGCCGTCGCCCTTTCCCCGGAGAACCTGCTGTGGTGCCTGCTGGGCACCACGCTGGGCACCGCGATCGGCGTGCTGCCCGGGCTTGGCCCGGCGCTGACCATCGCGCTGCTGCTGCCGATCACCTTCCAGGTGCCGCCCACCGCGGCCTTCATCTTGTTCGCCGGCATCTATTACGGCGCGATGTATGGCGGCTCCACCACCTCCATCCTGCTGAACACACCAGGTGAGAGTGCGACGATCGTGACGGCGCTGGAGGGCAACAAGATGGCCCGCTCCGGCCGGGCGGGGGCGGCGCTGGCAACGGCGGCGATCGGCAGCTTCGTGGCCGGCACGGTGGGCACGCTGGGCATCACCTTCCTGGCCCCCGTGGTGGTGGATTTCGCGCTGAAATTCGGGCCGGCGGAATATTTCTCCCTGATGGTGCTGGCCTTCGTGACGGTCTCGGCCGTGCTGGGGTCTTCCGCCGTGCGGGGCTTGGCGGCGCTGTTCTTCGGCATCTGGCTTGGGCTGATCGGCATCGACCTGCAGACCGGGCAGGCGCGCTTCACCTTCGGGCTCGATGAGTTGCTCGATGGGGTCAACGTGATCGTGGTGGCCGTGGGCCTGTTCGCGGTGGGCGAGACGCTCTACGTGGCCGCGCGGCGCTACACGGGGAATGACGAGATCGTGCCGCTGCGTGGCTCGCTCTACATGACCAAGGAGGAGTGGCAGCGCTCCTGGAAGCCGTGGCTGCGCGGGGCGGCGATCGGGTTTCCGATCGGGGCGATGCCGGCCGGTGGGTCGGAGGTGCCGACCTTCCTGAGCTACTACACGGAGAAGAAGCTTTCGAAGCACCCGGAGGAATTCGGCACCGTGGGCGCCATCGAGGGCGTGGCGGGGCCCGAAGCGGCGAACAATGCCTCCGCCGCCGGGGTGCTGGTGCCGATGCTGACGCTGGGGCTGCCCACCGGGGCGACGGCGGCGATCATGCTTTCCGCCTTCCAGAGCTACGGCATCAACCCGGGGCCGATGCTGTTCCAGAGCCAGCCGGCGCTGGTGTGGGGGCTGATCGCCAGCCTCTACATCGCCAACATCATGCTGCTGGTGCTGAACCTGCCGCTGGTGGGGCTGTGGGTGAAGATCCTGCGCATTCCGGCACCTTTGCTCTACGCGGGGATCCTGGTGTTCGCGACGATCGGCACTTATGGCATCTCGAACTCACCTGTGGACCTGGTGCTGCTCTACGTGATCGGGATCGTGGGCTTCCTGATGCGGCGCTACGATTTCCCGACGGCGCCGGTGGTGATCGGCATGATCCTGGGGCCGCTGGCGGAACAGGAGTTCCGGCGGGCGATGACCATCTCCAACGGCGACTGGAGCGTGCTGGTAACGCAGCCACTTTCGGCGACGCTACTGGCGCTGGCGGCGGTGGCCCTGTTGGGGCCGATGGTTTGGCGGGTGGCGCGGCGATAGCGGGCTTCTGCCTGCTCATGATTGTTGGCCGGGTTAGGCCGGCCCCGTCCCTCGTCCTTTGAGCGGATGCTAGAGCGTTAGCCGATCAGTCTGGATCATAGCCTGCCGCGGTGAAGTAGTTGGCGCATTCTGCTGGCGTGAAGGTGTCGATGATCCGTCCGATGGCGGACCAGAGCCCGTCGACGGTGCGCTCGCCTGCCTTGCGCAACATGGCCTT
>CANHKG010000185.1 GCA_947460455.1 Rhodospirillales bacterium | reverse complement strand
GGGGGCGGGGCGAGCTGGGCCATGGCGACACCGCCTGCGAAGACCGCGGCAAGGCCGCCGGCCATGGCGGCAACAACGCCACGGCGCATCATTTTGGTGAGTCTCTGCATGGAGTGCCTCCTTCGTGTTTGCGGTGCAGCAAGGCTGGCCGAGTTTTGGATTACACGCAACTGAACGCGACATGACGGGCATGTTAATCTCGACGGGCGGGGCTAGATGGGCGATAGTCGCTATTCCCGTGTACTCATAACGGATGAGGATCGAGCGATGGCGTATCAGGATACCTCCCTGCTGATCGATGGCACCTGGGGGCCGAGTGCCGCCGGGCGGTGGCTGGAAGTGTTGAACCCGGCGACCGGCGATGTGGCCGGCAAGGTGGCGCATGCCGGGCGGGATGACCTGGACCGGGCGCTGGAAGCGGCGGCCAAGGGGTTTGAGGTGTGGCGGCGGGTGAATGCGTTCGAGCGCAGCAAGGTGATGCGCCGCGCCGCCAACCTGCTGCGCGAGCGCGCTGACCTGATCGCGGCGCTGATGACCACCGAGCAGGGCAAGCCGGTGGCCGAGGCGAAGGGCGAGGCGCTGGCCGGGGCGGACGTGATCGACTGGTTCGCCGAGGAGGCCCGCCGCGCCTATGGCCGGGTGATCCCGGCCCGGGCCGAGGGTGTGTACCAGCTGGTGGTGAAGGAGCCCGTGGGCGTGGTGGCCGCGTTCACGCCGTGGAACTTCCCGATCAACCAGGCGGTGCGCAAGACCTCCGCGGCGCTGGCGGCGGGATGCTCGGTGATCCTGAAGGGGCCGGAGGAGACGCCGGCTTCCTGCGCCGAGCTGATCCGTTGCTTCGTGGACGCGGGCGTGCCGGCCGGGGTGGTGAACCTAGTGTACGGTGTGCCCTCGGAGATTTCCGAGTACCTGATCCCGCATCCGACGATCAAGAAGATCTCCTTCACCGGCTCCACCGCCGTGGGCAAGCAACTGGCCGCGCTGGCCGGGCTGCACATGAAGCGGGTGACGATGGAGCTGGGCGGGCACGCGCCGGCGATGGTGTTTGAGGACGCCGATGTGGAAGCCGCGGCGCGCATCCTGGGGGCGGCGAAGTTCCGCAATGCTGGGCAGGTTTGCGTCTCCCCCACGCGGTTCCTGGTGCAGGAGAGCGTGTACGAGAAGTTCGTGGAGACCTTCGTGGGCGTGGCCAAGAAGGTGAAGGTGGGCGAGGGGACGGACCCCAGCACCACCATGGGCCCGCTGGCCAATGCGCGCCGCATCACCGCCATGGAGGCGCTGGTGGGCGACGCGGTGCAGAAGGGGGCGGAGCTTCAGACCGGTGGCAAGCGCATCGGCAACAAGGGCAATTTCTTCGAGCCGACGGTGCTGACCAACCTGAACAACGACATGCGGGTGATGAACGAGGAGCCGTTCGGGCCGCTGGCGCTGATGGTGCCGTTCCGCAGCTTCGATGACGTGGTGGCGGAGGCGAACCGGCTGCCCTATGGGCTCGCGGCCTATTCCTTCACGCGCTCGGCCAAGACGGCGAATGCGATCGCCAATGCGGTGGAGAGCGGGATGCACACGATCAACCACCTGGGCCTGGCGCTGCCGGAAGTGCCGTTCGGGGGGATCAAGGATAGCGGCTATGGGTCCGAGGGTGGGTCGGAGGCGATCGAGGCCTACCTGAACACGAAGTTCGTGACGCAGGCTGGGTTGTAAGGAAGCGTCTTCTTTTTTCTGAAGAAAAAAGAAGCAAAAAAGACTTCATGCGTTTGAGGCGGCACCGCCGTGGCCCAGCTGGCCACGGCGGTTTCGTTTGCAAGTTCCAAAAGTTTTTTGGTTCTTTTTTTCAAAAAAGAACCGCTTGCTTAAAGTCGCGCGCCACCCTGCCAAACCTCAAGCACCTGCAGATCATCATCGAGCACGACAAGATCGGCCCGGGCACCCACGGCGATCACGCCGCGGTCTTCCAGGCCCATGATCTCGGCGGGGGTTGCGGTGGCCATGCGCACGGCCGTGGTCCAGTCGCAGCCGGTGAAGGCGACGAGGTTGCGCACGGCTTCGGCCATGGTGAGGTGGGCGCCGGCCAGCGTGCCTTCGGCGTTGGTCAGGCGGCCGTCGCGCAGGAAGATCGCTTCGCCGGCCAGGGTGAAGCCGGTGATCTCGGAGCCGGCGGTGGCCATGGCATCGGAGACGAGGAAGAGGCGTTCGGCGCCGAGGGCGTTCAGCGCGATGCGTAGCGCGGCGGGGTGGGCGTGGTGGCCGTCGGCGATGATGCCGGCGGCGGCGCGGGCGTCGTCCAGGATGGCGCCGACCAGGCCGGGGGCGCGGCCCTGAAATTGGGACATGGCGTTGAACAGGTGGGTGGCGCCGCGGATGCCGGCATCGAGCCCGGCGCAGGCCTGTTCGAAGCTGGCGTCGCTGTGGCCGGCGAAGACGATGATGCCGGCGCGGGCGAGGGCTGCGATGTGCGCGGGGGCGACGGCATCGGGCGCGAGGGTGACGAGGACGGGGGCGGGGAAGGGGGCGGACAGCGCGTGGATATCAGCTTCGGTGATGGCGGTGATGGCGCTGGCCGGGTGGATGCCGCGGCGGGTGGGGGCGAGGAAGGGACCCTCCAGGTGCAGGCCGGCGATCCCTGGCGTTTCCGCCTCGATGGCGATGCGGGCGGTTTCGATGGCGCGGGCGAGGTGGGCGCGGCTGGAGCTGATGAGGGTGGGCAGGATGGCGGTGGTGCCGGTGCGGGCATGGGCGGCGGCGATGGCGGCGAGGTCTTGCGGGGTGCTTTCGCCGTTGAACATGAGGCCGCCGCCACCGTTCACCTGCAGGTCGATATAGCCGGGGGCGAGGATGGCGTCCTCGTGCAGTTCCTCGATGGGCACGCCGGGGGGTGCGTCGGCGGCGATGCCGGTGATGCGGCCGTTCTCGATGAGGATGACGGCATCCTCGTGTTCGTTGTGGCCATCGAACAGGCGGGCGGCGCGGAGGGCGATCATTTTCCGATCTCCTTGAGGGCTTCGCGCAGGCGGTTGTTGTTGCGCAGAAGCGATGCTTCGGCGGCGGGGCGGTCCAGCCCGTGAACGATCAGGACCGCGGTTTTCACCTTGTTGTCGGCGGCGGTGAGGGCGGATTGCAGGCGGGCCTGGTCGGCTTCGCCGGTGAGGTGGCGGAGCATGCGCAGGGCGCGCAGGCGTAGTTTTTCGTTCTTGGCCTGCATGTCCACCATCAGGCCGAGATGGACGCGGCCGAGCTGGATCATGATCTGCGAGGACAGCAGGTTGAGCACGATCTTCTGGGCGGTGCCGGCCTTCATGCGGGTGGAGCCGGCGATGGCCTCCGCGCCGGTTTCCACCAGGATCGGGTGCTCGGCGGCGGCGAGCAGCGTGCCGCCGGGGGAATTGGCGAGGCCGATGGTGAGCGCGCCGCGGGCGCGGGCGGCCTGGATCACGGCGGTGGTGTAGGGCGTGCTGCCGCTGGCGGCGGTGCCGACGACGACATCGTGCGGGCCGATGGCGTTGTCGGCCACGGCGGCGGCACCGGCCTCTCGGTTGTCCTCGGCGTTCTCGATCGAGCGGGTGAAGGCCTGGTCGCCGCCGGCCATGAGCAGGACGAGGCGGTGCTGCGGCCAATCGAAGGTGGGGGGCAACTCGGCGCCGTCCTGCACGCCGATGCGGCCGGAGGTGCCGGCGCCGGCATAGGCGAGGCGGCCGGTGCCTTCGGCCAGGCGCAGGGCGGCGGCTTCGGCGGCGGCGGCCAGCGCGGGCAGGGCGGGTTGCACGGCGGCGGCGGCTGCCATCTGCGCTTCCCACATCGCCTGCAGCGCGGAGAGCGGATCCCAGGCATCGATATCGCGGTAGCGCGGGTTGATGGCCTCGGTGGCCGGAATGACCGCGGTGGGGGGCGCTGGCGGCATCAGGGAGCCTTCGTGTTGTGCGCTGCGGGGCGGAACCCGGGCTGGACGTTCGGTGCGGATGAGTACTTCTGAAGGAAATTGTTGCGGGAAACGGCTTGACCGCTTCGCGGAAGAAATCTTTTGCAAGCTCTCGAATGCGCTGATAGGACGCGCGTCACTGTTGATGACGGCGCCGTATCGACGAGTCGTATGCGGGGGGACGCCAGGCTGCTCAGCACGCTGCCATCGCCCAAGAGAGGAAAGTAACCTTCATGTCGAAAGCCTTCATTGCCCAGGTTCTCCAGGAGTCGGCATCGCTGACGGGAATCGCCGCAAATCGCGCGGCCGGCGACCTGATGGGTGCGATCGTCAAGGAGCTGAAGAAGAACGGCAAGTTCACGCTTCCGAGCTTCGGCACGTTTACCGTGCGCAAGACCAAGGCGCGCAAGGGGCTCAACCCGCGCACCGGCGAGGCGATCAAGGTGAAGGCCGGCAAGACCGTGCGCTTCAAAGCCTCGCCAACCCTCAAGAAGTCTGTCTGAGACGTTTCGCAGCGTGGGGTCTCCCCTGGTGGGCGACCCCAGCCGCGTGCCCATCGCGTGCATATGACCAAACGGTTTTGAGACAGCCTGCCTGAGCGAGTGGCAGGCTTTTTTGCGTGTTTCTCAGACGTCAAGCTCCTCCACGTCGCGGGCATGTTCCTGGATGAACTGAAAGCGCAGCTCCGGGCGGCGGCCCATCAGGCTTTCGACGAGGTCGTTGGTCTGGGCGCGTTCCTCGGGTTGGGCGGTGACCTTGAGCAGGGTGCGCTTGGCCGGGTCCATCGTGGTTTCCTTCAGCGCCGATGGCGGCATTTCGCCAAGGCCCTTGAAGCGGCTGACCTCGACCTTTCCGTTCTTGAAAAGCTTCATCTTCCGTTCCCGGTCGGCATCGTCCATCGCGTAGACGGATTTGGCACCCTGGACGAGGCGGTAGAGCGGTGGTTGGGCGAGGAAAAGATGGCCCTCGCGCACCAGATGCGGCAGCTCGCGGTAGAAGAAGGTCATCAGCAGGGAGGCGATGTGGGCGCCGTCCACGTCGGCATCCGTCATGATGATGACGCGGCCGTAGCGGAGCCGTGCGCGATCGAAACGCTCACCGACGCCGCAGCCGAGCGCTTCCACGAGGTCCTTCAGTTCCTGGTTCTGGCGCAGCTTTTCGGTGCTGGCGCTGGCGACGTTCAGGATCTTGCCGCGCAGTGGCAGCACGGCCTGGGTGGCGCGGTCGCGGGCCTGCTTGGCGGAGCCGCCGGCGCTGTCGCCCTCCACCAGGAAGATCTCGGTGCGGTTCACATCCTCCAGCGTGCAGTCGGCGAGCTTGCCGGGCAGGCGCAGGCGCTTGGTGGCGGATTTGCGCGCGACATCCTTGTTCTCGCGCCGGCGGATGCGTTCCTCGGCGCGCTCGATGACGAAGGCGAGCAGGTTGTCGGCCTGGGCGGGGTCGCCGGCCAGGAAGTGGTCGAAACGGTCGCGCAGCGCGGTTTCCACGTAGCGGGTGGCTTCCGGGCTGGTGAGCTTTTCCTTTGTTTGGCCCTGGAACTGCGGGTCCCGGATGAAGGCGGAGAGCTTGGCGACCAGGCCGCCGAGGATGTCCTCGCCGGTGACGTTGCCGGCACGGCGGTTGCCGCGCTGCTCGCCCCAGGCGCGCAGGCCCTTCAGCAGCGCGGCGCGGAAGCCCGCTTCGTGCGTGCCGCCCTGCGCGGTGGGCACGGTGTTGCAGTAGGAGTGCAGGAAGCCTTCGCCCTCCTCCTGCCAGGCCAGCGCCCATTCCACGCGGCCGGCCTTCTGGCCATCGGCGGCGGCGGGCAGGTCGGCTTCGCCCGACCAGATCTGGCCGACGATGGGGCTGGCACCGATATCGGCGGCGAGGCTGTCGCGCAGGCCGCCGGGGAAGTGGAGCACGGCCTCCGTCGGTGTGTCGTCCTTGACGAGGGAGGGCGCGCAGGACCAGCGGATGGTCACGCCGCGGAACAGATAGGCCTTGGAGCGGCAGAGCCGGTAGAGGCGGGCAGGGCTGAAGCGCAGCTCGCCGAAGATCTGCGGGTCTGGCTTGAAGCGGAAGGTGGTGCCGCGGCGGTTCTGCACCGGGCCGGCATTCTCCAGCTTGGTCAGCGGCGTGCCGCGGCTGTAGCGCTGGCGCCAGAGCACACGCTCGCGCGCGACCTCCACCTCCAGCATTTCGGACAGCGCGTTCACCACGGAACTGCCGACACCGTGCAGGCCGCCCGAGGTGTCGTACACCTTGCCGGAGAACTTTCCGCCGGAATGCAGCGTGGTAAGGATGACCTCCAGCGCGCTGAGATCCTTGAACTTGGGATGCGGGTCGACCGGGATGCCGCGGCCGTTGTCGCGCACCAGCAGGATGTTGCCTTCCTCCAGCGCCATCTCGATGGTGGTGGCATGGCCGGCCACGGCCTCATCCATCGCGTTGTCGAGGATTTCGGCGGCCAAATGGTGGAAGGCGTTCTCGTCCGTGCCACCGATATACATGCCCGGCCGGCGGCGGACGGGTTCCAGCCCCTCCAGCACCTCGATGTCCTTGGCGGAGTAGGAGGGGGCCGCTGGGGTGGAATCGCGGCCGCCCTTCCCGGCGCCGAAGAGGTCGTTCATGTTGTGTTCTCCAGTCTCGAGGGCACTCTAGCGACCGCCCCCGGGGCTGGGCAAGCATGGCGCGCGGCTTCTACCCCTGCGTGGGCTGGTGGGCTTCGATGAACCAGAGCCACTTGTCGAGGTCGCGGGAAACATTTGTGAAGATATCCGCGGTGCCTGCGTCTCCGGCGTCGTCGGCATCGTCGATGTTGTCGCGGACGGCGCCGCCCAGGATGGCGAGGCGTTCGGCCAGGGCGGAGAGGTGCTCAGGGATGGCGCGGATCTCGGTGGGGTAGGGGGGAAGGATGGATTCCGCGGCATCCTGCGTGGTGCCGCGGGCAATGCCGCCGAGGGCGGAGACGCGCTCTGCCATCGTGTCCACGTGCCGGTCGAGGTCGGCGCGCAGCTTGTCCAGCATCTCGTGCACGCCGATGAAGCTGGGGCCGCGGATGTTCCAGTGCGCCTGCTTGGCGGCCAAGGCGAGGTCGATCGTATCGGCCACGCGGGCGTTGAGCAGGCTGATGGCGGCGCTGCGGGCGTTCGAATCGAGGCTGTTGCGGGTGAGCATGGCGGTGGTTCTCCGTTGCGGGATACCGCCGGCAATTCCGGCGGTGACGCGGGGAGAACGTTCAGCGGGGCTCCTCGTTGCGCCGCTGTGGTGCGGCGGGGCGCCGGGGGCGGGGCGAGACGGCGAGGAAGCGGCTGGGCGGGATGGGATCGCCCTGGTGGAACTGCATGGCGCGGGCAATGGCGGCGCGGTCTGCATCGCCCATGCGCGAGGCCTCGCGCAGGTGGTCGGACCAGTTTTCCACCTCCCACACCTCCATCCATTCGTCGGCGTGGGCGATGTCTTCGTAGATCTGCCATTCGATGGCGCCGGCACGGCCGCGGACATTGCGCAGTTCGGCCATGGCGGCGAGGAAGCCGGCGCGGTCGGCCGGCAGGATGCGGTAGCGCTGGCTTTCCAGCACATGGCCGCGGGCGCGGGGCATGACGGCGACCAGGTCGGGATCGACCGCCTCGGGCGCTGGCAGGTCCGGCGTGGAGGGGGGGGCGGCGACGGGTTCGCGGTCGATATCGAAGCGGCGGGCGAGGAGGGCAAGGAGCAGGCCGGTGCCGGCGGCGGCCAAAAGGGCGGTTTGCAGGCCGAGGTGGGTGCCGAGCCAGCCCCAGAAGAAGGTGCCGAGGCCGAGGGCGAAGTTGAAACCCAGCTGGTAGATGGCCAGCGCGCGGGAGCGGACCCAGGAGGGGGCGGCGAGCTGGGCCGCGCCTTGGGCCACCGAGGAGGACGCCACCCAGCCGACGCCGAACAGCACCATGGCGAGCGCCGCCTGCGCCCAATGATGCGCCGAGCCCAGCAAGGCGATGCCGGCCATGGCGCTGAGGCTGGCGGCGAAAACGGTGGCGCCGCGCGAAAGGCGGGCGCGCACCTGGGGCAGCAGCATCCCTGCCGTGACACCGCCGCTGCCCATCAGGCCCAGCAGGATGCCGAAGGAGCCGGCGCCGAGGCCAAGCTGTTCCTTCACCACCAGCGGCAGCATCGCCCACGGGGCTGCGGCCGGGAAGAAGAAGCAGGCAGTGCGGGCCGTGGCGGCGCGCATCACCGGCGAATGCCGCACGAAGCGGGCGCCGGCGCGCATGGCGGAAATCAGGTTCTCCCGCGGCAGGGAGGAACTGCGCACGCGGGTGCGGCGCCAGCTGAGCAGCACGCCGATCACCGCCAGGTAGGACAGCGCATTGAGCGCGAAGGCGAGCTCGGGGCCGCCGAAAACAATGAGCACGCCGGCCAGCGCCGGGCCGATGGCGCGGGCGAGGTTGAAGCCGACGCCGTTGAGCGCAATGGCCTGAACCAGGTCCCGGCGCGGGACGGATTCGCTGAGGACGCTGCCCCAGGCCGGGTTGTTCATCGCAGCACCCAGGCCGAGTGCGAAGGTGAGCATCAGCAGCGTGCTGGAGCCGACCCAGCCGGCATAGGTCAGCAGGGCCAGGATGGCCGCGACGCCCAGCATCCAGGATTGGGTGGCGATGATGAACAGCCGCTTGTCCACGATATCCGCCAGCGCGCCTGCCGGCATGGCCAGCAGGAAGACCGGCAGGATGGTGGCGGCCGAGACCAGGCTGACGGTGAATGAATCCGGCGCCAGCGTGGCCATCAGCCAGCCGGCACCGGTGTTCTGCATCCACACCCCGAACGAGACCACCAGGTTGGTGATCCAGAGCATGCGGAAGACGGGATGGCGCAGGGGGGCGAGGGCGGCGGGAAGAGCCATGGGCCCTACATGCCAGCACGGCATGGCGAACGGGAAGCAAAACCGGGGCCGGGGTAAGGCGGCGTTGCTTCGGGATGCCGGACGGCCTAGGTGGCAGTTTCAGTTAACGGAGGGCATGCGATGGCGGATCTTCGGGGCAAAGTGGCGCTGGTAACGGGCTCAACCAGTGGGATCGGGCTGGGAATTGCCCATGCACTGGCCGCGGCCGGGGCGGATATCGTGATGAACGGCTTCGGTGACGCAGACACGATCGCGCGTACCCGACAGGAGCTTGCCACCGCGCACGGGGTGCGGGTGACCTACGCGGCGGCCGATATCAGCGACCCCGATGCGGTGGCCGGCATGGTGGCGCAGGCGGAGACGGAGCTGGGGCGGCTGGATATCCTGGTGAACAATGCCGGCATCCAGTTCGTGGCGCCGATCGAGAGCTTCCCGGTGGCGCAATGGCAGCGGGTGATCGGGATCAACCTGACCGGCGCCTTCCTGGCCATGCAGGCGGCAATCCCTGGAATGAAGGCGCGTGGCTGGGGGCGGATCGTCAACATCGCCTCGGCGCATGGGCTTGTGGCGAGCGCGCAGAAATCCGCCTACGTGGCGGCCAAGCACGGGCTGGTGGGGCTGACCAAGGTGGCGGCCCTGGAACTGGCGAACGACGGCATCACCTGCAACGCGATCTGCCCCGGCTGGGTGCTGACGCCGTTGGTGGAAGTGCAGGTGAAGGCACGGGCGGAAGCGGCGGGGGTTTCAGTGGAAGAAGCCAAGCGGGCCATGCTGACCGAAAAGCAGGCCATGGCGCGGTTCACCACCCCCGAGCAGATCGGCGCCACCGCGGTGTTCCTGTGCTCCGAGGGCGCGGCAACGATCACCGGAAGCTCCATCTCCGTCGATGGCGGATGGGTGGCGCAATAGTCGCGCAGGAAGGTTTGTTGCGAGATGGTGGCGGGACGGTGTAGGCGCGCATAGCGATTGCGGAGGCGTGCTTGGCCATCCTTGTTACCGGCGCGGCCGGCTTCATCGGATCTCATGTCGCGCAGGCGCTGCTCGCGCGCGGCGAGCGCGTTGTCGGGGTCGACAACGTCAATGCCTATTACGACATTCGGCTGAAAGAGGCGCGGCTGGCGCGGCTGGAAGGGCAGGGGGGCTTCGCCTTCCAGCGTGCGGATATCAGCGACCGCGAGGCCATGGCATCCGTGGTGGCGCGGCATGGACCGTTCGAGACGATCGTGCACCTGGCGGCACAGGCGGGGGTTCGGTTCTCGATGGAGGACCCCTGGTCTTATGTGACCTCCAATCTGGCGGGCCACCTGGCGATTCTGGAGATCGCGCGGAACATGCCGCATTGCCGGCACCTCGTGTATGCCAGCTCGTCCTCGGTCTATGGCGCGAACCGGCAGGTGCCGTTCCGCGAGGACGATCGCGTGGATACGCCGTTGTCGCTGTATGCGGCGACCAAGCGCGCCGACGAGTTGATGAGCCACGCTTATTCCCATCTGTATGGGATCCGGCAGACCGGGCTGCGGTTCTTCACGGTCTATGGCCCGTGGGGGCGGCCGGACATGGCCTATTTCAGCTTCGCGCGGGCGATCCTGAACGGCGAGCCGGTCACATTGTATGACGGCGGGCGGTTGCGGCGGGACTTCACCTATATCGACGACATCGT
>CANHKG010000184.1 GCA_947460455.1 Rhodospirillales bacterium | reverse complement strand
TTCACGCAGATGATCGAATTCGACCGTTTGAACCAACCAAAGCCACAGTAATAGACAGTTGTTGCACCCGGACCTTGAAACCGCCGACTTTTATTCGTTTAGTGCGGAGGGACCGAGCCTTTCCGCATCAAACGTAAAAAAGTTTTTTGGTTCTTTTTTTCAAAAAAGAACCCTTACTTTCTTTGCGCCCTCAACTCCGTGGACGACACATCCACCCGGAACGCCGTTTCCGGAATTTCGCTGAACAGATCTGCATAGCGATGCGGCAGGCTGATGTCGCGCAGTGTGCGCAGCCCGTCGCTGCCGGCGCGGGCGGCGACGAGGAATTCGTGGCCGGCGCGGCCCATGGTTTCCAGCGCGCCGTGCATGCGGTCTTCGTCGTGGCCGTAGTAGCGCGGAGCGACCAGGCGCTCAGCGGTGTCCACGCCGATGACGAAGGCGGTGCCGGGGAACAGGCGGGACTTCTCCAGGAAGGTCGGCGCGCTGGTGAGCTCCACCGGGGCCTTCCAGGCGAACTGGGCCACGCGGTCGCGCACCACGGCGGCGGCGAGCGGCGGCTTGTCCACGTTGGTGACGGAGATCTCAAAGGCGACCGGCAGCTGGCGCATGTCCTGCACCACCTGGGCCAGGGTTTCGTGGCCGTGGTGTAGCGGGTTGAAGGAGCCGGGCAGCACCACCGGGGGGGGCGCGGCGGCGAGGGTGAGCTGGCCGTCCGGCAGGGCCGTCACGCGCGGGTGGGCGCCGGCCAGGAGCAGGTCGATCGCGTCGCCGTCGGCGGGGGTGGTGGTGGCGAAGGTTTCGTCGGGGCCGAGCAGGGCGGAGGGCAACGGGGCGTCCACGCCGCAGGCCCGGGCGAGCCAGAGCAGGACCATCTGGGCGGTGAGGTCTTCCTCCCCGGCCCGATCGCGCCGGCCCTTGGCCAGGGAGGCGGTGCAATGGGCGATGCCGGCGGCCGAGGCGGTGGCAACGTGGATGCGGTGCTCGCCGCGGCGCGGCCGGTCACTCACCAGGGCGGCGGTGGCGCCGAGGCCGACGATGTCGCTGCCCGGCGGCAGCATCGCGGTGGCGCGCAGCCGGGCAGTGCGGGCCATCGCGGCGGCGGTCTCGGCGCTGCAGTACTGCGCCGGGGCGGCGCCGAGAAAGGCCGAGAGCGCGTTCTCGTCGTACGGCACCTGCGCCTCCACCAGCAGGCGCGAGCCGCCGGGGATGCGCAGGAGCTCGGCGATCGCGCCGCTGCCGCCGCCGGTGATGGCGAGCGACGCCTTGCGGCCGCTGCCGTGCATGGCGCCGATCAGGCTGCGCCATGCGGCATCGGTAAGGGGCATCGCCGGGTTGCCGGGGCTACTCGGCCGCCTGGGCCACGCGCCCGGGCTCGCGGATCACGAAGCCTTCGTAGCCCTTGGCCGCCACGTCGTCGCACTTGTCGGCATAGGCATCCACGCCGCCGATATAGGGCATGAACACCCGCGGCTTGCCGGGGATGTTGGCGCCCATGTACCAGCTATTGGCCTGGGGATAGAGCGTCTTGTGCGCCACCTTGTTCACGTGGGCCACCCAATCCGTCTCGGCCTTCCCATTCGCCTCGATCACCGGCATGCCGCGGCCCTTGAGGTGGGAGAGGCAATCCGTGATCCATTCCACGTGCTGCTCGATCGAGACCATCATGTTCGACAGCACGGAGGGGCTGCCCGGCCCGGTGATCATGAACAGGTTGGGGAAGCCGGCGGTCATCAGGCCGAGATAGGTGAGCGGCCCGCCCTCCCACTTGTCCTTCAGCGTCTGGCCGGCGGTACCGCGGATGTCGATGCGGGTCATCGTGCCTGTCATGGCATCGAAGCCGGTGGCGAAGACGATGTCGTCGAACTCGGCCAAATTGCCCTCCCCCCAGGCCAGGCCGGTTTCGGTCAGGTGGGTGATGGGGGCGTTGCGGACATCGACCAGGGTGACATTGGGGCGGTTGTAGGTCTCGAAATACTGGCTATCCACGCAGATGCGCTTGGTGCCGATCGGGTGGTTGTCGGGGCAGAGCAGCTCCGCCACCTTCGGGTCCTTCACCATTTCGCGGATCTTGGCGCGCACGAAATCGGCGGCGGTGTCGTTGGCTTCCTTCACCATGATGAGGTCGGCGAAGCTGCCCATGAAGCTGGTGCCGCCGGTTTCCCAACGCGCCTCGTAGATCTTCTGGCGCTCCTCCGGCGAGGTTTCCATGGCCAGAAGCGGCGACTGGCGGTTGAGGATGCCGGTGCGGGTGCGCCGGGCCTCCTTCCGCTTCTGGGCATAGCCGGTCTTCCAGCCCTGCTCGTATTCGTCATCCATCGGCTTGTTGCGCGTGGGGATGGAGAAGTTCGGCGTGCGCTGGAACACGGTGAGGTGCGCGGCCTGCTCGGCGATCACCGGGATGGATTGGATGGCGCTGGAACCGGTGCCGACCACGGCCACGCGGCGTCCGGTGAAGTCGATCGGCTCATGCGGCCACCAGCCGGTGTGGAAGGTGCGGCCCTTGAAGCTCTTCAGGCCGGGGAAATCCGGGATGCGCGCAGTGGAAAGGCAGCCGGTGGCCATCACCACGTAGCGGGCGCTGATCGCCTCGCCCTGCTCGGTGCGCGCGGTCCAGCGGCCGGTGGCCTCGTTCCACTCGCTGCCGGTGATGCGGCTGTTGAAGGTGATGCTGCGGCGCAAATCGTAGCGGTCGGCGATGTGGTTGGCATATTTCAGCAGCTCGGGCTGGCCGGCGAAGCGCTCGCTCCACTTCCATTCCTGCTGCAGCTCCTCGTCCCAGCCGAAGGAATACTGCATCGTCTCCACGTCGCAACGCGCGCCGGGGTAGCGGTTCCAATACCAGGTGCCGCCCACGCCGGTGGCGGCCTCATGGATATGCGCCGACAGCCCGGCGCCGCGCATGCGGTGCAGCAGGTAGAGCCCGGCATAGCCGGCGCCCACGATCAGCACATCCAGCTCTCGCGGCTTCGTATCAGCCATGGTCGTTCGTCTCCGCATCAGTCTCGTTGGTTTGTTGACATTGCGCGCGATGGGGGGGTTCCGTGTCAAGTGACGAAGCGGAGCGAACCATGGCGGCATACGGGCAAACGGCGGCGGGCGAGGCGGTGGAGGTGCACCGGATCGGTCGCGGTGGGGTGGAAGCCGGCATCATCACCTGGGGCGCGCGCATCGCCTTCCTCACCGTGCCCGCCCCTGGCGGCCGCCGCCAGGTGCTGCTCACCCGCGGCGACATGGCGGGGTGGGAGGCAGACCGCTCCTATCTCGGCGCCACGGTCGGCCGCTTCGCCGGGCGCATCGAGGGCGCGCGCTTCACGCTCGACGGCACCGAGCACCGCCTGCCCGCCAATGACGGCACCGCCTGCCTGCACGGCGGCAGCCCCGGCTTCGAGCGCGCGATCTGGACCGCCGAGCCCGACGGCGACGCCGTGGTGATGCGCCACACCAGCCCGGACGGGGACCAGGGTTTTCCAGGCCAGCTCGACGTGGCGGTGCGCTTTTCCATCCGTGATGGCGTGGCACTGGTGCTGGAATACGAGGCCCGCACCACGGCCCCCACCGTGCTGAACCTCAGCAACCACGCCTATTTCAACCTGGCCGGTGGCGGGGACGTGCTGGGGCACGAGCTGACCATTGCCTCCGACGCCTATGTTCCCGTCGGCCCCGGCCTGATCCAGAACGGCCCGCCCCAGGCCGTTTCCGGCACGCCGTTCGACTTCCGCAGCCCGCGCCGCATCGGGGCCCGGATCGCCGAGGCGGATGCCCAGCTGCGCATCGCCGGCGGCTACGACCATACCTATCTGCTCTCCCCTGGCCCGGCGCTCGCCACGCGCTGGGTGGCACGCGTGGAGGCGGATGGCCTGGCGATGGACGTGCATACCGACCAGCCGGCGATCCAGCTCTACACCGGGAATTTCCTCGATAGCCCGAAACATGCGGCGGTTTGCCTGGAAACTCAGCACGTGCCGAATGCGCCAAACCGGCCGGAATTCGCCTCCACCGTGTTGCGGCCTGGGCAGGTGTTCAGGACGACGACGGCCTACAGGTTTTCAGGGTAAGGGTTCGTCTTTTATCAGAAAAAGAACGTGCCTACTTCCTGTCATCGTCAAACAGGATGCGCTGCGCCGCGCCGTCCATATCGTCGTATTGCCCGTTGCGGCTCGCCCACAGGAACAGGGCCAGCCCGCCGCCGCCGAGGAACACGCTGAGCGCGATCAGCCAGAGCAGAGGGGTCATCGGGCCTGTCTCCGAAGGCGGAAGCTGTTACCGATCACCAGCAGGGACGAGGTGGACATCGCCAGCGCCGCCAGCCAGGGCGTGACGTAGCCGGCCACGGCCACCGGCACCATCAGCAGGTTGTAGGCCAGGGAGAGCGCGATGTTCTCCTGGCACAGCCGCTTCATGCGACGGGCCGTGCGGATGGCATCGGCCACCGGGGCGAGCGAGGCGCCCTGGAACACCACGTCCGCCGCGTTCTGGCTGATCTCGGCGGCGGTGGATGGGGAGATGGAAACATGGGCGGCGGCCAGGCACGGCCCGTCGTTCAGCCCGTCGCCCACCATCAGCACGCGCTTGCCCGAAGCCCGCAGTGCCTCGATGGCGGCGACCTTGTCCACCGGCGAACAGCCGGCGCGCCAGGTGGCGATGCCTGCGCGGGCGGCAGCATCGGCCACGGCGGCCTCGCGGTCGCCGGAGAGCAGCTGCACCTCCAGCCCCAGGCCGCGCAGGGCGGCGATCGTCTCGGCCGCCTCGGGCCGCAGCGCCTCGGCGAAGTCGAACCGCACCACGGGCGCGCCGGGGCGGGCGAGGTAGAGCGCCGGCGTGGTGGCGGTGGCCTCCACCCCCACGAAGGCGGCACTGCCCAGCCGGATATCGCCGCAGGCCAGCCCGGCGCCCACCACCTCCGCCACCCCCTCGGCGGGCACGACAGGCCCCGCCGCCGCGGCGAGCGCCCTCGACAGCGGATGGCGGCTGGTGGCGGCGAGCGATGCGGCCAGCTTCAGCCCGTCGGGATCATGCGAGGAGACCAGCTTCAACGCGGGGTCGGTCAATGTGCCGGTCTTGTCGAACACCACGATGTCGGCCTCGGCCAGGCGCTCCAACGCGGTCGGCGATTTCACCAGCACGCCGCGGCGGAACAGCCGGCCGGTGCCGATCACCTGCACCGCGGGCACGGCCAAGGCGAGCGCGCAGGGGCAGGTGATGATCAACACGGAGGCGGCGATCAGCAGCGCATCGGCCACCCCCATACCCTGCACGCCCCACCAGAACAGGAAGGTCAGCAGCGCCGCCAGGTGCACCACCGGGGCGTAGCGCCGGGCCACGCGGTCGGCGAACATCACGAAGCGGCCGCGCTTGGCCTCGGCGGCCTCCATCAGCCGCACGCATTCGGCCAGCAGCGTGTCCCCGCCGGCGGCGGTGGCGCGCACGGTGATCGGCGCGCCCAGGTTCAGCGTGCCGGCGAACACGCGCGTGCCGGCGGTGGCGGAAACCGGCAGGCTCTCACCGGTGACGAGCGCGGTATCCAGCGTGGTTTCGCCCTGCACCACCGTGCCATCCACGCCGATGCGCTCGCCGGGCGCGACCAGGATGCGCGCGCCGGCGGGCACGGCTGCGGCATCGCGCCGGGCCACGGTGCCGTCTGCTTCCAGCATGGCCACGTCGGTCTGCTGCAGGGCGATCAGCTGTTCGGCGGCGGCGCGGGCATGGGCGCGGGCGTAGTGGTCCAGCACGCGGCCGATCAGCAGGAAGAACAGCAGCGAGACGGCACCGTCGAAATAGGCGTGTTCGGCGTGGTTGATCGTCTGCACCAGGCTCATGCCCGTCACGAGCGTGACGCCGACGCTGATCGGCACATCCATGTTGGTGCGGCCCTGGCGCAGCGCGCCCCAGGCGGAGCGCCAGAACGGCCGCACCGCATAGATGATCGCCGGCATGGCGATGGCCGCACTCACCCAATGCATCAGCGCGCGCGTGGCCGGCCCCATGTCGGAGAACAGGCCGACCCAGATCGCCATCGCCGGCAGCATCACGTTGGCCGCGGCGAAACCGGCCACGGCGAGCGAGCGCAGCAATTCACGCCCGGTGCGATCCTGGGCTGCGGCGAGGCAGGCGGGATCGAACGGCACCAGCCGGTAGCCCAGCTGTTCGATGTGGCCGACCAGCGCCGCGCCATCCTCGACCGTTCCGTTCCAGGAAAGCTTCAGGCGGCGCGTGGTCATGTTCACCCGCGCGCCGGCCACGCGCGGATCGCGGGCGAGCACGGATTCGATCAGCCACACGCAGGCGCCGCATTGCAGGCCATCCACGGCCAGGGTCAGCTCGTGGCTGCCATCCTCCGCGGTGCGCACGTGGCGGGCGAGGTCGGTGCGTGGCTCCGCGTTCGGTTGCAGCCGGCGGGCCAAATTGTCGCGCACCACGTCGCGGTAGTAGGTGCCCAGGCCCAGCTGCTGGATCGTCTCGAACGCCGCACCGCAGCCGGCGCAGCAGAAGCGCTGGCCCGAGGCTGTCTCGCCACCGCAATGGGCGCAGGTGGAAGTGGCCGCGCGCGTGGCCCAGGCGGGTGCCTCGGCCAGGGCCGCGCCGCTCACGGCGCCACCACCCGGCGGGTGTGGCGGAAGGTGCGGCCTTCATGTTTCGCCACGAAGGTGATGTCCCACTGGCCCTGGCCAGGCAGCACGATGTCGCTGCGGAACCCGCCCGCGCCATCCTCCGCCATGCCGAGCTGCAACGGGGTCGCCTCGCCCACCGGGCGCATCGCCACCGCGCTCAGCACAGCCCCAGGCAGCGCCGCACCGCCCTGCCCCGCCAGCTTCGCCTCCACCCGGCCGCCACGAAGCGATACGTCCAGAGACCAGCCCAGCCCCACCTGGCGCTTCGCCTCCGCCTGGATGGCGCCATAGGCGTTGGAGGTGGCGAAGCTGCCCTGCACCGCCAGCCCCGGCGCGCTGCGATACGCCAGCACCGCCATGGTGATATTCACCGCCACCACCAGGCCGAGCCCGGCCACCACCATGAAGGGGAAGAAGCGCCAAAGGCTGCGCGGCATGGGCTGCGAGACTGCGATCTGCTGTGCCATGTCCGTTTCCCCTTACTTCGGCGGGCCCATGAACACCGAGGAAACCTCGGTGCTCTCGCCCGTTGCCGTGTTGCGCAGCGTGAAGCTCACGTTCACCGAACCATCGGCCAACCTGGCCGGCGCGCCATAAACCAGCACGCGGAACGTGCCGATGGCATCGCGCGGCACATCCAGGTTGAGCGCCGGCACGCGGCGCTCAGCCTCGTCGGACATGGCCATGGAGCCACCCTGCAGCCCGCCCAGCACCAGCGCGAAGCTGGCCGGCGCATCGGTCTTGTTGCTGACCTTCAGCGTGTAGGCGTTGCGGATGGAGCCATCGCGCACCTTCACGAACAGCGGCGCGCGATCGTGCAGCACGGCAAGGTTCACGTGGCTGCGCATGGCCAGCGCGGCGCCCATCACGGAGGTGGCGAGCAGCAGTGCCGTCACATAGATCAGCGTGCGCGGGCGCAGCAGGTGGATGCGCTCGTGGCGGCCCGCGGCCTTGGCCTCCTGGCGTGCCAGCGTGTCCCACAGGATCAGCCATTTCGGCCCGCTGGCCTTGGTCATGATCTCGTTGCAGGCATCCACGCACAGGCCGCAATTGATGCAGGCGAGCTGCACACCGTCGCGGATGTCGATGCCGGTGGGGCACACGTTCACGCAGGCGTTGCAATCGATGCAGTCGCCCAGCTTCTGGCCACCCACGAGCCCTTCCGCGTCGCGCCGGCCCTTGCCGCGCGGCTCCCCGCGCCATTTCTGGTACGTGACGATGAAGCTCTGCTCATCCAGCATGCTGGCCTGGAAGCGCGGCCAGGGGCACATGTAGGTGCACACCTGCTCCCGCGCCCAGCCGGCCAGCACATAGGTGAACACGGTGAACAGGCCGGTGAAGAAATACACCTCGCGGCTGGCCTGCCCGGTCCAGAACTGGACGGTCACACTCGGTGCGTCCACGTAATACATGATCCAGGCACCGCCGGTCCAAAAGGCGATGCCCACCCAGGCGGCGTGCTTGGCAACCTTGCGCCAGGCCTTGTCGAGCGTGGCCGGCCCCGCATCGCGCTTCATGCGGGCATTGCGGTCGCCCTCGATCAGGCGCTCCACCCACATGAACAGGTCGGTCCACACCGTCTGCGGGCAGGCATAGCCGCACCAGATGCGCCCGGCGAGCGAGGTGACCAGGAACAGCCCCACGGCGGCCAGGATCAGCGCGCCGGTCAGCAGATAGATGTCGTCGGGCCAGTAGGTCAGGCCGAAGATGTAGAAGCGCTCATGCGCCATATCCAGCAGGATGGCCTGGTTCGGCCTTCCCTCGCCGCGGTCCCAGCGGATCCAGGGCGTGACGTAGTACACCGCCAGGCACAGGATCAGGATGGCCCACTTGATGTTGCGGGCAATGCCGTGCACGGCGCGCGGATAGACGCGCACGCGGTTGGCATAGAGCTGCACCTCAGAGGCGGGAACAGCTTCATCCGGCGCCGGAAGCGGCGGCTTGCCGATCTTGCTCATGGTGGCCTGGTCCTCGGTCTTCGCCATGACCCTTTATTGCCGAGTCTGCACCTGCGTTGCCTTGATCTGGCGCAAGGCCCGCAAACGCCGAACCGCCGCCCCCGCCCGATGAAGGGCAAGGGCGGCGGCCAGCCAGCCGGGGCGATGGCTACTCACCACCCCCGAGCCCGTGGACATAGAGCGTCACCGCACGGATGGTCGCTTCGTCCAGCCGGGCATTCCAGGCCGGCATCACGCCCTGCTTCGGGTTGGCGATCTGCGCCCGCACCGCAGCCCGCGTATCGCCGTAGAGATGCACGCTGGAGCTCAACGCCGGTGCGCCCAGGTCGCGCTTTCCCTCGCCCTTGTCGCCGTGGCAGACGGCGCAGTTCTCGGCATAGACCGTCTGCCCCTTCGCAGCCCCCGGCAGCGCGGCCGCACCGGGCTTGTAGAAGGTCATCACGTAGTCGGAGACCTGGTCGATCTCCTCGGCCTTCAGGATGCCGTCCACGCCGAATTTCGGCATCTGGGAGACGCGGGCCTCCGGATGCCCGCTGCGGATACCGTAGACGATGCTCTGCTGGATGTCGGCCAGCTTGCCGCCCCAGATCCAGGCATCGCCCGCCAGCGCGGGATAGCCCGGCCGCCCCTCGCCGCCGGCGCCGTGGCAGGCGCGGCAATTCTCCGCGAAGGTCACGCGGCCCGCAGTCATCGCCACCGCATACAGCGCCTCGTCCTTCTTCACCTCCTCCAGCGGCACCGCCTTCAGCTTCTGCATCACGCCGGCGCGCTGCGCTTCCAATGCCTTCACTTCGGCGGTGACCACGTTGCGCTGAGAATAGCCGAGCACGCCGGGGAAGTAGGTGTTGATCCACGGCACGGAGGGATAGGCGATCGCATAGCCAATCCCCCAGACCACGGTGGCCACGAAGGTCCAGAACCACCATTTCGGTAGCGGTGTATTCAGTTCCTTCAGCCCATCCCACTCATGCCCGGTGGTGTGCCGGCCGGTCACGGAGTCCTTCTCGCCCGCCGCATTATGTTCACTCATCGGCGTGCTCCTACTTGTCGTCCAGAAGGGGGATCATGGCGTCACGCTGAAAGCGCTCCTTGCGGCCGGGCCAGTAGACGGTGGCCACCAGCAGCAGGAACACGCCGCCCACGAGCACCACGGAATGGTCCAGCAACCAGTGCAGAACTGACATGAACATGGTGCCGCCTCCTATTGCTGCAGCTTCTCGTTGGCGGGGTTGGTGAAGTCCACCATGGTGCCCAGCACCTGCAGGTAGGCCACCAGCGCATCCATCTCGGTCACGCGGCGCCCGTCGCCCTGCACCTGCACCGCCTTCGGGTAGCGCTTGGCCAGCGCATCCGGCTCCGCGTTCACATCCGCCTGGGCGGCGAGGTCGGCAGCCACGTTGGCCACCTGCTCCTCGGTGTACGGCGTGCCGACGGTCTTGTTGGCGCGCAGGTGGCGGGCGACGCGCGCGGGATCCACCTCGCGGTTGGCCAGGAACGCGTAGCGCGGCATCAGGCTCTCCGGCACCATGGATTGCGGATTGGTCAGGTGCGCGTAGTGCCAGTCGTTGGAAAACTTGCCGCCCACGCGCGCCAGGTCCGGCCCGTTGCGCTTGCTGCCCCACTGGAACGGCCGGTCGTGCATGCTCTCGGCCGCCAGGCTGTAGTGGCCGTAGCGCTCCACCTCATCCTTCAGCGCGCGGATCTGCTGGCTGTGGCAGGTGTAGCAGCCCTCGCGCACATAGATGTCGCGCCCGGCCAGCTCCAGCGGCGAGTAGGGCCGCACCCCTTCCACCTTTTCCACCGTGGTCTCGATGGTGAACAGCGGCACCAGCTCCACGATGCCGCCGATGGCGATGGTGAGCGTGGTCAGCACCGCCAGCAGAACGGCGTTCTTCTCGATGGTTTCGTGCTTGATGAACATGTGCCTCAGGCTCCCGCAACCGCGGTTTCGCGCGTCGGCAGCACCGCGGTGCTGGCCGAGCGAACAGTCATGATCAGGTTGAACACCATCATCAGCGC
>CANHKG010000183.1 GCA_947460455.1 Rhodospirillales bacterium | reverse complement strand
TCGTTGTGGCCCACGGGCTCGTCGCCCTCCATGTCGTACACCACGCGGTCGTTCAGCATCAGCGAGTTGTGGTGCGCCAGGATCAGCTGCGGGTTGGCGAGCATGGAAATCGCCGTGAGATACTGCGGATGCACATGCATCACGCAGGTGGCGGCGGGGTTCAGCAGATGGATGCGGGCGTGGATGTGGAACGCCACCTTGCGCAGCTCGCCGGTGCCGCGGAGCACCTTGCCATCCAGGTCGCATACGATCAGGGAGCTGGCGGTCAGCTCCTCAAAGCGCATGCCGCGCGGGTTGATCAGGAATTGCGGCTCCTTGCCCGGCAGCATCAGCGAGTTGTGGTTGCCGATCTGCTCGTTCCAGCCCAGCCGGGCGGACACGCGGAACACCGCAGCCATGTCGCAGCGCAGGCGCCACTCCTCGGCTTCGGCCTCGCTGTTGGTCAGGTTCTTCACGACGGCGGACATTTGGGTGGCTCCTTCGGTAAGCAAGCGGTTCTTTTTTGAAAAAAAGAACCAAAAAACTTTCATTAGTTTAGGCGAGGCATAAAGTCATAAAAGTCTTTTTGCTTCTTTTTCTTCAGAAAAAGAAGACTCTTAGCTTGCGTAATCACTGCCTTCCTTATCGAGAATACGCCGCCAGGAATCCAGGTGCATGCGCGCATCCACCTTATCCCCCCAAGGCCCCGTGTAGCGGCGGCGGGAGCTGTCTGGCAGTTGCACCAGTTTGCGACCGGTGTTGAGCGCCGTCATGTGGTACATCATCGTGCGCTCGGCCTGGTGCAGTTCGTCAAAGGCGCTGGCGATATCGGGGCCGACCACGGTCACGCCGTGGCTGCCCATGATCAGGATGGATTTGTCGCCCAGCTTGGCGGCCAGGCGGTCGCCTTCCTCGACGGAGCCGGCGCCGGCGCGGGCATCGAGGTCGAAGGCCATGCGGTCGGCCAGCAGCAGGTCGTTGAAGTGGGAGACGGTCACTTCCGGCTCCGCGATCAGCGAGAGCGCCGTGAGGTATTGCGGGTGCACGTGCAGCACGCAGGTGGCGGCGGGGTTCTGCACGTGGATGCGGGCGTGGATGAAGAAGGCGACCTTGCGCAGTTCGCCGGTGCCGCGCAGCACATTGCCGTCGAGGTCGCAGACGATGAGGGAGCTGGCGGTGAGCTCCTCGAACCGGTAGCCGCGCGGGTTGATCAGGAAGGTCGGTGCCTCCCCGGGGCTGCGCTGCGGCAGCATGATGGAGTTGTGGTTGCCGATCTGCTCGTTCCAGCCCAGCCGGGCGGAGACGCGGAACACGGCGGCCATGTCCACCCGCAGCGCCCATTCGGCTTCCTCGGCGGCGGTGGAGGAGAGCGACTTCACGATGGCGGACATCGGGAACCCCCTGTGATGTTCGCGATATCGTGGCGCGACACAAGGTTCTTGCCAAGCGCCCTGAAGCCGGTCAAGCATCAGGTGTTATAATGGTCGAACAGGGGGATACACCGATGATGCGTCGGCGCAGCTTCAATGCGGGTCTGCTGGCAGGTACCGCAGCCGCCTCCTTGCCGCTGCCTGCCTATGCGCAGAAGAAGGGTGGCGACGCGGTGATGGCGCAGTCTGCCCCGCCGCCCACCATCGATGCGCAGACCTCCTCGGCCGCCGCCACGCGCAACATCTCGCTTCATGTGCACGAGACGCTGTTTGCCCGCGACGAGAAGGCCAACCCGGTGCCGGACCTGGCCGAGGGTGTGGACATGTCCGCCGACGGCCTCTCCTACAAGTTCACCCTGCGCAGCGGCGTGAACTTCCACAACGGCAAGGTGATGACCTCCGCCGACGTGAAGGCCAGCCTGGAGCGCTATGCACGGGTGGGCATGAGCAAGTTCTTCATGGCCCCGGTGGATGCGATCGAGACGCCGGACAGCAAGACCGTGACGGTGAAGCTGAAGAACGTGTTCCCGGGCTTCATCGAGAACCTGTCCTCCCCGCGCGCGCCCTGCGCGATCATGCCGGAAGAGGAATGCGCCAAGCCGGCCGGCGAGGGCGGGCGGATCGGCACCGGGCCGTTCACCATGGGCGAGTACCGCAGCGACAGCCACATCATGCTGCACCGCTTCGACAAATACTCGCAGAACATGAACTACAAGGAGCGCGACGGGTTCGCCGGCAAGAAGACCGCGTATCTGGATAGCGTGCGCATCCGCTTCATGCCGGAAGGCGGCGCCCGCACCGCTGGCCTGCAGACCGGCGAGCTGCACGTGATCGAGGCGCTCGATGCCCCCGTGGCCAAGCGGCTTGAGAGCGACAAGAACATCAAGAGCTACACGATGATGCCCTGGGCGTACCAGACGCTCATCATCAACACCGCCTGGGGGCAGACGCAGAACCTGTCCTTCCGCCGCGCCATCCAGGCCGCGTTGGACCTGGAGGAGATCATGGCGATCTCCACCTCTGGCCTGTATCGCATGCAGCCTTCCTGGCAGCATCCGGGCACGCAGCATTATCCCGGCGTGGCGGGGCTGGAGAAGTTCCTGAAGCAGGACCAGGCCCAGGCCCGCGCCCTGCTGCGCGATGCCGGCTACAAGGGCGAGGAATTCGCCATGATGGCCGACAACACCAACCGCCCGCATATCGATACCGCCACGGTGGTGAGCGAGCAGCTGCGCGCCGTGGGCGTGAACGTGAAGCTGACCGTGACGGATTGGCCCACCATCTTCACCGCGCGCACCAAGCCGGAAGGCTGGTGCATGTGGCCGCTGCTGATGGGCATCGAGCCGTATGAGGGCCCCTATGGCGTGGTGGGCTTCTTCGCCGGCCAGTCTGCCGCGATGATGAAGCCCGATCCGGTGATCGAGGATGCGCAGAAGAAGCTGACCACCAGCCTGAAGCTGGAAGACCGCGTGGCGGCGGTGAAGCAGTTCCAGGACCGCATGTACGACCAGGCGCTGTCGCTCAAGATCGGCGATTCCGGCTGGATCCAGGCCACGCGGGCCAATGTGGTGAACTTCGCGCCGTATCGCATTCCGCGCATGTGGGATGTGTGGTTCGCCTGATCGCCCTGACCTGCCAGGCCAAGTGATGTGCTGAGACTGATCGTCGTCCGCCTGCTGGCGGCCGTGCCGGTGCTGTTCGTGGTCTCCCTGATCAGCTTCGGGCTGACGCTGCTGGTGCCCGGGGACATCGCCGCCGAGATGGCCGGGCCTTCCGCCAACCGGATGGAGGTGGAGCAGATCCGCACCCAGCTGGGGCTCAACCAGCCCCCGCTGGAGCGGATGCTGCACTGGTATGGCGGGCTGCTGCAGGGCGATCTGGGCCGCTCGATCCTGCTCAACCAGTCGGTTGGCTCGGCGATCCTGGAGCGGCTGCCGGTCACGCTCTCCCTGGCCGGGATTGCGCTGCTGATGGCCGCCCTGGTGGGCATTCCGCTGGGGCTGCTGGCGGCGGCCAAGGCGCATAAGTGGCAGGACCAGGCGGCCATGGGCGGGGCGCTGATGGGGCTCTCGCTGCCGGATTTCTGGCTCGGCCTGCTGCTGATCTGGGTGCTGGCGGTGAAGCTGCAGTGGCTGCCCAGCGGTGGCTGGATTCCGTTCAGCGACGACCCCGTGGGCTGGCTGCGCTCCATCGCCATGCCGGCCGGCGTGCTGGCGCTGAACCAGATGGGGCCGCTGGCCCGCATGACGCGTTCCGCCGCGCTGGAGGTTTCCAACAGCGATTTCATCCGCACCGCGCGCGCCAAGGGGCTGGCGGAGCCGCGGGTGTTCGCGCGCCACGTGCTGTCGGCCGCCGCGGTGCCGATCCTGACGGTGGCGGGCATTTCCTTCGGCATCGCGCTGGGCGGCGCGCTGGTGATCGAGCAGGTGTTCTCCCTGCCCGGAGTGGGGCGCCTGGTGATCGGCGCGGTGCTGCGGCGCGATTGGCCGGTGATCCAGGGCGGGCTGCTGCTGACCGCCTTCGTGTTCGTGGCGGTGAACCTGATCGTGGACCTGCTCTATCTGTGGGTTGATCCCAGGCTGCGGGAAGCCCGATGAAGATGCCCGCCCTGCTGAAGCGCCGGTCCTTTGCGATCGGGCTGGTTCTGGTTGGCGCGGTGGCGTTCTGCGCCCTGTTCGCCGATTTGCTGGCGCCGTTCGACCCGGTGAAGAACAATTTCCGTTATCGCCTGGGCGAGCCGAATGACATCTACCTGCTGGGCACGGACCGGTTCGGGCGCGATGTGCTCAGCCGCATCCTGCACGGCGCGCGGGTTTCGCTGCGCATTGGGCTGATGGTGGTGATCGCCTCTGGCCTGATCGGCGGGGTGGTGGGGCTGGTGGCCGGCTGGTGGCCCAAGGCGGATGCCTGGCTGATGCGGGTGATGGATGGGCTGATGGCCTTCCCCGGCATCCTGCTGGCCATCGCGCTGGCCGTGACGCTGGGGCCTTCCGAGATGACCGCCGTGGTGGCGCTCACGGTTGCCTATTCCCCGCGCACCGCGCGCGTGATGCGCGGTGCGGTGCTGGTGGCCCGCGCGCAGGATTACGTGGAGGCCGCCCGCGCGGTGGGCGCCAAGACCGGGCGCATCCTGCGCAAGCACATCATCCCGGCCACCATGGCGCCGCTGATGGTGCAGCAAACCTACATCTTCGCCGTGGCGATCCTGGCCGAGGCGGTGCTGAGCTTCGTGGGTGTCGGCCCGCCGCCGCCGCGGCCCTCGCTGGGCGCCATCATCGCCGATGGGCGTGATACGATGATCGAGGCGCCGTGGATCGCGCTTTCCCCCGGCGTGGCGATCGCGATGATCGTGCTGGGGCTCAACCTGCTGGGCGACGGGCTGCGCGATGCGCTCGATCCGCGCATGCGCAACACCGTGCGATAGGCAAGACGATGTGGCCGCTGGATGACTGGAACGGGTTCGTGGCGCGCTGGCAGCAAGCCTGCGCCGGCGATGCGGTGCTGGCGACGCTGGCCGGCCCCTGGGCGGTGGATTTTGCCATTCGGTGCGACACGCACGAAGCGCGCTTCGGCTTCCAGAATGGCCGCATCGCCGCGGCCGGCACCCCCGCCTTCACCTTCGCCGCGCCGGCTGCGGTGTGGGCGAAGTTCCTGCAGCCCATGCCGCCGCGCCACCACCACGTGATCCTGGCGATGCTGGCGCGCGTGCCGGAGGCGAAGCTGGAAGGGGACATGCTCACCTTCGCCCAGAACTGCCACCTGGTGCGCCGCGTGCTGGAAGTGGGCAAGTGGCTCGCGCTCGGAAACGCCCTGCCGGTGCCCAACAGCCTGCGCCCGCCTGTGGCCACCCCGCGCGCCCTGCCGCAAGGGGGCTACGTGCCGGTGCAGATCGCCGGCCAGCGCCACGACATCTTCCATGAATGGGCGGGTGAGGGGCAGGACGTGCTGTGCCTGCACACCGCCGGCAGCGACGGGCGGCAGTTCCACCGCCTGATGGCCGACCCGCGCATCACCGCCACCCACCGCCTGGTGCCGTTCGACCTGCCCTGGCACGGCCGTAGTATGCCACCCGATGGCGCGCTGCCGGGCTCCTGGCGCATGACGACCGATCGCTACGTGGAAACCATCATGGGCTTCGTGGCCGCCGCCGGCCTGCGCAACCCCATCGTGCTTGGCGCCTCCATGTCTGGCGAGATCTGCCTGGAGCTGGCCTTCCGCCACCCCGAGGCCTTCCGCGCCATCATCGCCTGCGAGGCGACGGACAACATCCAGGGCCGGCAAACCCCGTGGGCGTTCCACCCGCAGGTGAACCAGAGCCTGTTCGTGCCGGAATGGATCCACGGGCTGATGGCGCCGGATGCCCCCGCCGAATGCGCCGCCGAGGTGCTGTGGCACTACAGCCAGGGCGGGCCCGGCGTGTTCTTCGGCGACATCCACTTCTATTCCGGCGAATGGGATGCCCGCGCCCGCGTGGCCGGGATCGACACCGCCAAGTGCCCGCTGTTCATGATGACCGGCGAATACGACTACTCCTGCACCATGGAGATGAGCGAGGCGACGGCGGCCAAGATCCCGGGCGCACAGTTCGTCCCCATGCACGGAATCGGCCACTTCCCCTTCGCGGAGAACCCGGCCGTGTTCGCCAGCTACCTGCTGCCGGTGCTGAAAGACATCGCCGGCCGCAACCGGTAGCCGCGCCCACCCGCAGCAGGCATGGTGGGGCCATGCAGGACGCACCCCTCCAGCTGCGTGACCTCACCCGGCGCTTCGGCGAAACGCTGGCGGTGGATGGCGTCTCCCTCACCGTGCCGGCCGGCCAGATGCTGGGCATCATCGGCCGCTCCGGCGCCGGCAAATCCACCCTGCTGCGCATGATCAACCGGCTGCAGGAGCCCAGCGCCGGCAGCATCCATTTTGGCGATACGAACGTGACGGCCCTGCGCGGCCGCGCCCTGCGCGACTGGCGGGCCAGCTGCGCCATGATCTTCCAGCAGTTCAACCTGATCCCGCGGCTGGACGTGCTGACCAACGTGCTGGTCGGCCGGCTCAACCGCCGCTCCACCCTCTCCAGCCTGCTCGGCCTGTTCAGCGCCGCGGAACGGGCGGAGGCCCTGGCCATCCTGGAACGCTTCGACCTGCTGGAAACCGCGCTGATGCGCGCCGGCCAGGCGAGCGGCGGCCAGCAGCAGCGCGTGGCCATCTGCCGCGCCCTGATGCAGCGCCCGCGCCTGGTCCTGGCCGACGAACCCATCGCCAGCCTGGACCCGCGCAACGCCCAGGTGGTGATGGACGCGCTGCGCCGCATCAACCGCGAAGACGGGCTCTCCGTGCTGTGCAACCTGCACCACCTGGATACCGCCCGCGCCTATTGCGACCGAATCCTGGGCATGCGCGCCGGCCGCATCGTGTTCGACGGCCCGCCCAGCGCCCTTACGCCCGACATGGCGCGCGAGATCTACGGCGTCAGCGAGGCAGAGTTCCACTCCGCCCCGCAAGGCTCCCTCGCCGTTGCATGACAGAGACTTGACAGTTCCATGACACTGGAGGCCACCCTTCCCCCAACGCCACCTGGGGGAACCTCCATGCTCACGCGCCGCCACAGCCTCGCCCTGGGATCGATCGCCCTGGGGGCCAGCGCCCTCGCCCTGCCGACCCTCGCCCAGGCGCAGGCCCTGCCGCCCAAGGGCAAACGCCCCTGGGCCGCGCAACTGCCGCAACTGCGCATCGGCATGCTCGGTGGCGAGAACGATGCCGACCGCCTGGCCCGCTTCAGCGGCTACCAGAAGCTGCTGGAAGAGTATTTCGAGATCCCGGTGAAGCTGGTGATGGCCGCGGACTACGCCGGCGTCATCCAGGCCTTCGCCGCGAAACAAGTCGATGCCAGCTACATGTCCCCCGCCGCCTATGCCGCCGCCTGGGTGGAAAGCCAGGGCAACGTGGTGCCCATCCTGGCCACGCTGGAGAAGGATGGCACCAAGTCCTACGTCTCCGTCATGTACGTGCGGGCGGATTCCGGCATCACCTCCATGGAGCAGATGAAGGGGAAGGCCATGGCCTGGTCCGACCCGAACAGCGCCAGCGGCTACCTCATCCCCCGCGCCGAACTCCGCGCCGCCGGCATCGACCCCGAGAAGTTCTTCGGCCGCACCGGCTTCGCAGGCGGTGCCGAGCAATCCGTCGTCGCCGTGCTGGGCAAGCAATACGACGCCGGCGTGGCCTGGTCCTCCGGCCAGGGCGATGCCGCCCAAGGCTTCAGCCGCGGCGTGCTCACCGCCATGGTGCAGAAGAAAATGATCGACATGAAGGACCTGCGCATCATCTGGCGCTCCCGCCCCATCACCAACGGGCCCTTCACCCTGCGCAAGGATACGCCCCCCAGCTTCCAGGCCGATATGCTGGCCCTGCACTCCGCCATCCCTACCCACTACCCCACCATCTACAACGCCCTGGAAATGGGCAGCGGCGCCGGATGGACCCCCGTGACCCACGACGACTACCAAGTGTTCGTGGACATCCTCAAAGCCGAAGCCGACGCCCGCCGCCGGCGGTGACGGCGGCACAGGGAAGGAAGGCCAGGGGCTTTGCCCCTGGACCCCACCAGGGACCCAGCGGTCCCTGGACCCTGCTCTCGTTGTTCCGCCTTCGGCGGGAGGGGCCGACCCGGTCTGTGTCGCGCGCCGTGACGGCCCCTCCCGCCGAAGGCGGAAAAGGTAACGGGGTCTGGGGCCGCCGGCCCCAGCGGGTCCAGGGCAGAGCCCTGGCCTTCCTGTTCCCATGACACCTTCAACGGCAGAGGCTGCGTTCCAGGCGCGGCGTCGGGTTCGGCTGGGGGCCACGCTGGGGTATGGCGCGGTGTTCCTGGTGTTGCTGGCCATCTCCGCGCGGGTGTCGGAGGTGTATCCGGAGACGTTGATTGCTGGCCTGCCCAGGGCCGGGGAGTATTTTTACAAGCTTCTGCCCACCTTGCGGTGGGAGGTGTTGTTCGCGGGCACCAAGGTTGAGGGCTCGCTGGCCTATTGGATGTATCGGCTGGATGCCTGGGCCTGGCTGTTGTTCGAGACGAGCCAGATCGCGGCCTTGGCGACGTTGATGGGGGCGGCGCTGGCGGGGCTGTTGTGCTTTCCCGCCGCGGCGAATTTGGCGCCGAACCGGGCGGTGTATGTGCTGTGCCGGCGCGGGCTGGAGCTGTTCCGCACGGTGCCGGACCTTGTGTATGCGCTGATTTTGGTCTGGGTGCTGGGGGTGGGGCCGCTGGCGGGCATCCTGGCGATTGCGCTGCACAGCGTGGGCTCGCTGGGCAAGCTGTTCGCGGAGGTGGTGGAGAACGCGGACATGCGCCCGTGGGAGGGGGTGCGCGCGGCCGGCGGCAATTGGGCGCAGGCGGTGCGCTACGCGATCCTGCCGCAGGTGGCGCCGAATTTCCTGAGCTACGTGCTGCTGCGGTTCGAGGTGAACGTGCGCGGCGCCACCGTGATCGGCTTTGTGGGCGCCGGCGGGATCGGGCAGGAACTCTACACCGTGATCGCCCGCAACTATTACGAGGAGATCGGCGCCATCATCCTGCTGATCGTGCTGTGCGTTACCGCGATTGATTTGGTGGGGGAGCGGCTGCGCCACCGCGTGGCGGCGGCATGAGTGCCGATGTCGCCCGCTACCGCGCCCTGATGCCGCGCGCCTTCGGCCCCTCCCAGGCGGGCCGCGCCCTGCGCTGGCTGGGGGCGGCGGCCTTCGTGCTGTGGCTGGCCACGCTGCTGTGGTGGTTCGATGCCTCGCCGGCGCGGCTGTGGAACGGGCTGGACAAGCTGGGCGTGATCCTGCGCCAGATGGTGCCCCCCAGCCCCGGCGAGCATTGGGATGCGATCCTGCAGGGCCTGGCCGAGAGCGTGGCGATGGCCTTCCTCGGCTCCACCCTGGCGGTGCTGGTGGCGTTCCCGCTCGGCTTCCTCGGCGCCAATAACGTGGTGATCAACGCGCTGGCGCATTTCTCCATCCGCCGGGTGTTCGACCTGGGCCGCGGGATGGATTCGCTGATCTGGGCGCTGGCCTTCGTGCGCGCGGTGGGGCTGGGCCCGCTGGCCGGCGTGCTGGCGATCGCGGCGGCGGAAATCGCCGTGCTGGCCAAGCTCTTCGCCGAAGCCATCGAAAACGCCGACGCTCGCCAGACCGAAGCCGTCACCGCCGTGGGCGGGCGGCGCATCCTGGCCATCCGCTTCGGGCTGCTGCCGCAGGTGTTCCCGGTGATGCTGGCCCAGTACCTGTACCAGATCGAAAGCAACACCCGCAGCGCCAGCATCCTGGGCGTGGTCGGCGCCGGCGGCATCGGCCTGCAAATCGCCGAACGAATCCGCGTGCGCTACTGGGACGAAGTGGCGTTCATCATCCTGCTGATCCTGGCCACCGTGGCGCTGATCGACACCCTGTCCGCCTGGGTCCGGCGGCGGCTGATCGGGGGGTAGGAAAGGGAAGGCGAGGGGCTCTGCCCCTCGACCCCGCCAGGGACCTGAGGTCCCTGGACCCACATGAGTTCCGCCTGCGGCGGGAGGGGCCGACCCGGTCTGTGTCGCGCGCCGAGACGGCCCCTCCCGCCGCAGGCGGAAAAGGTATCTGGGTCTGGGGCCTAAGGCCCCAGCGGGTCCAGGGCAGAGCCCTGGCCTTTCCTTTCCTAACCCGTTCCAGCAGGCTGCGGGAACACAGGGGGAGAGCGCGCCGATGGCAAGCATGGTCAACACCGTTACGGGGCCGATCCCTGTCAGTGCGTTGGGGCGCACCTTGATGCACGAGCATCTGTTCATTGCGTTTGCGGGTGCGGAGTATGACCCGCTGGCGGTGCTGGACCGGCCGGTTTTCATTGCGGAGGCCGTGAAGCGTTTGGTGGAGCTGCGCGAGGTGCATGGGGTGCGCAGCTTCGTCGATCCCTGCCCGATCGAGCTGGGGCGGGATGTGACGATGATGAAGGAGATCAGCGAGAAATCCGGCGTGCATGTGGTGTGCACCACGGGGTTCTATTTCGAGGAGCTGGGCCTGCCGCCTTATTGGCGCGCGCGCACGGTGGATGAGATCGCGGAGCTGTATGTGCGCGAGATCACGCAAGGGATCGGCACCACCGGCATCAAGGCCGGCGCGATCAAGGTGGCGACGGGTGCGCCCGTGATCACGGAGTTGGAGAAGAAATTCCTCGCCGCGGCCTGTCTTGCACAGCGCGCCACGGGCGTGCCGATCATCACCCACACGCAGGATGGCGTGGGCGGGCCGGAGCAGCAGAAGCTGTTCGCCGATGGCGGGGTGGGGGC
>CANHKG010000182.1 GCA_947460455.1 Rhodospirillales bacterium | reverse complement strand
TCTTCGGGATAGATCGCGGAGTAGTAGCCCCAGCCGAAGCGGTAGTTCCAATCCGCGTTGAATTCCTTCATGAAGAAGGTCACGGTGTGGCGGTCGGTCGCTTCCACCTTGTCCACGTAGTAGTAGTAGTCCTTGAACGCCTTCGGGCTGCTGACCTGGCGCTTGAAGGTGTACACCACGTCGTCGGCCACGAATTCGCGGCTGTCCATCACGCCGGCCTTGGCGGGCCACATGACCCCCTTGCGCAGCTTGATCTCCATGCGCAGCGGGTTTTCCTTCCACCCCCAGCTCTCGGCCAACTCGCCCCGCAGTGCGGTTTCCGGCAGCCAGGCATCGGGCTTGAAGTTGTACTTTCCGCCGCGGCGCACAGACTTATCCAGGTCACCGGCGAACAGCGTCTCATAGTGCAGGTTGTCGTGATTGGTCTTCCAGGCATAGTCGCCGGGGTCCCAGGACAATGCCGAGATCGTGGCGCTGACCGTGCCGATTTCCAGGGTGCCGCCGTATTGCGGCTTCTGCGCCGCAGCCGTCCCGCTCAGCAAGGCCGTGGCGGCAGCGCCAGCCAGCAGCCCCCCGAGTATCCGTCCGTATCGCATCAAACCCTCCCTCTTGTTGTCCCTGGCCGTTGTGGCTCTGTGGGGATGTGCAGGCCTAGTGGCCCATGCGCTTCTTCAGCTCCTGGTCGATCCAGATGCGCGCATAAACAGGGCCCGGCTTCACCGCGCCGACGCGCAGTTCACCGTCGTAGTTCTTCACCCAGGGCCACCAGGCGCTGAACACATAGGGCGTGGGCAGCCAGATATAGGGCGCCGCGTCGATCGCCTCGCGCGTCAGCTCCCGGATCATCTTCTGGCGAGTCGCCTCGTCACGGGTGCGGT
Organism: Rhodospirillales bacterium; assembly: GCA_947460455.1. Taxonomy (GTDB): domain Bacteria; phylum Pseudomonadota; class Alphaproteobacteria; order Acetobacterales; family Acetobacteraceae; genus CAMDGX01. Next base: position 9,851 of record CANHKG010000182.1, on the reverse strand, counting down.
ACATTTCCGCCACGCGTGCCGTGTAGCCTTCGCTGAACCACATCGACGGGCCCCAGATCTGCCCGGGCGTGAAGCTCTTGCGGATCGAGGTGGTCGGGTTGGTATGGCCGTTGTTCATGAAGTAGCCGGCGGCATGCTTCTGGGTCGTCATCGCCGAAAGGAACGCGCCGTACTCCATCGGCTGGATTTCGATCTTCACGCCGATCTGCTCGAGATAGCCCGCGATCAGCGGCAGCAGGTCCATGTGGTCCGGCGAGCAGGAGCAGACCTGGGTCTTGAAGGTGAAGCCGTTGGGGTAGCCGGCCTCGCGCAGCAACTGCTTGGCCTTCGTCGGGTTGTAGGTGAACAGCTCCTTGATGCTGTCGGGCATGCTCTCCAACGGCTCGAAATAGCCGACATATTCCGGATGCTGCGGGTAGGCGAACAGCTCGGCGTTGCCGCCGTAGTATTCCTTCACGATCTCCTGCTTGTTCACCGCCAGGTTCAGGGCGCGGCGCACGCGGATATCGTCGAACGGCTTGGTGTCCGTGCGCATGGAGAGGTAGGTGCCGGACATCGCCAGCCACTTGGCCCATTTCAGCTGCGGCGCCGATTTCTTGAGGCTGTCCACGGCCTGCCAGCGGATCGCCTCCAGGATATCCAGCTTCCCGGTGCGCAATGCGCTGTGCTGCGTCGCCTCGTCGCGGATGATCCGGTAGGTCACCTTGTCGACGAAGGGCAGCTTGAACTTCTCGCCGTCGATCGTGTCGCTATCCCAGTAGATCGGGTTCTTGCTATAGACCTGGGAGTTGCCCTGCACGTAGTCGCTCAGCTGGAAGGGGCCGGTACCCACCGCGTTCTTCCAGTTGCCCGCACCTGCCTTGGCAAGTTCCGGCGGTATCACCTGGGAGTAGTAGCCCCAGCCATAGCGGTAGTCCCACTCGGCATTGAATTCCTTCATGTAGAAGGTAACGGTGTGGCGATCCGTCGCCTCCACCTTCTCCACATGGTCGAAATAGCCCGGGATCTTCTTGGGAGAGGCGTTCTGGCGGTTGAAGCTGAACACCACGTCATCCGCCGTGAACTCGCGGCTGTCCATCACGCCGGCCTTGGCGGGCCACATGATCCCCTTCCGCAGCTTCACCACCACGGCCAGCGGATTATCCTGCCACTGCCAGCTTTCCGCCAATTCGCCACGCACGGCATCAGAGGGCAGCCAGGCATCCGGCCGGAAGCTGTATTTCCCGCCGCGGCGGATGGACTTGTCGAGGTCGCCGGAGAACAGCGTCTCGTAGTGCAGGTTGTCGTGGTTGAGCTTCCACGCAAAGTCCTGCGGGTCGAAGGACAGCGCGGAGATGGTCACGTTGACCGTGCCAACTTCCAGGTTGCCGCCATATTGCGGCTTCTGGGCGGCAGCCGGCGCGGCCAGCATGGTGGTGGCAAGCAGTGCCGCGCCAAGCAGGGGGAAACGCATCCTCGTCACTCCATTCTTCACCGGCTGCCTCGCATCCGCGGGTCCAGCAGATCACGCATCGCATCGCCCAGCACGTTGATGCCGTACACCACCAGCGTGAGGCACAAGCCAGGGGCCAGCGCCAGCCAGGGCGCCATATACATATAGGTACGGCCCGTGCCGCTGAGCATGCCGCCCCAGGTCGGCGCGGGCGGCGGCACGCCAAACCCAAGGAAGCTGAGGCCGGATTCAACCAGGATCACGGCACCCACACGGGTGGTGAACAGCACGATGATCGGGGGCAGCACGTTGGGCAGGATGTGCTGCAGCAGGATGCGTGGCGTGCTGGCGCCCATCGATTGGGCGGAATGCACATACATCTGCTCGCGCACCGAAACCACGGCGCCGCGAATAATGCGGCTGCCGCCGATTCCGAACGTGAGCCCGAGCACGAAGATCACCTGGATCATGCCCGGGCCAAGCACCGACACGACCACGATCAGGATGATCAGCTCCGGAAAGCTCATCCACGCATCGACAACGCGCTGGACAATCAGGTCCACCTTGCCGCCGAGATAGCCGGTGACGATGCCGATCACCACCGAAATAATCGTCGCCAGCGTGGCGGCGGCAAAGCCGATGATCACCGAAAGCTGGGCGCCATAGAGGATGCGCGAAAGCATGTCGCGGCCCAGGTGGTCCGTGCCCAGCCAGAACCGCGCCGATGGCGGCTTCAGCCGGTTCACCGGGCTGATCTGGTTGATCCCATAGGGTGCCAGAACGTCGGCAAAGACGCCGCAGATCAGGAACAGCAGGAAGATCACCGCCCCGATCGCGCCCAGCGGCTTGTCGCGAACAAGACGGATGAAGAAGCTGGCCATCGGCCCACGCGGCGACGGGGCGGCGGAGGTCTCGGCCGGTGCGGCGGTGGCGGACATCAGCGGTACCTCACCTTGGGATCAAGCAGGCCGTAGCTGAGATCCACCAGCAGGTTGATCAGCACCACCGCCACGCCAACGATGAGGAACACGCCGGTGATGATCGGGTAGTCGCGCCGGCTCACGGCCTCCAGCAGCATCAGGCCCATGCCGGGGATCACGAAGATCTGCTCCATGATCACGGTGCCGCCGATCAGGATCGGCGCCTGCAGGCCAATCAGGGTAACAACGGGGATCAACGCGTTGCGCAGCGCATGGCGCACCACCACGGTGCGCTCCCCCATGCCCTTGGCCCAGGCGGTGCGAACATAGTCTTGCCGCAGCACCTCCAGCATCATTGTCCGCGTCATGCGCATCGAGATCGCCGAAAGCGACGTGCCCAGGATCAGCGCCGGCAACGAAAGCTGCAGCATGTTCCCAACGGGATCCTGCCAGAAGGGCACGAACTTCACCTCGGGCGAGATGCCCCACCAGATGGCGGGAAACACCATCACGATCGTGCCAAGCCAGAAGCTGGGCACCGCGAGCATCAGGATGGAGAAGGACCGTCCGAGATAATCGCCCCAGGTGTCCTGCCGGATCGCCGACCACACCCCCACGGGAATCGCCACGACCAGCGCAACCAGCAGCGCCATCGTGCCCAGCTGGAAGGTGGTGGGCAGGCGCTCCATGATTTCACCGATCACCGACTGCTCCTGCCACAGCGAGGAGCCGAAATCGCCGCGCAGCAGAATCCCGCCCATCCAGCGGAAATACTGGATGTACATCGGCTGATCGAGGCCGAGCGCCTGCTCCAGCTGCTCGCGCGAGGTCTTGTCCGCGGCGATGTCGTTCTGCGCGATCATCATGTCGATGATGTCGCCCGGGATGAGACGCACGGTCGAAAAAACGATGACGCTGGCGAAGAACAGAGTCGGAATGAGCGCCAGGAGACGGCGAATCACATAAGCCCGCATGGGCGAGGATTTCCTTGGACGAGGATTGCTGACAATTTGCACGTGCTTTCGCCGCGGGGAAAGGGGGAACTAGATGGACATTCCGTCATGTTTCCCCCCGCCCGGCGCGGGGGCGGGTTGAGCCTGGAGGGACTCGTGCCCACCGGCATTTCAGGCTAGGGAACGAACAAGGAAGTGAGGAGCCGTCCGGCGTGAGCAGCACTCTCGAACAGAAGATTCCATCCATCGAGGCGATCGAGGAGGGGTTGGCCGGCCAGGGCTACATCTCATCCCGCCAGATCGCGACCGCGCTGTTCCTGGCGGTGCGGCTCGGCAAGCCCATCCTGGTGGAAGGCCCGGCCGGCACCGGCAAGACGGAGCTGGCCAAGGCCACCGCAGGGTTCATGCAACTGCCGCTGATCCGCATGCAGTGCTACGAAGGGCTGGACGAGTCCAAGGCACTCTACGAGTGGAAATACGGCAAGCAGCTTCTCTATACCCAGCTGCTGCGCGACAAGCTCGGCGAACAGCTGCGTGAGGCCGCCACCCTGGACGAGGCGCTGGTGCGGCTCGATGGCGTGGACGACATGTTCTTCTCCGATCGCTTCCTTGAACCCCGCCCGCTGCTGCGCGCCCTGCGCGAGCCCATCGGCTGCGTGCTGCTGGTGGACGAGGTGGACAAGGCAGACGAGGAGTTCGAAAGCTTCCTGCTGGAGATCCTCTCGGATTACCAGGTTTCCATCCCGGAACTGGGCACGCAGGTGGCCAAGGTCATCCCGATCGTGCTGCTCACCTCTAACAACACCCGCGACCTCGGCGACGCCATGAAGCGACGCTGCCTGCACCTGCACATCGGCTACCCCGATGCGCGGCGTGAGGAGCGGATCGTGCAAACCCGCGTGCCGCACGTGCAGGCCAGCCTTCTGCGCCAGCTGGTGCATTACGTGCAGAACCTGCGCACGCAGGATCTGCGCAAGCTGCCGAGCGTGTCCGAGACCATCGACTGGGCGCGGGCGCTCATCCTGCTCAATGCCTCGCAGCTGGAGCCGGAGCTGGTGCACAACACCCTGAACGTGCTGCTGAAGTTCGAGGGCGACATGTCCAGCGCCGGCAAGCTGGTGGGGGAGATGACGCACCAGGCGCTGCGCGAAAGCTCGCACGGCATGGCGGCGAAGTAGCGCCGCCGTGTCCGGCTCCTCGCCCTTCGGGCGCGCCGCGGAAACGGCGCAGTCCTCCGACATGCTGCTGCGGCTGCTGCGGGTGGCGCGGGGCGCCGGCGTGCGCATCTCCGTGGCCGAGGCGATCGATGCGTTCGAATCGGCCAACGCGGTGGGCTATGCCGACCGCCAGGCCCTGAAGGACGCACTCACCCTCACCATCGCCAAAACGTTCGAAGACAAGCAGATCTTCGAGCAGTGCTTCGAAACCTACTTCAAGCGCGAGAATACCGCCCTCAGCGGCGACCTCGCGTCGAAGCTCCCTCCGCCGCCGACCCCGTCGCAGGGCGAAGGTGCGGAAGGCGAGGCCCAAGGCATGGGCGGCGAAGGGCAGGGGGCACAGTCGGCCCTCGGCCAGATGCTGATGCAAGGCGACCTCGCCGGCCTCGCCGCCGCGATGGAGCGCGCGGCGGAAGCGGCTGGCGCCACCAACATCACGCTGTTCACCCAGACCAACCTCTATGCCCGCCGCATCCTCGATCGGATGGGACTTGCGGAGCTGGAGCGCGAGATCACCCGGCTGCGCGGCGAGGGCAACGCGGAACTCGCCGACCGCCTGGCCAAGGCACGCGCCGCCCTGGGCGAACAGGCCCGTGGCTACATGGAGCGGCAGCTGGCCCTGTTCTCCCAGGGCACCACGCGCGAGATCCGCGAAGGCGCGCTGCGCCAGGTCAACCTCTCCCAACTCGACCGGCGCGACATCCAGCGCATGCGCCAGCTGATCCGCGACATGGCCAAGAAGATCGCCGAGCGCTACAGCCGCAAGCGCTACCGCGACCGGCGCGGCGTGCTGGATATGCGGCGCACCATGCGCCGGAACATGGTGTTCGATGGCGTGCCGTTCCGCACCGTGTGGAAGCGCGAGCGGATCGACAAGCCGCGGGTCATGGCGCTGTGCGACGTCTCCGGCTCGGTCGCCAACGTCGCGCGCTTCCTGCTGATGTTCCTCTATTCGCTGCACGACGTGCTGGCCGATCTGCGCGGCTATGCCTTCTCCAGCCACCTGATCGACGTCAGCGACATCCTGCGCCGCGAAAGCAGCGACGACGCGATCACCAAGATCCTGGAAGCGATCGGCTTCGGCTCCACCAACTACGGCAAGTCGCTCGAAGACTTCTGCGGCATGTCCCTGAAGCACGTAAACCGCCAGACCACCGTCATCATCCTGGGCGACGCACGCGGCAACCGCAACGAGCCGCGCGTCGAACTGATGGGCGACATCTTCAACCGCGCCGGCCGGGTGATCTGGCTGAACCCGGAGCCGCAACCACTCTGGGGCACCGGCGACAGCGACATGTACCGCTACGCGCCGTTCTGCAGCCAGATGATGACCTGCAACACGATCGCCCAGCTGGAGCGCGTCGTGGAGGAGTTGCTGGCCAACGCCCGTTGATCGAGCCACGGCGGCGAAGGCCGGGCATAGTTGGGTGGAATTAGGCCAAGCCTTCTAGGTTCTCACCGATCGAAGCGAAGGAAGGCCAGGGCGCTGCCCTGGACCCGCAAAGGGCCGGCGGCCCTTTGATCCCATTTTTTCCCCAGGATGAGGTCCAAGGGCGCTGCGCGTCGATGGCCCCGCTCCGCCCGGGGGGCGAAAACAGCGGCGGCCCGATATCCAGTCAAACACATTATTTCACATTATTGAAGAAAATTTTCTGGTTCACCGGTCTGGCCTGTGCTGGAATTCCTGGTGATGACCCATCAACCCGCCGCACCGAGCGAAGCCGACGCACCGCGCCCCTGGGCGCGGGCGATCCTGCACGCCCGGATTCCGGTCGCGTTGAAGCTCCTGCTGCTGGCCCTGTTCGCCGCCCTCGCGGGCGCAGCCACCGCGCGCCACGCCCTGCGCCGCCCGCACAAGGACTGGTTCCTCTCCATCACCACCGACACCAGCGAAGACTCCGACTGGGATCCCTACGTCCTGCGTCGGCTGTTTCGCCGTCGCGCCCGGCTCGGCTGGCTCATGCGCTGCCACCCTGCCGAGGGTATGTCCCTGTCCGGCCACCGTGCGCCCGTACTCCGCCCGTCCCAGGCCGCCCGCGCGCCGCCAAGGCCGCTCCACGCCCAAATCCACCTTGAATCCGTCGCCAAAACCCCGCGTCCCGCGGCGATCAGTCGTGCCCGCAGCCCAGCCCCGGGGCCAAGCCCGCTCAGCGAATCGCGTCGGAGCCCAGCAAATCCAATTCGCCGCCACTCGGGTCGAAGCCGCGATTCGAACGCAGAAGCTGCTGCGTGTAGGGGTTGGAGACATTGCCGGCTGCCAGGGCTTCGGCCGTGGTCGTTTCCACAATCTCGCCCCGGTTCATCACCGCGATCCGATCGCAGAGATGGGCGATCACGGCGAGGTCATGGCTCACCATCAGCATGGTCAGCCCGTGCTCGCGGCGCAGCCGGCTCAACAGGTTCAGGATCTCCGCCTGCACCGACACGTCCAGCGCGCTGGTCGGCTCGTCCAGCAACAGGATGCGCGGCTCCAGGATCAGGGCGCGGGCAATGGCGATGCGCTGGCGCTGGCCGCCGGAAAGCTGGTGCGGGTAGCGGAAGCGGTGCTGCGGCCCCAGCCCCACCTCCTCCAGCGCGGCCGATACGCGGCGATCGGCATCACCCAGCCGATGGATGGCGATCGGCATGGACAGTGTCTGGTCCACGGTCTGGTTCGGGTGCAGCGAGCCATACGGGTCCTGGAACACCATCTGGACCATCTTGCGCTGGGCGGTGGTCCGGCGCTTGCCCATGGCCTCCCCGGCGAGCTCCACGCGGCCTTCGGCATGGGCGATCAGCCCCGCAACAGCCCGCAGCACGGTGGATTTGCCGGAACCGGATTCGCCCACCAGGCCAAAGGCCTCCCCCTCCGCCACGGAAAGGGTCACGTTGCGGGCGGCATCGAATCGCTTGGCGCCTCGGCCATAGCTGACAGTGACGTGCTCCAGGATGATGCTCACGCGCCCAGCTTCCTGCTTCGCGTCTCCAGGGGGGCGGCGATGTCGTCCATCCAGGCCGGGTCACGCTGCAGTTGCGGCAGCTCCCCACGCTTGCGGCCCAGCTCGGGCAGGGCGGCGAGCAGGCCCCTCGTGTACGGATGCTGCGCATCTGCGAGGCTACCCGCATCGCAGATCTCCACGATCTGGCCCGCATACATCACCAGCACGCGGTCGCAGAACGAGGAGACAAGGTGCAGGTTGTGGCTGATCAGGATCAGGCCCATCCCACGCTCGCGCACCAGTTCGTCCATGATGGAGAGCACCTGGGTCTGCACCGTCACGTCCAGCGCGCTGGTGGGCTCGTCCGCGATCAGCAGCTCCGGCCCGGCAATCAGCATGGCCGCGATCATGATGCGCTGCCCCATGCCACCGGAGACCTGATGCGGATACATGCCATAGACCCGCTCGGGATCGCGGATATGCACCGCCTGCAGCATCTCCAGCGCTGCCGCGCGCGCCTCGGCCTTGCTGCTGCCCAGATGGGTGCGGTGCGTCTCGGCAATCTGGTCGCCCACCCGCATCACCGGGTCCAGCGAGTATTTCGGGTCCTGCAGCACCATCGCCATGCGCTTGCCGCGCAGCCGACGCAGCTGGCGCTCGCTTTGCGTACGCAGGTCGATCTCGCCCAGCAACAACTCGTCGGCCTGCACCCGCGCGGGGGGGCGCGCAAGGCCCATGATCGCCCGCCCCGTGGTGGACTTGCCGGAACCGGATTCCCCCACAATGCCCAAGCGTTCGCGGCCCACCGTGAAGCTCACGTTCCGCACCGCCCGGAAGTCGCCGTCATCCCCGGGATAGGTCACGGAGAGATTGCGAACACGCAGCAGGGGAGAATCCATGCCCATGCCCTCAGCCGCGCCCGGAGGACACGTCGCGCAGCCCGTCGCCCAGCAGGTTGAAGCCAAGGCTGGTAACAAAGATCGCCAGGCCCGGGATCGTGGCCACCCACCACTGGTCCAGCAACACCTCGCGCCCCGTGGAAACCATCGCGCCCCATTCCGGCGAAGGCGGCTGTGCGCCAAGCCCGAGGAAGCCCAGGCCCGCGGCGGTCAGGATGATGCCGGCCATGTCCAGCGTAAGGCGAATGATCACGGAGGGGAGGCACAGCGGCACGATCTGCGTCGCGATGATCCGCAGATGGGAAGCCCCCTGCAACTCGGCAGCCTGGATGAACTCGCTGCGCCGGCGCGTCAGCGTCTCGGCGCGGGCCAAGCGCGCATAGGGCGGCCAGGCGGTAAGCGCGATGGCGATCACGGCATTCTCGATGCCGGGTCCAAGCGCCGCAGCAAACGCCAGCGCCAGCACAAGCCGCGGAAATGCGAGGAAGATGTCAGTGAACCGCATCAGCGCTGCGTCGATCCAGCCACCGAAGTAGCCAGCCGGCAATCCAATCGCCAGGCCGATCGGAACCACGATCAGGCTCACCAGCACCACGATGGTGAGCGTGATGCGCGCACCAAACACCACCCGCGCCAGGATATCGCGCCCCAGCTCGTCAGTCCCAAACGGATGCGCCCAGGAGGACGGCTGCAGCCGATTCGCCAGCACCTGCGTCAGCGCGCTGGCTGGGTCGACGATCAACGGCGCGAAGGCTGCAACACCGATCAGCAACAAAACGATGCCCAGCCCGATCATGCCCAGCGTATTGCGGCGAAAGGCCAGCCAGGCGCGGAACCAGCCACCAAGCTGAGCCTGCCGGCGGCTGGCGGGCGCGGGGTCGAGCAACCAGGCGCGCATCTGCATCAGTTCGGCTCCCGCGCGCGCGGATCAACCATCGCATAGACGAGGTCGGACAGCATGTTCAGCAAGATGTAGATCGCACCAATCAGCAGCGTTCCGCCCAGCACGGCGTTGAGATCGGCCGCGAACAGGGAGTTCTTCATGTAAAGGCCCAGCCCCGGCCACGCGAACACGGTCTCGGTCAGCACCGCGCCCTCCAGCAGGCTGCCGAAGGTAAGTGCGATCACCGTGACCAACTGCACCCAGACATTGCCCAGGGCATGAACCCAGATGATCCGCCACGGCGAAAGCCCCTTGGCGAGGGCGGCCAGGATGTATTCCTGCTCCAACTGCGCCAGCATGAAGCTGCGCGTCATTCGGGCAATATAGGCCAGGGACAGGAAGCCCAGGATCGATGCGGGCAGCACGAGGTGGCCGAGAGCGTTAACAAAGACATCATGCTCGCCGGCCAGCAACGCGTCGATGGTCAGCATTCCGGTGACCGGCGCCACGATGTCGTCAAACGCCACGTCCAGCCGGCCCGGGCCCTCCACCCAGCCAAGCTTGGCGTAGAACAGCAACAGGCCCACCAGCCCAAGCCAGAACACCGGCATGGAATAGCCGACCAATGA
>CANHKG010000181.1 GCA_947460455.1 Rhodospirillales bacterium | reverse complement strand
GTACACCCCGGCTTCCACATCGCTGCCGGCATGCGCCAGCAATCGCGCCTGGATGCCCGCGACGACTTCGATGTCGTCGGGGTGCAGCAACGCCTGCTGTTCCGCGGGCAGCGGCGCGGCGTCCCGTTCGGGCAGGCCATGGATCGACCACATGTGGCGGGACCAGCGCACCTGCCCGCTGCGCATGTCCTGGTCCCAAACCCCCTGCGCCGCGGCTTCGGCGGCAAGGCGGAACAGCGATTCACTCTCCTCCAGCGCCCGTGCGGCCAGGTGCATCTCCGTCTGGTCGCGCACGGCGGCAACGATGCGCACCGGCTTTCCGTCCGCGTCGCGCTCCGCCAGCAGCAGCACCTCCAGGTGGCGGAGGGATCCGTCGCTGTGCCACACGCGGTAGGTGGCCCGGTGGCGCCCCCGCGCGCCCTCGCGCACCCAGGCCTCGCGGTCGGCCAGCACCTTTGCGGCATCGTCGGGGTGCAGCGAGGGCAGGTCATAGGGCCGGCGGCTTGCCTCCGGCGTCACCGGCCATCCCAGCATCTGCAGCATGCGGTCCGACCGCTCCAGCGCACCGGTTGGCAGGTCGATGGTGAACATGCCGAGATCGGCGGCATCGATGGCCAGGCGGAACCGGGCCTCGCGCTCGGCGATCTCCCGCTCCCGCGTCAGCCGGTCGGTGATGTCGGCGAACACGCCGATGGTCCGGCTGATCTGGCCGGAGGGCCCGCGCAGGAACACCCGCTTGGCCTGGATGTGGCGCACATCGCCATTCATCATCACGCCGCGGAACACGATCTCCTGGGGTGGCGAGGTATCGAGCGGCGTTCCATCCGGCGCGTACATCTGCGCCTCGATAGCGGCCAGATCCACCGCGCCCCAATCGCGGCGCAGCCGCTCGCGGTCACCTTCGTGGATGATCGACATCAGGTCCTGCTGAAAGGAGAAGCTGCGGCCTTCCTGCAACCGCGCGAAGATCGAGGGCTTCTTGATCCAGCGCATCTGCCCGTCGGTCTGGTCGCGGACCCAGATGCCGATATCCACGATCTCGGCTGCGAGCGCGAGCTGGGAGGCATGGCTGCGCACCTCCAGCTCCGTTTCCTTCTGCCGTGTCACGTCGGAGATGAGGCCGATGACATGGGTGGGCTGGCCATCCTCGTCCTTCAGCACCGTGGTGGTGACGGACCAGTGCCGGATGCCGCGGGTTGGCAGCACGACGCGGCAGGGGAATTCGGACAAGGGCCCGCTGATCAGCAGGTTTGGGTCCAGGAAGGGGGCGCGGTCCTCGGGATGGATCAGCACCAGCGTCTCTTCGCGGGTCAGGCCGCCTTCGCGCGGGGCCATGCCGATCATGCGCCACAGCCGGTCGGAGAAGTAGCGCCGGCCCGTGGCCACCTCCAGCTCCCAGATGCCCAGCTCGGCGGCATCCGTGGCCATCTGCAGGCGCTTTTCGTTCACCGCGCGCTCGCTGGCGGCCAGATGCGCCTGCGTGATGTCCTCCAGCGTCAGGACCAGGCGCCCGGCCTGGCCATCCCGGGCCAATGTGCCGACCCCGATGAGCCGGAACCAGGAGAGCCGGTTCTGCGCCTCCTCCTTCCTGACCACCAGCGAGAAGGTGCCGCCCTTCGTGGTGGCATCCGCCAGCGCATCCGCCAGCGCCGGCTGGTCCCTGGGGTCGAACAGGCGCACGATCGCCTCGGCCGAACGAAGCTCCTCGCCCCCCGCATTCATCAGGGAGCTGAACTGCGGCGAGAGATGGATGGCGGCGCGCGCCGCCGCGCGGCCCCCGTGCCAGTGCATCTCCAGCAGCGCCACCGAGGAAAGCGTGCCGAGCAGGCTCTGCCGGTCCGCACGGACTTCCTTGCCCAGCGCCTCGGCCTCGGCCAGCCCGAAGCCGGTCGGGTCCAGCCCCAGGGCGGCACGGCGGAAGGCGCCCACCAGGGTGCGGCTGAAGAACAGCGCCAGCGCGACGGAGCCGGCGATGGAGACCACCGCCAGCGCGACGGTTCCGACGGGCCCGAGCGGCAGGCTGGCGTAGAGATCCCGGGACGGCATGCTGCTGGTCACCAGCAGCGCACCACCGGCGGCATGGGTGAAGGCCAGCGTCCGCTCCTCCTTCGTCAGGATGGAGATATTGCGGAACACGCCGGCCCCGCCCGGCGAGGCCACCGTACCGGCCATGCTGGCGGGCAGCGGTTCCCCCACCTCATGCGCGTAGCTGCGCCAGAACAACCGCCCGGCGCGGTCTCGCACGGTCAGCACCTCGTCCTGGTCCAGCAGCCGGGCCAGGCCGAGGGACCCGAACATGCGGGGGGCAATCTCGAACGCCAGCCATCCGCGGCCACCCTGCGGCAGGGCGGCGGGCGCGACGATGCCAAGGGCGCGCAGCTCGCCCGGCAGCCGGCCGATATCGACCAGGCCCAGCGGGTTGGCCGATGCCGCGGCCAGCTGCTCAACCGCGATCGGTGGCGCGGTGCTCGGCTCCGTCCGGGCGATGATGGCACCTTGTCCGTCGTAGAGCGTCGCCGATCGGCCGGTGAGCGCGGATGCCATGAGACGCAGTTCACCGACATAGGCGCCGAGATCGCCCCGCGCCAAAGCCGCCGAGCCGGACGCTGCCCGAACGGCATGGGCGATCACGGCGAGGTGGGTTTCGATGTTCGCCGCGGTGCGCGTGGCTGCCGCCATGCGGTCGTTCTCGGCGGCAAGCCGGGCCGCCGTGAAGGACTGGCTGATGTTCACCGCCATATGGGCCAGCAACGGCAGCATCACCACCACGGCGAAGATGATGCTCGTGGACCAGAGCGAGAGGATCCGGGGGATTTTGACCCTGGCAGCCTGAGCCGGAAGCGTCATCGGTGCGTCACCTGGATGGCCGCATGAAGTCAGTCCAGCGCCCCTGTTGGTAATTTTTATAACATACGTCGCTGGCTGGCTGCCGTCCCTGGGAAGCCGACGACTCCCTTAGGAGGGCCGATGCCGCAATGTCCACCTGGGAAGACTACGGGCGCATGACGCCAAAACACCGCGGCGCGGGGACCAGGGCGCGCCGATCAACGTCAAGGACTTGCCGGGGTCGTACAGCATCAAGCAGGCATCGCGGGTGCACAGGTGGGGTTCCAGCCCCCCCTCCGCCCGCCGGGTGCCAATGGTGAAACATACAGTGTTGCGGAATGTGCCTTCAGGGGATATGAGTGATGTTATAGTATAACATCACGAGACGTCATGAAGCGCAGGACCCTGCTGGCCTCCATCGCCGCTGCCCCTGTAGCCCTGCCCGGCACTGCCCGGGCCCAGGCCCCGGTGCGAACACTGCGCGTGGTCACGCCCTGGGAGATCGGCGGGCTCGATCCCGCACGCTCCGGCTACGTGTTCCAGCGCATGCAGATCGCGGAAACGCTGGTGGGCACCGATGCCGCAGGGGCCCTTGTGCCGCTGCTGGCGCGCGCCTGGCGGCTGGACGCCGACCGGCTGGCCTGGCGCTTCGCCCTGCGCGCGGGTGCCACGTTCCACGACGGCACGCCGGTCACGGCCGAGGCGGTGGCGGCGGCGCTGGTGCGGGCGCGCGCCCAGCCCGGCCCGCTGGCCCAGGCGCCGGTGGAGGCCATCACCGCGGAGGCGGGCGAGGTGGTGGTGCGCACCCGCCAGCCCTTCCTCTCCCTGCCCGCCTTCCTGGCCCATTCCGGCGCCATCGTGCTGGCCCCCGCTTCCTATGGCGAGGGCGGTGCGGTGCGCGCGATCATCGGCTCCGGCCCCTATCGCCTGACCGACCTGCTCGCCCCGCAGCGGCTGGATGCCGAGCGCTTCGCCGGCTGGTGGGGCCCGGCCCCGGCCATTGAGCGCGTGTCGTACCTCGCGGTCGGCCGTGGCGAGACACGGGCCGCGATGGCCGAAGGCGGGCAGGCGGAAATCGTGACGACACTGGCGCCAGAGACGGTGGACCGCCTGCGCCGCAACGCGCGCCTGGACGTGGTAACGGTGCCGATCCCGCGCACCCGGGCGCTGAAGCTGAATGCCAGCCTGCCCTTCTTCTCCGATGTGCGCGTTCGCCGCGCCGTGGCGCTGGCGCTGGACCGGGAGGGCATGGCCCGTGCCCTGCTGCGCAGCCCGGAGGGTGCGGCCAACCAGTTCTTCCCGCCGGCCCTGCCGGATTGGCACATCGCCGACCTGCCGCCGCCGCGCCGCGACCTGGCCGCCGCGCAGCGCCTGCTGGACGAAGCCGGCTGGCGCGCCGGGCCGGACGGCATCCGCGCCCGCGACGGCCGCGCCTTCCGCGTGACGCTGCGCACCTTCACCGACCGGCCGGAGCTGCCGGTGCTGGCCACCGCGATCCAGGGCCAGTTGCGCGAGGCCGGCATCGACCTGCAGGTCGCCATCGTGAACAGCGGGGAGATCCCCGCCGGCCACACGGACGGCACGCTGGAGATGGCGCTCTACGCCCGCAACCTCGCTTTGGTCCCCGACCCGCTCGGCACCGTGCTGCAGGATTTCGGCGCCCAGGGCGGTGAGTGGGGCGCCATGGGCTGGTCCAGCCCAGAGCTGCTGGCCGCCGCCGCGCGCATGGGCGAAGAGGCCGACCCCGCCGCCCGGCGCGCCCTGGCCCAGCGCATCGCCCGCATCCTGCACGACGATGTGCCGGTGATCCCGGTCGCCTGGTACGACTACCCCGTGGCCTTCAGCCGGCGCACCGCCGGCGGCAGCGTGGACCCGCTGGAGATCTCCTACCGTATCGCCGGCATGCGATGGGCGGACTGATGCCCATCCCTGCGATGGACGACCCTTCCGGCCATGGCGGGGATGGGCATCGCGCGCCGGGCTGGCCGGTGGCGGCGCGCCAAGCAAAGCCTCATGCCAGCCCCGTCGACCCAGTCTTCATGGGTCGACAGAAAAAGGGGCTGGCATGATCCGGGCCGTCGGCGCGCGGCTGCTGCAGGCCGCCCTGGTGGCAATGGCGGTCGGCGTCGCCTGCTTCCTGATGGTGCGGCTGCTGCCCGGCGACATGGCCTACCGCGTCGCCGCCGGGCGCTACGGCATGGACCACGTGAACACCGCGGCGGCCGAGGCGGTGCGGGCCGAGCTGGGGCTGGACCGGCCCTGGTGGCAGCTGCTCGGCGCCTGGCTTGGGGATCTCGCGCGGTTCGACCTCGGCGTGTCGCTGGTCAGCGGCGACCGGGTGGTAGAGGAACTGTCGGTCTATCTGGGCCACACGCTGCTGCTCGCGGTGGTGGCGCTGCTGCTCTCCGCGCTGGTCGGCCCGCCGATCGGCGTGCTGCTGGCGATGCGGCCGGGCTCGGCCGCGGACCGGACCGGCCTGGCCGTTGGCGCCGTGCTGCGCGCCGTGCCGGCCTTCGTGATCGGGCTGGTGCTGATGATGGTGTTCGCGGTGCAGCTGGGCTGGCTGCCCGCCGCGGGCGTGGGCGGCTGGCGGGAAGTGGTGCTGCCGGCCACCACGCTTGCCATCGGCCTCGCCGCGGTGTCCAGCCGGGTGGCGCGCGATGCCATGGTGGCGGTGGCCCAGGCCCCCTACCTCGCCTTCGCCCGCACCAAGGGCCTGCCGGAGGGCGCGGTGATCCGCCGCCACGCGCTGCGCAACGCGGCCGTGCCGGTGACCGCCTATCTCGGCGTGCAGCTGGTCACCCTGGTGGAAGGCGTGGTGATCGTGGAGACGCTGTTCGCTTGGCCCGGCATCGGCCATGCGCTGGTGCACGCCGTGGTGGCGCGCGACGTGCCGATGGTGCAGGGCACCGCGCTGGCCATGGGGCTGATCTTCGTGGCGCTGAACGGGGCGGTGGACCTGGCCTGCCTCGCGATCGATCCGCGCCGGCGCAGGCCGGCATGAGAAGGGTGGGCATGAGGGGCGCGCGCGTCATCGGGTTCGCGCTGCTGGGCGCGGTGCTGGGCTTTGGCCTGCTGGTCCCGCTGCTGACCGGCGACCCGATGCGCCAGGACCTCTCGGCCACCCTGCTGCCGCCCGGCGCGCCGGGCCATCTGCTGGGTACCGACCACCTGGGCCGCAGCATGCTGGCGCGCCTGGCCCATGCCACCCGCCTCTCGCTTGGGCTCGCCGCCGCAACGGCACTGTGCGCCGCGGTGCCGGGCCTGCTGCTGGGCCTGCTCGCCGCCTGGCGGCGCGGCTGGGTGGAGCGGGTGCTGGTGGGGCTGGCCGACGGGGTGATGGCGCTGCCCGGCCTGCTGCTGGTGCTGATCTTCGCCGCCTTCGCGCCCGGCGACTTCCTGCCGCTGTATCTCGGCCTCTCGCTGGCCTTCTGGGTGGAATATTTCCGCCTCACCCGCAGCGTGGCCGGCTCCGTCTTCGCCCGCCCGCAGGCAGAGGCGGCGCGGCTGCTCGGCCTCGGCCCCTGGCATCTGCTGCGCCACCACCTGCTGCCGGAACTGGGCCCGATGCTGCTGACGCTGCTCGGCTTCAGTGCCGCCGCCGCCGTGACCGCGCTTTCCGCCCTCGCCTTCGTCGGCATCGGCCTGCGCCCGCCCACGCCGGAATGGGGCAGCATGATGACGGAGCTGCTGCCCTACTACGAGGAGGCGCCCTGGCACGTGCTGATGCCCGGGCTGCTGCTGGCCGCCAGCGTGCTGGGCCTGCAGCTCGCCGCCGGGGGGCGCGGCACATGACGATGCTGGCGCTCGACGAAGTCGCGGTGCATGGGCCGCAGGGGCGGATCGTGGCACCGGCCACGCTGCGGGTGGAGCCCGGCGTGCCCCTGGTGATCCTGGGCGAGACCGGCTCCGGCAAGTCGCTGCTGGCCCAGGCGGTGATGGGCACGCTGCCGGCGGAACTGCACGCCACCGGCGCGATCCGCCTTGGCGCCGACGCGCTGCCGGCGCGCGACACCGCCGGGCGCCGCGCGCTGTGGGGCCGGACACTCGCGATGCTGCCGCAGGAACCCTGGGCGGCGCTGGACCCCACCATGCCGGCGATGCCGCAGGTGGCCGAGGTGCCGCGCTTCGTGGCCGGGCTGCCCTGGCCGGCCGCGCGCCGGGCCGCCGCCGCCGCGCTGGCCGCCGTGGGGCTCGCACCGGCGGAGCGCCGGTTTCCGTTCCAGCTTTCCGGCGGCATGTGCCAGCGCGTCGCCCTCGCCGCCACCCGCATCGCCGGTGCGCCGGTTCTGCTGGCGGATGAGCCGACCAAGGGGCTGGATGCCGCGCTGCGCGACAGCGTGGCGGCACTGCTGGCGGAGGAGGTGGCACGCGGCGCCACGCTGCTGGTGATCACCCACGACATCGCCCTGGCACGCGCCCTGGGCGGCGAGCTGGCCGTGATGCTGGAGGGCGAGATCGTGGAGCAGGGCCCGGTGGCGCGCGTGCTGGCCGCGCCGGAGCATCCCTACACCCGGCGCCTGCTGGCCGCCGAGCCGGAGGCCTGGGCACCCTGGCCGCACCGCCCCGCCGGCGCAGCGGTGGTGGAGGGAGAGGGGCTGGCCAAGCGCTACGGGCCGCAGCGCCTGTTCACCGGGATCGACCTCGCGCTGGGCGCGGGCGAGGTGGTGGCGCTGACCGGGCCGAGCGGCACCGGCAAGTCCACGCTGGGCAACATGCTGCTGGGCCTGGTGCCGCCGGATGCCGGCACGGTGCGGCGCCGCGGCGGCCTTTCGGCCTTCGCGCTGCAGAAGCTCTACCAGGATCCACTCGCCGCCTTCGCCCCGGCGATGACGCTGGGCGATGCGCTGGCCGCGGTGATCCGGCGCCACCGCCTCGATCCCGTGCTCGCCACGCGGCTGCGCGATCGCCTGCGCCTGGCCCCGGCCCTGCTGGCCCGCCGCCCCGACCAGGTTTCCGGCGGCGAGCTGCAGCGCTTCGCCCTGCTGCGGGCGCTGCTGCTGGACCCCGCGCTGCTGTTCGCCGATGAGCCGACCTCGCGCCTGGACCTCGTGACCCAGGCCGAGGTGATGGAGCTGCTGCGCGAGGTGGTGGCCGAAACCGGCATGGCGCTGCTGCTCGTCACCCACGATGCCGCGATGGCCGGCAAGGTGGCGCGGCGCGGCATGGCGCTGCGGCCGGAGACGGGCGGGGCCTGAGCGCCGGGCCCAGGCCGGCGCCCCTCAGCTCAAGCCGCGTCCGTCAGCGTCCACGGCGTGCCGGGCTCGCACAGCATCGGCCAGGCGTTGCGGGTGCGCACATTGGGCTCCAGGCCCATTTCGGCGCGCAGGGCGCGGAACAGCGCGCCATGGGCGACGATCAGCACCAGGCCCGGGCGTTCCAGGGAACGGTTGACGGCAGCCAGGGCGCGGGTGCGCAGATCGGCGAAGCTTTCGCCGTTGGGCGGCGTGTAGCTGCCTTCCACCCAGTGCGAGAACCATTCCGACATCGGCTGGCCTTCCTGGGCGCCGAAGGCGGTTTCGCGCAGCCCTTCATCCAGGTGCACCGGCAGGCCGAGCAACTCGCCCGCCACCTTCGCCGTGTCGTGCGCGCGCGACAGCGGGGAGGCGACGATGCTGGCGATACCGCGGTTGGCCAGCATCGGCGCGGCCGCCTGAGCCTGGGCGATGCCATTGGCGTTCAGCGGGATATCGACATTGCCCTGGCTGAGGCCCTTGGCGTTCCAGTCGGTCTCGCCGTGGCGCAGGAACCAGAAGCGGGTTTGGGTGAGGGTCGGCATCGTGTCGTCCTCAATCGAACAGGGAGCTGACGGACCGCTCCTCGTGGATGCGCGCCATGGCATCCGCGATCAGCGGCGCGATCGTCAGCTGCTTGATGTTGGCGGCCAGGCGCACGGCTTCGGTGGCCAGGATGCTGTCGGTCAGCACCATCAGCTCGATCGGGCTGGAGGCGATGCGCGCGACGGCGCCGCCGGAAAGCACGCCGTGCGTGACATACACGCTGGCGGATTTCGCCCCGTTCTCGATCAGCGCGCGCGCCGCGTTCACCAGCGTGCCGCCGGAATCGACGATGTCGTCCACCAGGATGCAATCGCGGCCTTCCACCTCGCCGATCACGTGCATCACTTCCGACACGCCCGCGGCCTGGCGGCGCTTGTCGATGATGGCGAGGTCGGTGCCCAGGCGGGTGGCGATGGCCCGCGCACGCACCACGCCGCCCACGTCGGGCGAGACGATCATCAGGTTGCGGCCGGCGAAACGCTCCTGGATATCGCGGGAGAACAGCGGCGCGGCCTGCATGTTGTCCACGGGAATGTCGAAGAAGCCCTGGATCTGGCCGGCATGCAGATCCATCGTCAGCACGCGGTTGGCGCCGGCCTCGGTGATCAGGTTGGCGACCAGCTTGGCGGAGATGGGCGTGCGCGATCCGCTTTTGCGGTCCTGCCGCGCATAGCCGAAATACGGGATCACGGCGGTGATGCGGCGGGCGGAGGCGCGGCGCAGCGCATCGATGGTGATCAGCAATTCCATCAGGTTGTCGTTGGCCGGGTAGCTGGTGCTCTGCACCACGAACACGTCCTCGCCGCGGATGTTCTCGTGGATCTCCACGAACACCTCCATGTCCGCGAAGCGACGGACAGAGGCGCGCGTCAGCGGCAAGCCCAGCGCGGCGGCGACCGCCTCGGCCAGGGGGCGGTTGCTGTTGCAGGCGACAATCTTCATGGGGCGGGGATCCAGATGGGGCGATCCGGACCGGAACCGGGGGCCGGCGGAGCCGGCTTGGGGCAACGGCGCGGCCGCGGCGGCGCAAGGCGGGCCTGGGGGGGCGAAGCTGACGGCGGCGTTCTAGCAACAGCCCGCCCCCCTGTCCAACGAGCCCGGCTTTCAAGCCCGCATGGCTGTTTCTCTACCGGGCCGCCGCCGGGGGTGTTGCGGCGGGGGGTGTTGCGGCCGGGGTGGCGCGCCTCGGGTTGGTCTGGTTGCCGATCACGTCCTTGATCCCGCCGGCGGCTTCCTCCGCCACCACCAGCGCCACGTCGGCCCACAGCCCGGCCAGCGTGCCGCGCGGCACCTGGTTCAGCTGCGCCACCTGCCCGGCTTCCGCGCCGCGCGCATCGGCCACCCGCCAGCGGATTTCCACGCGCTGCTGGTTGCCCGGCATGTCGGCCAGCGAAACCTCCGCGCCCACGGCGTAGTCAGCACCTTCGGCCTTGTCCTGCACGGTCATGCCCAGCCGGATGAGCTGCTCACGCATGTGGCGGGCCAGGGCGCGGTTGCCGTCTCCGGGTGCGCCGGTGATGGGGCGCAGATGGATGCGCACCGGGCGGTTCACCAGGCTGTCCGGGTCCGCATCGCGCCGCGCCGCCTCGATGCCGGCGAGCAGGCCGGCGATGGTCGGCGCCGCCTCCCGCCCGGCACGGCGCAGCATGTCGGGCGCTGCTTCGCTCCAGGTGGCAGCCGGCACCGGCTGGGCCTCGGCCAGGCCACGCTCCGCGCCGGCGGGATCGCGCACGCGGAAGCCGGGCACCACCTGCGACCCACGCAGCGCGGCCGAAAGCTCCAGCCGCCAGTCGCCCGGGCGCACCGGCTCGGCCACCGCGGGCAGCGCCTCCTCCTGCATCGCCTCGGCCACGGCGCTGGCGTATTGCCCGGCCGCGGCATCACCCAGCAGCACCTGCCCGGTGGGCACCACCGCCAGCCGCGCCGGCGGCGGCTGGGACAAGCGGGAGGCAAGCGCCCCCGGCCGCCCCTCGAACGGCCGCGGCAGGTCACCGCAGGCGGCAACCAGCAGCACCAGGGCCAGGGCGAGCCTAGACCAGGACACAGGACACCAGCGTCGCCAGGAAGATCATCGCCATGAACATCCAGAGATAGGGCATGACGTGCCTTATAGCGTGATGATCGACATCTGGTGCCCAATCACGCCACCGCCGGCCAGGGTGCGGCGCCGGTGGCTGAAGAAGCG
>CANHKG010000180.1 GCA_947460455.1 Rhodospirillales bacterium | reverse complement strand
GACCGGCTTCGCCTTCCCGGAAATGATGGCCGGCGTGATTGCCGCCTGCAACGCCGGGGATGACCAGCGCGCCAGCGACATCTTCGACGCCTATTTGCCGCTGGCCCGCTACGAACAGCAGCCTGGCCCGGGTCTCGCGGTGCGCAAATACATCCTGCACAAGCGCGGCGCCATCGCCTCGCCGGCCCAACGCCGCCCGGTGGGCGCCATCGGCGCGCGCGAGATCGCGGAGGTGGAGTTCCTGCTGGCACGGCAGGCGAAGCGCCTGGCGGAAATCGGCGCGGCGCCGATCAGCTGAGCCTCAGACCATCCGATCCGGGCTGCGCGCGCCATGGTAGTAGCGGATCACCAACACATGGTCCGTCGTAACGCGATAGGCGATCAGGTAGCGCTCAACGGCGTAGGTTCGTATCCCCAACCCGAGTTCCGGGCGCGATCTGCCGATCCCGGGACGTTCGACCAGAAGGCGTGACGCGGCCTCCAGTCGCCCGATCAATCCCGTCGCGGCGGCTGGCCGATCCTGGACGATATACTCGAAGATATCATTGAGGTCTGCGGCTGCGCTGGGCGCGATGACCAGCCGCTTCATTCGGCGGCGCGCAGCTTCGCGATCCGTTCATGCAACGCGGAAAAGACGACATCGGCGTCGATCGGCTCCCCGCTTGCCAATCCCTCCGCCACCATCTGGCGCAACGTCTCGGTTTCGGGCTCCGCTTCGGGCTGCTGGGAATCCCACTGCACGACGGCTGCTTCCACCGCTTCCGACACAGACGCGTAGCCGCCCGTGCGAACGGCACTCCGTACGCGCTCCACCACATCGCGGGGCAGGGAGACAGTAATCTGCTCGGTCTCGCTCATGCGTCCGATCCTATCACATCCCCCCACCAGGAATCACCGGGGATCAACCGCCGTCGTGCCACCACTTCCCGCCCAGCACGATGCCGCGGCACTGCAGATGCTGCTTCGTCTGCATCGTCTCGCCCACCGCGTCGCGCAGCGTGAAATCGCCGGCTTCGAGGTCGAGCACCGTGGCATCGCCCAGCGTGCCGGGCTTCAGCGTGCCGCGATCCTCCAGCCGTATGGCCTTCGCCGGGTTGATCGTGCTGGCCCGCACCACCTCGCCCAGGCTCACGCCCATCGCCAGGAACTTCGTCATCGTCACCAGCATGTTGTAGGCCGGCCCGCCGATCGAGGTCAGGTGCACGTCGCTGCTGATCACGTCGGGCAGGAAATTGTGCTTCACCATCTCCATGGCACTGGCAAAGCCGAAGCTGCCCGCGCCGTGGCCGATATCGAAGATCACGCCGCGCGCGCGAGCATCCAGCACATCCGGCTCCACGCCCCCGCCCGGCGCGGCCGGCGAGTTCGGCCAGGGCCGGAAGCAATGGGTGAGAATATCGCCCTTGCCCAGCAGCGCCATCACCTCCGCCCGCGGCGGCGGCGGCCCATCCAGATGCCCCATCAGCGGCAGGCCCAGCTCGCGCGCCACCTCCAGCGCCATCTTCATCGGCTCGATCCCAAGCGCGCCGGAGGTCACCGCCCCGATCCGCACCTTGATGCCGCAGATCAGGTCGGCATGCTCGCGGGCCACCTTCAGGCACAGCCGGCTGTTCAGCAGCCGGATGTCGGAACTCTCGCCCACATACACATCCCAGTGCAGCGCGAAGATCCCGGCGAAGGACAGGTTCAGGAACGGGATGATCCGCACATCCGCCCGCTCGATCACATGCTTGCGGAAGCCATGGATGTTCCCCGGCCCCGCGCTGCCGGCATCGATCAGCGTGGTGCAGCCGCTCCACTTCGCATACTGGTCCGGATCGACGCCGAGTGACGTGCCGCCCCAATACACATGGGTGTGCAGGTCGATCAGCCCCGGCGTCACGATCTTGCCGGCGACATTCCGCACGTCCTTGGCCGCGCCCAGGTTGGTGCCCACCGCGGCCACCTTCCCGTCGGCGAAGGCCACATCCAGCACCGCATCCATGTTCTGCGCCGGGTCGATCACCCGCCCGCCGGCCAGCACCAGGTCGAACATCCGTCACGTCCTCTGAAGGGGGCATGCATCGTCGCGGTGCGGGAAAATTCGCGCAACCCCTCGCCAAGCGGGAAAACTGGTGCAGAATACCGCAACGCTTCCCCCGAACGCGTTTCGCGCACCACGCAGGAGCCTCCATGAGCACCACGGTATCCGACGATTCCCGGACGAATTCGCGGATCGTCACCGCCTATCGCCAGCGCACCCCGGGCTCGGCCGAGATGTCGCGCCAGGCGCAGGACCTGTTCCCGAGTGGCATCACGCACGACGCGCGCAACGTGGACCCCTACGGCATCTACGTCGCCCGCGCCCAGGGCCCGCACAAGTGGGACGTGGATGGCAACAAGTACATCGACTATTTCGGCGGCCACGGCGCGCTGATCCTCGGCCACAACCACCCCAAGGTGGTTGCCGCCATCACCGAGGCGATGCAGGAAGGCAGCCAGTTCGGCGCCAGCCACCCGCGGGAGATCGGCTGGGCCAATGCGGTGAAGCGCCTCGTGCCCTCCGCCGAGCGCCTGCGTTTCACCTCCTCGGGCACCGAGGCCACGCTGATGGCCGTGCGCCTCGCCCGCGCCTTCACCGGCAAGGAAACCCTGCTGCGCTTCAAGGGCCATTTCCACGGCTGGCACGACCAGATGGCCAACGGCTATTCCAACCACTACGACGGCACCCCCACCCCGGGCGTGCTCCCCTCGGTCGCGCAGAAGTCGGTGCTGGTGAACCCCGGCGACATCGCCGCCGTGGAAGCCGCCCTGAAGAACAACCCCGATATCTGCGCCGCCATCCTGGAGCCCACGGGCAGCAGCTTCGGCCAGGTGCCGCTGAAGGCCGAGTTCGTGCAGGAACTGCGCCGCCTCACCACCAAATACGGCGCGCTGCTGATCATGGATGAGGTCGTCACCGGCTTCCGCGCCGCCCCCGGCGGTGCGCAGGTTGCCTGGGGCATCACGCCCGACCTGTCCTCCTGGGCCAAGATCCTCGCCGGCGGCATGCCCGGCGGCTGCGTTACCGGCCGCAAGGACATCCTGGACCTGCTGGATTTCACCGCCTCCGCCAAGGCCGGCCGCGAGAAGATCGGCCACCCCGGCACCTTCAACGCCAACCCGGTCTCCGCCGCCGCCGGCATCGCCTGCCTCACCATCCTGGCCGAGACGGATGCGGTGCAGAAGGCGTCTGACACCGCGGCCACCCTGCGCCAGGGGCTGAACGACGTGCTCGCCGAATACGGCCTCAAATGGTCCGTCTACGGCACCTACTCGGGCTTCCACCTCTTCGTGAACCCGAAGAACCGGGACATCACGCCGCACGGCTTCGACTCCTACGCGGTGGAGATGGAAGAGCTGAAGTCCCAGCCGCAGAAGCTCAACAACCGCATGCGCATCGCCCTGCTGGTGAACGGCGTGGATACCAACCCGCGCATCGGCGGCCTGCTCTCCGCCAGCCACACCGCGCAGGACGTGGCCGAAACCGTCGCCGCCTGGCGCGAGGCGCTGAAGATGCTGAAGGCCGAAGGCGAACTGCCGAACTGATCGGCACGAACTCGGGGCCGGGCGGCAACGCCCGGCCCCTTTCGATTCCAGACCACACGAGGGGGAAACGACCATGAACGAGGAAGATCTCTGCTTCCTGCCGGCCACCGAGCTGGCGCCGATGATCCGCCAGAAGAAGATCTCGCCGGTGGAGGTGATGAGCACCCTCATCAAGCGCATCGAGCATCTGGAACCCAAGATCAACGCTATGGCCGCGTTCAACCCCGAACTCGCCATGGATCGCGCCCGCAAGGCGGAAGACGCCCTTCTGAAGGGCGCCGCCCTCGGCCCGCTGCACGGCCTGCCCGTCACCATCAAGGACCTGGCCTGGACCACGGATTTCCCCACGGAATCCGGCAGCCACATCAACAAGGGCTTCCAGTCCAAGATCGACAACCCCTTCGTCACCCGCCTGCGCGATGCCGGCGCCATCGTCATCGGCAAGACCACCGTCTCCGAATTCGGCTGGACCGGCGTCTCCCGCTCGCCGCTCACCGGCATCACCCATAATCCGTGGAAGCAGGGCTACAACGCCGGCGCCTCCTCCGCGGGCGCGGGTGCCGCCGCCGCCGCGGGCTACTCCGCCCTGCACCAGGGCAGCGATGGCGCCGGCTCCGTGCGCATGCCCAGCCATTTCTGCGGTCTCTTCGGCCTCAAGCCCAGCTACGGCCGCGTGCCCAACCACCCCGTCGGCGCCGGCGACTACACCAGCCATATCGGCCCGATGACCCGCACCGTGGGCGATGGCGCGCTGATGATGCAGGTCATGTCCGGCCCGCACCCGCTCGATCACACCAGCCTCGAAGCCTGGCCCGCCGACTACACCGGCCGCCTCGATGATGGCGTGAAGGGCCGCCGCATCGCCTTCTCGATGGATCTCGGCCACGCCAACGTGGACCCCGAAGTGGCCGACATCGTCCGCAAGGCAGCCCAGAACTTCGCCGCCAACGGCGGCTTCACCATGACCGACGTGAACCCCGCCTGGGGCCCCGTCGGCCGCGATCTCGCCCGCACCATGTGGTCCGCCCACATGACCCGCACCGCCGCCCAGCTGCCGAAGTTCGAACACCAGATGGACCCCGGCCTGGTCGCCTGCATCCGCGACGGCATGAAGGTGTCGATGGCCGACTACCAGGATGCCCGCATGCGCAAGCTGGCCTACTGCGCCGATATCCAGGTGTGGTTCGAAGACTGGGATTTCCTCATCACCCCCACCGTCTCCGTCGCCGCCTTCCCGGCCGAAAAACTCATCCCCGACCACTGGCCCCAACACGCCTGGGACTGGCTGCAATGGGCCGAGTTCTCCTACCCCTTCAACATGTCGTGGAACCCCGCCGCCACCGTGCCCGCCGGCTTCACCAAGGACGGCCTGCCCGTTGGCCTGCAGATCGTTGGGCGGCGCTTCGACGACCTCGGCGTGATGCAGGCCGCCCGCGCCTTCGAACGCATCCAGCCCTGGGCGGACAAGCGGCCGAAGATGGATTGGTAATGGAAGCAAGCGTCTTCTTTTTCTGAAGAAAAAGAAGCAAAAAGACTTCATTCGTTTGCAAGCGGCGCCGTGGGGGAAACCCTTCGGCGCAGTGAAGCGTCAAGGGAGCCACGCATGCAACTCATCGCCACGCCCATCGGCCGCCTGCGCACGCCCTGGAAAACCACCTCCGAATGCCCCCGCAACGGCCGCCGCGGCGACCAGTCGCTCTGCTCCGTGGAGGTCGACCCAGAATACATCGCAGGGCTCAAGGACCTCGAAGGCTACACCCACCTCATCCTGCTCTACTGGCTCAACCAGTCCGGCACCCCCGAAATGGTCTTCACCCCCCCCAACGACACCGAACCCCGCGGCATGTTCGCCACCCGCACCCCCCGCCGCCCCAACCCCATCGGCCTCTCGGTGGTAAAGCTCGAAGCCATCCCCAGCCCCGGCCTCCTCCACGTCCGCTACCTCGATTGCGTCGACGGCACCCCCCTGCTGGACATCAAGCCCTACCTCCCCAGCACCGACTGCGAGCCCGACGCCAGCATGGGCTTCCAGCGCCGCAGCCGATAACCCTAAGCTTCGGCATCGCAACAAGAAGACGATGCCGATGCCAGCAAACGTGCAGCCCGCCCGCCGCAACAGCACCGAAGCCTACCGCGCCGCTGCCGCCGCCTATCCCTTCAAATGCTGCGTCGTCTGCGGCCTACAGATCGCCGCCGCCCTGGACGTAGCCCACCTCGATCATGATCCGGCCAACAACAACCCCGACAACCTTGCCTATCTCTGCCGCACGCATCACTGGATGGTCGACGCCGGGCTGTACCCAACAGAAGCGATCGTCATCCTCCGCGAGCACTGGCAGAAGAACCGGGACACGCCAAACCATAAGGCCCGGATGAAGGATGCCGGCCCCAAGGCTGCCCTCACCCGAAAGCGCAAGGAAGCCGCCCGAAAGGCCGTGGCAACCCGAAGGAGCAAAGCCGGTTCCGAACCAACCTGAACCAGGCTCAAGCATTCATTGGCCCCACCCCCAGAGGCTGTGCTCAGGCGCCCTGCTCCTCAACCATCCGGTCCCGCGCCCGAAGGCCACCCCATGCCCCAGAACATCTACGACAACGACAGCTTCTTCGCCGGCTACGCCACCCTCGCCCGCTCCCAACAGGGCCTAGACGCCGCCGGAGAGTGGCCCGCCCTCCGCGCCCTTCTCCCCCCGATGCAGAACCTTCGCGTCGTCGATCTCGGCTGCGGCTACGGCTGGTTCTGCCGCTGGGCCCGCGAGCAAGGCGCCGCCTCCATCCTCGGCCTCGACCTCTCGGAAAAGATGCTCGCCCGCGCCGCCGAAACCATCCCAGACCCCGCCATCACCTACCAGCGCGCCGACCTCTCCGCCCTCACCCTCCCCGCTGCCAGCTTCGATCTCGCCTACTCCTCCCTCGCCCTGCACTACCTCCCAACCCTCGCCCCCCTCTTCACCGCCATCCACGCCGCCCTCGCCCCCGCCGGCCGCTTCGTCTTCTCCATCGAGCACCCGCTCTACATGGCCCCCACCAACCCCGCCTTCCTCACCCTGGAAGACAACCGCCGCATCTGGCCGCTCGACAACTACCTGGCCGAAGGCCGCCGCGAGACCTCATGGTTCGCCCCCGGCGTGGTGAAATACCACCGCACCATCGCCACCACCCTCACCGAAGCCCTCACCGCCGGCTTCCGCCTCACCGCCCTCCAGGAATGGGGCCCCACCGACGAACAGATCGCCCAACACCCCAGCTGGTCCGACGAACGCATCCGCCCACCGTTCCTCCTCGTCGCATTGGGAAAGTAAGCAAGCAGTTCTTTTTTGAAAAAAGAAACAAAAAACTTTCATAACCTGGGCCTCGACAGGATCAACGAGGCCCAATTTACAAAAGTCTTTTTGCTTCTTTTTCTTCAGAAAAAGAAGACTCTTACCGGTTCGCCCGAGCCAACACCGCGTTCGCCATCACCTCCACCCCCGCGGTGCAATGCTCCGGCTCCGACCACTCCCGCTCACTATGGCTCCACCCCTCCCGGCACGGCACGAAGATCAGTTCCGTCGGGCAGATGCGCGTCATGTTGAACGCATCGTGCCCCGGCCGCGTCCGCATCCGCGCGCAGGAATACCCCAGCGCCCCTGCCGCCTCTTCCGTCAGCCGGATCATCCCCTCGTCGAAATGCACCGGCGCCCGCTGCCGCTTCACCAGCGTGTTGAACGTAAGCCCCGTCTCCGCCGCGATCCGCGCCTCGGCCTCCTCGATCTCCCGCCGCATCGCCGCCGCCCCATCCGCATCCGGGTGCATGATCCCGTAGCTGAACGTCGCCCGGTGCGGAATGTTGATCCGGTTGTTCGGCCAGCACTCCACCACCACCGCGCTGGCCGACCCCGCCGGCGCATAGGCCTGGCCCACCCGATCAATCGCCTCGATCAGCTTCGCCGCCCCCACCAGCGCATTCCGCCGCCGCCGCATCGGCATGGACTGAATGTGCGAATTCTCCCCCACCACCTCCATATCCGCGAATACCGAGTAATGGCTGTGCGTCACCGCCCCGATCACGATCCCCTGCTCCTCCAGCAGCGGTCCCTGCTCGATATGCAGCTCGAAATACGCATCCACCGCCCGCCCACCCACCGGCGCCGCGCCGTCATACCGAATGCGCCGAAGCTCATCCTCGAACCGCTTCCCGTCCGCATCCACCGAGGCATGTGCATCCGCCAACGGCAGCACCCCCGCGAACACCGCCGACCCCATCAGCCCCGGCGAGAACCTGGCCCCTTCCTCATTCGTCCAGTTCACCACCTCCAACGCCCGCTTGGTGGCAATCCCCGCCTCCGCGATCGACCGCACCGCCTCCAGCGCGCCGAGCACCCCCAGCGGACCATCGAACTTCCCACCCGGAGACTGGCTGTCCAGATGCGACCCCAGCATCACCGGCGGCAGCGAAGGGTCCGTCCCCTCCCGCCGCGCGAACATGTTGCCCATCCCGTCCACGCTCAGCGCCAGCCCCGCCGCCCGGCACCAATGCCCGAACAACCCGCGCACATCCCGGTCGCCATCCGTCAGCGCCATCCGGTCCACCCCGCCATGCGGCAATTCCGCAATCGCGCCCGATGCCATCAGCTCAGACCACAGGCGTTGCCCGTTGATGCGAAGCGGAGCCATGCCGATACCCCCATATTGCTGCGAGGCCGAAACTCTGCGCCCCCGCCCCAGCCCCGCACAACCCCTTGACGCCCCACCCCCCATGGCGCGCAATCCCCGCACGCACAGGAGCCAGCCATGCCCCGCCCCACCCGCCGCCTGCCGCCCGCGAAAGCCATGCTCACCGCCCCGCAGCCGGAAGCCGTGGAAGCCGGCGCCGACATCCTGCGCGCCGGCGGCTCCGCGGTGGATGCCATGCTCGCCTGCGCCTTCACCCAGGGCGTGGTGGATCCCCTCATGTGCGGCATCGGCGGCCTCGGCACCATCCAGGTCTTCGACCCCACCACAGGCCGCCACCAGATCATCGACGGCATGGGAACCTGCCCCGCCGCCGCCACGCCGGACCTCTGGGCAAACGATTTCCTCGGCGAATGCCCGGACGGATTCGGCTTCGTGGTCAAAGGCAACGTCAACGAAATCGGCCGCCGCGCAGTCACCACCCCCGGCATCCTCGCCGCCTTCGCCCTCGCCCACCGCCAGTTCGGCAAGCTCCCCTGGGCGGACCTCTTCGCCCCCGCCATCCGCGTCGCCACCGAAGGCTGGCCCGTCCGCCCCCACGTCGCCGGCGTCTTCGCCACCAACGAGGCGCCCTACAAGCGCCTCCCCTACATCGACAAGCTCCGCCTCACCCCAGACGGCACGAAGCTCTACCTCCGCCCAGACGGCACCACGAAAAAGCTCGGCGACATCATCCACAACCCGGATCTCGCCAACACCCTCGCCACCCTCGCCCGAGACGGCGCAGACTCCTTCTACACCGGCGAAATCGCCGCCCGCATCATCGCGGACCAGCAGCAGCACGGCGGCCTCCTCTCCGCGTCCGACCTCGCCGGCTACGCCCCGCGCGTGAATTCCCCCATTTCCATCCGCTACCGCGGCCGCACCGTCGCCGTCCCGCCACCCCCCGCCGGCGGCATCACGGTGGCCCAGATCCTGCGCATCCTGGAACGCTTCGACCTCGCCGCTCTCGGCCACAACTCGCCCGAATACATCCGCGTCCTCGCCGAAGCGATGAAGATCGCAGGGCGGGACAAAGACGAAAACATCGGCGACCCCGACTTCTTCACCCCACCCCTCGCCCGCATGCTCTCGGATGAATGGGCCGACTCCCAGGCCGCCCAAATCCGCCGCGGCGAAAAAGCCAGCCTCACCCGGGCGCTGGCCGACGCCCCCCACACCACCACCCTCTCCGCCGTCGATGCCGATGGCATGGTCGTCTCCGTCACCCACACCCTGGCCACGCCCTCCGGCGTCATCCCCCCCGGCACCGGTTTCATGCTGAACGGCGCCATGAACTGGTACGACCCCCGCCCCGGCCGCCCCAGCTCCATCGCCCCGGGCAAGCGCCGCTTCTCCACCATGGCCCCCACCATCGTCTTCGAGGGCGAAACCCCGGTCATGACCATCGGCGCCCCCGGCGGCGCCTGGATCGGCATCGCCATCCTCCAGGGCATCGTCAACGTGCTCGATTTCGGCATGACCATGCAGGAAGCCGTCCAGGCCCCCCGCTTCTCCGCCACCTCGGACAAGATCGACATCTCCAACCGCATCCCCCGCGCCACCCAACGCGCGCTGGAAGCCATGGGCTACGACGTCACCCGCTCCCCCCTCACCTTCGCCTTCGCCGGCGTCCACGGCATCACCATGTGGGACGGAACCCTCGAAGGCGGCGCCGACCCCCAACGCGACGGCTACCCCGCAGGAGTGCAATAATGGCCAACGTCCTCGACATCCCCGAACGCGGCTTCCGCTTCATCGAAGGTGTCTTCCAATACTCCGCCGGCGTCGCCGCCCTTCCCGGTTACCGCCTGGAACGCGCCCGCTTCGCCAACCCCGTGCCCCTGCACGAAGGCTTCCAACGCATCGAAGCCCACCTCACCGCGCTCGGCCTCCCGCGCACCGCCTTCGCCGCCTGTGAGCTGCGCTCCCCCTCCGCCTTCTCGGAGGAAGGCTTCACCCGCTTCAACCGCGGCTATTTCTCGGTGCTGGAGGAGTGGGGCATCATCGTCGGCGGTCTCAACCCCATCGCCCGCAGCAATGTCTGCCCGGAGCTGGAAAAGCCCGCCGAACCCAGCTTCCACGCCTTCACCTACGCGGTCCCGGCCCCCTCAGCCCCCCCCAGCTTCCACATCGCCGGCAGCGGCGAAAGCGTGGAAGGGCAGGGCACCTACCGCGAAAACACCATCGCCTGGCGCGACCTCTCCACCGAAGGCATGCGCAAGAAAGTCCACCACGTCATGCGCGAAATGGAACGCCGCATGTCCGCCCTGGGCTTCGGCTGGAAAGACACCACCGCCGTGCAGGTCTACACCGTGCACGACATCTTCCCCCACTTCGCCCGCGAGATCGTCGAACACGGCGCCGCCCGCCACGGCGCCTGCTGGCACTACTGCCGCCCACCCGTGGTGGACCTGGAATTCGAAATGGACTGCCGGGGAATCCTCACGGAAGTTGTGCTGCCGTAGGGGAAGGAAGGGCAGGGGCTCTGCCCCTGCACCCCGCCAGGGACCTGAGGTCCCTGGACCCACATTACTTTGCCCAACGGCAGAGGGGGTGCCTGTCAGGATCATTGATCCTGACAGGCACCCCCTCTGCCGTTGGGCAGCAAATGAATGGGG
>CANHKG010000179.1 GCA_947460455.1 Rhodospirillales bacterium | reverse complement strand
CTGTCGGTGGCGATCACCCCGTCGCCGAGATGGCGCAGCCGGTTGCCGTCCACCTCCAGCACGCCCCAGCCGGTGAAGCGCAGCCCGGGATCGATGCCGAGAAGCCGAACCAGCGCCATCAGGCGGACAGCTTCGCCATCACCGCCTCGTCCACCTCGAAATTGGCCCACACGTTCTGCACGTCGTCATTGTCCTCCAGCACGTCCAGCAGCTTCATCACCGAAGCCGCCTTGTCCTCGTCCAGGCTCGCCGTGGTGTTCGGCCGCCATTCCAGCTTCGCCGACTCCGGCGCGCCGAACTTCGCCTCCAGCCCATCGCGCACGGCGAACAGATCCTCCACGGGCATCGTCACCTCATGCCCCTCGGCGCTGCTCTCCACATTCTCCGCCCCGGCCTCGATCGCCGCCTCCAGCATCGCATCCTCGCTGGCGACACTCGCGGCATAGCGCACCACGCCGAGCCGGGAGAACAAAAAAGAAACAGAATTCGTCTCGCCCAGCGCGCCGCCATGCTTGGCAAACGCCGCCCGCACATCAGACGCGGTGCGGTTGCGGTTGTCCGTCAGCGCTTCCACAATCACCGCCACGCCCGCGGGGCCGTAGCCCTCGTAGCGAACCTCGGTGTAGTCGTCGCCCTGCTGCGCGCCGGCCGCCTTCTTGATCGCGCGATCAATGGCATCGCGCGTCATGTTCTGCTTCAGCGCCGCCAACACGCCCGCCCGCAACCGCGGATTCGCCGCCGGGTCCGGCAACCCCGCCCGCGCCGCCACCGTGATCTCCCGGATCAACTTGGCAAACACCTTGGCCCGCTTGGCGTCCTGCGCGCCCTTGCGATGCATGATGTTCTTGAACTGCGAATGCCCGGCCATGTGCCCCTCATTGTCGAAACCTTCGGCGCTTCAGCGAAGGCGAGAAAGCAAGGCCAGGGGCTTTGCCCCTGGACCCCACCAAGGGCAGGGGCCCTTGGAACCCATCACCTGTTCCGCCTTCGGCGGGGAGGGGCCATCGAGGCCGATGGAACCGCACGGACGGCCCCTCCCCGCCGAAGGCGGAAGAAGACGCGGGTCCAGGGGGCGCTCGCCCCCTGGCGGGTCCAGGGCAGAGCCCTGGCCTTCCTTCCTCTCCGCCGCCGAAGCGTCGAGGGGCTTCTACACCGATGGCATGGTCTGGGACAGTCGCCCACCCAGGCGCACCGGTTCCACGGCGGTAGCAAGGCCGGTGGTGTCATCCGTCACCACGAACAGACCGCACAGCGTCGCCTCGCCATCGGCCGGGGCCAGGCGTTCGCCCGGCATCTTGCGCCAGAAGCGGATCGCCGCGCCTTCCTTCTGCATGCCGATCACGCTGTCGTAATCGCCGCACATCCCGGCATCGGACTGGAAGGCGGTGCCGCCGGGCAGGATCTGATAATCCGCTGTGGGGCAGTGCGTGTGCGTGCCCACCACCAGGGAAACCTGGCCATCGAAGCTGTGGGCGAAGGCCATTTTCTCGCTGGTGGCCTCGGCATGGAAATCCACCACGATGGCGGAGACGGAGGAGCCCAGCTTGTACTTGGCCAGTTCCTGCGCCGAGAGGCGGAACGGGCAATCGAGCGCATCCATGAACAGCCGGCCCATGGCGTTGATCACCACGGCGCGGCGCCGGTCGGGCAGTTCCACGGTGGTGGCGCCGGCGCCGGGCGTGCCGGGCGGGAAGTTCAGCGGCCGGATGAGGCGCGGCGTCTCGGCGATGTAGCCGAGAATCTCCTTGCGATCCCAGGCGTGGTTGCCCAGCGTGATCACGTCCGCCCCGGCGGCGAAGAAGGCCTTTGCCATGTCCGGCGCCAGGCCGAAGCCGTGCGACGCATTCTCGCCGTTCACCACCACCAGCTCGGCCCGCAGGGTGCGCTTGAGGTCCGGCAGCTTCGCCACCAGCGCATCGCGCCCGCTGCGGCCCACGACATCGCCCAGGAAGAGTATTCGCATCCGCGCGGCGTAGGCGCCGCCTTACACGAAGTCAACGAGCCCAGCCCGGCCAAGCCGTGATAGGGTGGCGCACCCACGAGAGGAGTCCGAGATGCCAAACGACGCCCAGCCCACCACGATCCGCACCATCCGCTTCGACGCCGCGACGCAGCCGGACGAGGGCAAGCGCATGACCAGCAAGAACTGGTACCAGCGCGACGGCTTCCGCGCCGGCTTCTGGGCCGCCCAGCCTGGCCGCGCCGACATCCACTACACCAAGGACGAGCTGTGCACGCTGCTGGAAGGCGAGGTGCGCCTGACAGACGAAAGCGGCGTCACCGAAACCTACCGCGCCGGCGACACCTTCCTGATCCCCAAGGGTTTCAAGGGCGTGTGGGAAACAGTTCTGCCCGTGCGCAAGTTCTACGCGATCCAGGAAGGCTGAGAACCCAGGGTGGGCTACAGGCCCACCCGCACCACCCCCTGCTCGGTGGCCACAGCCTGCAGCCGCGCATCCAGCGCATCGGCGGGCACGTCGGCCACCTCCTGCGCCGCCCAGCCGCAGCCGATCGCCACCGCGCCGGGCAAGCCGGCAAGCGTGCGGTCGTAGTAGCCGCCACCATAACCCAGCCGCCGCCCGGCCCGGTCGAAGGCCAGCAGCGGCACCAGCAACCAATCGGGCGCCAGCACCTCGCCAGTGGGGCGCAGCGTGCCGAAGCGTTCGGTCACCATCGCCATGCCGGGCGCCCAGCGCCTGAAGATCAAGGGATTTCCCCGCGGCGGCGTCTCCGGCAGCACCACCGCGTGCCCACGCCCGTGCAGCGCTTCCAGCAGCGGGCGGATGTCGATTTCCGGCCCCATCGGCCAGAACCCGCTCACCACCGCGCCCGCGGGCGGCGGCATCTCGGCCAGCAGGTGTTCGCCCAATGCGCGCCCCAGCGCCGGGTCCAGCCCGGACCGCCGCGCCAACGCAGCCCCCCTCGCCGCCCGCTTGGCGGCAGCGAGGTCATCGTTCGGAGGAGAAGAGTGTGGAGCCACCATGGCCGTTGGCGGTGCATCCTCCCAAGGCCTGCGTGAGCAGGTGGGCACCAGTTACCGAAACCAGGATTCCGACAGAGCCAGCTCCCAGGAGTTGCTTATTGGCCCTGGGGATGTAGTGCCTGACGCACCCAGTAGCCCCACCCGCCCTATGTAGGCGCCGCGTCGCCCCGCTGCAACTCAAGCTGGGCGGCAATCTGCTCGGCGCGCGCTGCGAGCTTGGCAATCCGCTTCGCTTCCGCATCGCCCTTGCCGCGTGAAGGCCGGCTCGATGCCGAGCGCAGCCCATCCGCCTCCACCTTCAAATCGTGCAGCTCGTCCGCCATCAGCAGGGCCGCGAGCACCAGCAGCCGCGCCTCGCCGGATTGCCCGCCGAGTGCCTTGATGCTGTCGATGCGATTCTCCACCTCGCGCGCCATGGCAACGAGGTGACCCTCCTGCCCGTCCTCGCAGCCGACGGTGTAGCTGTAGCCGTTGATCCGAACGTTTACCTGCGGCACGGCAATCCTCCAACCTGGCGGAGCAACGGGGGCGGAGCGGAATGACGGGGGCGCGTCAGCCGGCCAGCGCGCCGCGCAACTGCGCGATCAGCGTGTCCAGCCGCTGCGTTACGGCCGCCACATCCACATCCGACCCTTCGGCCGAATCGGCGGGATTCGCAACCGCCGCCGCTGCCACCGGCAACGGGCGCGCGGCCAGGGCGGCGATCCGCTCCAGCGCCTCTTCCAGCCGCGAGGCAGCCGCCTCGCTCTCGGTATCGTCGCTCAAGCCTGCCTCCGCCGCATCCGATGCAACTTGAGTTCATCCCCATCAGGCGATTGAATGTCAAGCATGTTCCCCCCTCAGGCCGACTCCGCGGGCGAAACCGCCCTGCCCCCCGCCGTCGTCGTGCACGGGCTGGAACACGCCCTCGCGGCGCTGGCGCAGGGCCTGCCGATCACATTGCTGTCCGCCCCCGGCGCCGGTGCGTTTGCCGGCGCGCTGTGGTGGCGCGAACTGGTTGCCCAGGCCCGCGCCGCCCATCCGGCCATCCCCTGCACCGATATCCTGGACTGCGCGGACGCCCCCGGCCGCGCCATGGCCGCCATCCGCGCCGGCCAGGCCATGCTGGTGCTGGATCCCGCCTGCCCCGCCTTCGCCCGCGTGGCCAGCCTTGCCCGCGTGCTGCCGGCCCGCCCGGCGGCACTCGATCTCGGCCTGCGCGGCGCCGAACGCCGCCTGCGCGCCTGGCTCCGGGGGGCGACAGATGACAGCATCGCGCCGTTGCGCTAAGGGGCGGAACAAGCCCTCGCGCCCCACCCGCCGAGGCAAGCAAGCAAGAGGAACCCCATGCGGATCACCCAGCGCGTCAAGAAAATCCTCGACTGGTACGAGAGCGACAACCCGGGGACCAAGGGCAACCTTGCCCGCATCCTCATGGAGGGCAAGCTCGGCGGCACCGGCAAGCTGGTGATCCTGCCGGTGGACCAGGGCTTCGAGCATGGCCCGGCCCGCTCCTTCGCGCCCAACCCCGCCGCCTATGATCCGCACTACCACTTCCAGCTGGCGATCGATGCCGGCCTGTCGGCCTACGCCGCCCCGCTGGGCATGATCGAGGCGGGCGCCGATTCCTACGCCGGCGCCATCCCGACCATCCTGAAGATGAACTCGTCCAACTCGCTGGCCACCAGCAAGGACCAGGCCGTCACCGCCTCGGTGAACGACGCGCTGCGCCTCGGCTGCTCGGCCATCGGCTTCACCATCTACCCCGGCAGCGAATACGCCTTCGACCAGATGGAAGAGCTGCGCGAGCTGGCCGACGAAGCCAAGTCCGCCGGCCTCGCCGTGGTGTGCTGGTCGTATCCGCGCGGCCCGAACATCAGCAAGGAAGCCGAAACCGCGATCGACATCTGCGCCTACGCCGCGCACATGGCCGCGCTCATGGGCGCGCACATCATCAAGGTGAAGCCGCCCACGGGCGCGATGGGCCTGGATGCCGCCAAGAAGGTCTATGAGGCCCAGAAGATCGACACCTCCACGCTGGCCAAGCGCGTGGAACACGTGATGCAGGCCTCCTTCGCCGGGCGCCGCATCGTGGTGTTCTCGGGCGGCGAGGCGAAGGACCTGGAAGGCCTCTACGAGGAAGTCCGTGGCCTGCGCGACGGTGGCGCCAACGGCTCCATCATCGGCCGCAACACCTTCCAGCGCCCCAAGGCGGATGCGCTGGCGATGCTTGCCAAGATCATCGAGATCTACCAGGGCAAGGCCTGATCCGATGGCCGGCGAAGGTGAACAGGGCTGCCGTCTCTATCTGATCACCCCGCCGGCCATTGATCTGAAAAGATTTCCATCCCTGATGGCGGAAGCGCTCGATGCCGGCGATGTCGGTGCCGTGCAGCTCCGCCTGAAGGACCTCGAAGACGACGCCCTTCGCCGCGCCATCGATGCACTGCGCCCCGTGGTGCAATCCCGCGGCGTCGCCTTCCTGATGAACGACCGCCCGGACCTCGCCGTGAAGCACGGCTGCGACGGCGCCCATGTCGGCCAGCAAGACACGCCGGCCACCGCCGCCCGCAAGATCCTCGGCCCCGACCTCACCCTCGGCGTCACCTGCCACGACAGCCGCGACCTCGCCATGACCGCGGGCGACGAAACCGCCGACTACGTGGCCTTCGGCGCCTTCTTCCCCACCACCACCAAGGACGCGAAGTTCCGCGCTACGCCAGACATCCTGGAGTGGTGGCATGAAATGATGGAAATCCCCTGCGTTGCCATCGGCGGTATCACCGCGGAGAACTGCCCCCCGCTGGTGCAAGCGGGTGCGGATTTCCTCGCCGTTGTCGGCGCCGTCTGGAACCATCCGCAAGGCCCGGGGGCCGGCGTGCGCGCGATGAACCAGGCGATCCAGGCCGCGAACGCTACCTAGGACTGCGCCGGCCAGTTGATCCAGCGGCACGCATTGCCGCGCAGCGTGAACGCCGCCACCCGGCTGTTGGCCACCTCGAAGGTCGCCTCGCAATTACGCTCCACCACCAGCGGCCCGCCGAAGCCATATCCCATGCCGAATCCGCCGCGCGGCCCAAAGCCGCCAAACCCGGCCGCCGCCGCGCCGGGCATGTAGCCGGTGTCGAGCCAGGATTGCGTGTAGGCCAGGAAGCGTCTCCCGCCCGCCTCCACCACCCGGGACGGAGCCCCCATGCGCCGCACCAGCTCCGTTTCGCTGCTGCCCACCAGTTCCCCCAGCCGCCCCTCCAGCTCTTCCCGCCCGGGGTCGCCGCAGCCCGCCAGGGCGAGCAGCACCAATCCGATCACCATGCCTCGCATGCGCCACCTCCGTCCGACCTTGTCGCCAGCGATCATGGCATCGCCAGGGCAGCGCGCACCGCTATGGCAGCACGCCCGGCAGCCCACCCCAGCCGCAGGCCTCGCCCGCGTAGCGATACCCGGTCACGCGCCCATCGCGGCTGGTGAAGGTGATGTCGCACACAAAGTTCCGCGCCTCGCCGGAACCCCAGCGCGAGAACCACCCGTCGCCCTCCGGCCAGACGATGCGCCAGGCCAGCACGGTCTCCCCGCCCGCCGCCTCGTTGCGCTCCACCACGCGCGGAATGCCCATCCGTGCCGCCAGCTCGCCCACCGGCCGCCCGACCAGCGCGCCCAGCTTCGCCTCCAGCGCCGCGGTGGAATCCCGCGCGCATCCGGCCAGCAGAAGCACGAGAAGAAACGCCCTCACAGCCACAGCACCTGGTTGATCCGGTCCGCCCCGCCGGCCAGCATCGCCAGCCGGTCGAAGCCCAGCGCGATGCCGGCGCACTCCGGCAAGCCATGCTCCAGTGCCGCGAGGAATTCCTCGTCCATCGGCCAGTCCGGCCCGCCATACAGCGCCTGCCGCCGCGCCCGATCGACCTCGAACCGCGCCCGTTGTTCCACGGGATCCGTGAGTTCCACGAAGGCGTTGGCCAGTTCCATCCCGCAGGCGAACAGCTCGAACCGCTCCGCCACGCGAGGGTCGGCCGGGTCGCGGCGGGCCAGCGCCGCCTGCGCCGCCGGCCAATGCGTCAGGAAGGTCGGTAGCGTCCGCCCGATCGCCGGCTCCACGCGGTCGAGCAGCAGCCGGAAGAATAGATCCTCCCAGTCCTCGCCGTCGCGCAGCCGCACCCCGGCCTGTGCGGCAAGCGCCGGCGCATCATCGAGCGTGCCCAGCAGATCCGCTCCCACATGGCGCGAAAAAGCCTCGGCAACCGT
This sequence comes from Rhodospirillales bacterium, assembly GCA_947460455.1. Lineage (GTDB taxonomy): Bacteria > Pseudomonadota > Alphaproteobacteria > Acetobacterales > Acetobacteraceae > CAMDGX01. The sequence continues at coordinate 3,732 of CANHKG010000179.1, read as the reverse complement.
CAGGCATTCAAAGCCTTCCAGCGAAACGGTGATCCCCCGGCAGGTCACCACCGGCGGCAGCACCGCTTGCAGCAGGGCGAAGGTCTCCTCGATCAGGTCGTCCATCGTGCCGCCCGGCCGGTACCATTCCAGCATGGTGAACTCGGGCGCATGCAGGTCGCTGCCCTCGCCATTGCGCCACACCCGCGCCAACTGGAAGCAGCGCCCGACGCCGCCGGCCAGCAGCTTCTTCATCGCGAATTCCGGCGAGGTGTGCAGCCGCAGCGCGCGGCGCTCCCCCTCCGGCGTCACCTGCTCGGTGGCGAAGGTGGCCAGGTGAACCTCCTCCCCCGGCGCCACCACGGCATAGGGCGTTTCCACCTCCAGGTAGCCGCGCGCGCCAAAGAAGGCCCGCACCCCCGCGGCCACCCGGGCCCGACGGCGCAGGAAGCCCATGCGCGCCTCCAGGCTTTCGGGATGCCAGCGCGGCATCACGGCACGCGAAGCAGGCGCCCCTCCCCCACCACCACCGCCCCGCCGCCGATGGTGATGGCATGCACCACCCCACCCACCCGCGTTGCCGTGGCATGGATAAGGCTCGGCCGCCCCATCTCAACCCCCTGCGTGATCGCCACGCGATGCACCCCGTCCGCCGGCCCCGGCAGGCTGCCCACCAGCCCGGCCGCCGCCGAGCCCGTCGCCGGGTCCTCGCCCACGCCCAGATCCGGCGCGAACAGCCGCGCATGCACCTGCGTCACCCCGTCCTGCACGCCCGTCACGGCATAGACATAGGCGCCGTGCCCCCACAGCCGCGCCTCTGCCGCCTGCCACGCCTCCAGCCGCAGGCGCGAATGCGCCACCATCGCCCGGTCGGCCAGCGGCAGGAACAGGAACGCCGTGCCGTAACCCGCCTCAAAGGCCGGCGCCGCAAGCCCCGGCACGCCGACCATGGCCGCGATCTCGGCATCCGGCACGCCGGGCCGCCGCACCTCCGGCGCCCCCTCGCGATGGAATGTCGCCGTCCCCTCACCCACCTCCACCCGCACCGGCCCCACCTTCAGCTCGAACACGCACGCCCCGGTCACTCGGCCCAGGTGGCGCAGCGCCAGTGCGGTGCCCACGATCGGATGCCCGGCAAACGGCAACTCCGCCCCCGGCGTGAAGATCCGCACCCGGAACCGCCCGGGTGCCGCGCCCGGGGTCACGAAGGTGGTTTCAGACAGGTTGAACTCGCGCGCGATCGCCTGCATCTGCGCGGTGTCCAGCCCCTCGGCATCCGGCAGCACGGCCAGCTGGTTGCCGCCATAGGCCCGGTCGGTGAACACATCGGCCAACAGATACGCGTACGGCATACAACCCTCCCGCAAGACAACGCCGGCCCGTTCTTGCCCGCCCGGCCCGTTCCGTCTAGACACCGCGCTCCGAACCGCACCCTATCCGCGAGAGTGACGATGAAGCAGCAGGCGAACCTGATCCGCGCCGGCCAGGTGCTTGAGCACGAAGGCCAACGCTGGACCGTGCTCAAGCAGCAGATCATCACCCCTGGCAAGGGCGGCGCCTTCATCCAGGTGGAGATGCGCAACCTCAAGACCGGCAACAAGACCAACGAGCGCTGGCGCACCGCCGATACCGTGGAGCGCCTGCAGACCGACCAGAAGGAGTACACCTACTCCTATTCCGACGGCGACAACCTCGTTCTGATGGATCCCGAGACCTTCGAGCAGGCGATGATCCCCGCCGAACTCCTCGGCGACCAGCTGCCCTACCTGCAGGACAACATGACCATCGAGGTCGACCTGGTGGAGAACGACCCCGTCGCCGTTCACCTGCCCTCCACCGCCATCCTGGAAGTGGTGGAAGCCGATCCGGTGGTGAAGGGGCAGACCGCCTCCTCCTCCTACAAGCCCGCCAAGCTCTCGAACGGCGTGAAGGTCCAGGTGCCGCCCTTCATCGAGGCCGGCGAACGGATCGTGGTCCGCATCGAGGATTCCACCTACGTGGAGCGCTTCAAGGGCTGAACCGCCCCACATGAAACGCCTGGGCCAAGCCGCCCTGCCTGCCTTCCAATGGGGTGGACGCAAGTCCGCCCCATGATCTTTTGAGCTTCCAGGAGTTTTCGCCATGGCCCTGCGCCTGTCCGCCCACATGACGGTCATGCAGAACGCCGCCTCCCGCGCCGCCAAGCGCCTGCTGCGCGATTTCGCGGAGGTGGAGCAGCTCCAGGTAAGCGTGAAGGGCCCGGGCGACTTCGTGAGCCAGGCGGATTTGCGCGCCGAGGAATCGATCCGCAGCGACCTGGCCAAGGCCCGGCCCGGCTACGGCTTCCTGATGGAGGAATCCGGCGAATCCGGCAGCGAAAACTGGACCTGGCGCTGGATCGTCGATCCGCTGGACGGCACCAGCAACTTCCTGCACGGCATCCCGCACTGGGCGATCTCCATCGGCCTGGAACGCCGCCTGCAGGACGGCACCACCGAAATCGTCGCCGGCTGCATCTATGCCCCGGCGGTGGACGAGATGTTCTGGGCCGAGAAGGGTGCGGGCGCCTTCCTCAACGAGCGCCGGCTGCGCGTCTCTGGCCGGCGGGAGATGCAGGCGGCGATGTTCGCCACCGGCATTCCGTTTGCCATCGTGCCGCAGCGCCGCCAGCTCGCCTTCGCCCGCACGCTGGCCACGCTGATGCCGCAAGTGGCCGGCATCCGCCGCTTCGGCGCCGCCGCGCTCGACCTCGCCTGGGTCGCCGCCGGCCGTTACGAGGGGTTCTGGGAACTGGGCCTGAAGCCGTGGGACATGGCGGCCGGCCTGCTGATCGTGCGCGAGGCCGGCGGCTACGTGACCGACCCGCATGGCGGCCAGGACCCACTGGCTTCCGGCGAGGTGGTGGCCGCCAACACCCACCTGCATGAGCCTCTGCGCGAGGCGGTGCTGGATGGCCTGGCCGCCGCCATGCGCAGCAGCAGCTAGACACAGATGTCTTGCCGGTTTCATTGAGCCGGCGCCCCGCCTCCGGTAGGGTGGTAGTGCCCATGCCATTTCGCCCCTCCCTGCTCATGCTGGCCACCGCCCTGGCCCTGTTGCCCGCCGCCGCACAGGCGCAGCAGCAGCCGGCGCCGCGCACCCAGCCGCGCGGCCAGCAGGCGGTGCCGCCCCCGCCGCCACCGCCACCTTCCCCCACCATGCCGGATGCGCCGATCGCGGCGCCGGTGATCCCGCCCGCCAGCCCGGTCCCCGCGGTGGAAGCGCCCGCCGCGCCGGCGCCGCTGATGCCGCTGGCCCCGCCCGGCCCGCCGGTGATCCCGCCGGCGCTGGCCGTGCCCACCCGCCCTGCCCCGCCGGCACCGGTGATCGAGATCCTGGCCGGTGCCCCTGGCGGCGCGGCCCGCACCGACGATGGCTGGCGCGTCACCTTCGGCGCCGGCCTTTCCGCCCTCAGCCCCGCCACCGCCCAGGCGCTGCGCGATGTCGCCCGCGGCCTGCCGGCCCAGGCCAGCCTCACCATCTCCGCCTTCGCGCCGGGCTCGCCGGAGGATCCCTCCGTGGCGCGCCGCCTCTCGCTCGCCCGGGCGCTCGCCACCCGTGGCGTGCTGATCTCCGAGGGCATCGCCTCGCCGCGCATCGTGGTCCGCGCGCTCGGCGCCAGCCCCCCCATCGCCGACGGCCCGCCGGACCGCGCGGACCTCGCCATCACCCTTCCCAGGCCCGCCCCATGACGCGCCCGACCGTCTTCCTGATCCGGATGATCATCTTCCTGGT
>CANHKG010000178.1 GCA_947460455.1 Rhodospirillales bacterium | reverse complement strand
GCTGCAACTCCATGGCGGCTACGGCTACATCCGCGAATACGGGATGGAACGCTACCTGCGTGACCTCCGGGTGCACCGCATCCTGGAAGGCACCAACGAAATCATGCGCGTCATCATCGCGCGGAAACTGCTGGAGGCAGCATGAAAGTCGCACTTATCGGCCTGGGCAACATGGGCCTGCCCATGGCCACCAACCTGCTCAAGGCCGGCCACCAGGTCATCGGCTTCGACCTCAACGAAACCGTCCTGGCCGCCCACCGCGCCAATGGCGGGGAGACGGCAACCACCATCGCGCAAGCGGTGGCCGATGTGGACGCCGTCGTGACCATGCTCCCCACCGGCAAGCACGTGGCGGACGTGTGCACGGGGCAGGGCGGCATCCTCGCCAGCATCTCCCCGCGCACGAAACTGATCATCGACAGCTCCACCATCGACGTCGCCACCGCCAAGTCGGTCGGCGCGGATGCCGCGGAAAAGGGCATCGAGTTCCTGGATGCCCCCGTCTCCGGCGGCACCGCCGGCGCTGCCGCCGGCACCCTCACCTTCATGGTCGGCGGCACCGAGGCCGGCTTCGCCGCCGCCGAGCCCCTCCTGAAAGGCATGGGCCGCGCCATCATCCACGCCGGCCCCGCCGGCAGCGGCCAGGTCGCCAAGGCCTGCAACAACATGATGCTCGCCATCAACATGATCGGCGTGTCGGAAGCCTTCGCCATGGCCGAACGCCTCGGCCTCTCGCGCCAGAAGATGTTCGACATCGTCGCCCCCAGCACCGGCCAGAGCTTCGCCCTCACCGGTTACTGCCCCGTCCCCGGCCCGGTTCCCACCACGCCGGCCAACCGCGACTACGCGCCGGGCTTCGCCACCAAGCTGATGGTGAAGGACCTCCGCCTCGCCCAGGAAGCCGCCGAAGCCGGTGGCGCCCCAACCCCGCTGGGCGCCCACACCACCCGCATCTTCGAAGCCATGCTGGAAGACGGCCACGGCGACCGGGATTTCTCCATCATCGCCCAATGGCTCGGCGCCAAGTTCCGCACCGACCTGGCCTGAAGGGAGCCGAAAGATGAGCCTCGAAGCCTTCAAGCAGGCCCGCCAGTTCCTGTTCGACCACCGAACCGACTACGCCACCGCCTACCGCGATTTCCGCTGGCCGGTGATGGACAAGTTCAACTTCGCGCTCGATTGGTTCGACGCCGAGCTCGCCAACGGCCCCCTGGCCCACAACCCCGCGCTCCAGATCGAAGGCGAGGGTGCCGCCACCCTTACTTTCGCCCAGCTCTCCGAACGCTCCAACCGCGTCGCCAACGCCATGCGCGCCCTCGGCGTGAAGCGCGGCGACCGCATCCTGCTCATGCTCGGCAACGTCGTCCCGTTGTGGGAAGTGATGCTCGCCGCCATCAAGCTCGGCGCCGTCGTCGTCCCCACCTCCACCCTGCTGAACAAGCCCGACCTCGCCGACCGCCTCGCCCGCGGCCGCGTCAAGCACATCGTCGCCGCCACCGCCGACTGCGCCAAGTTCGAAGGCCTCGACCCCCAGGCCACCCGCATCGCCGTGGGCGAAGCCCCCCCGGGCTGGACCGCCTACGAAACCCTCCACACCGGCGCGGCAACCTTCACACCCGACGGCCCCACCCACGCCACCGACCCGCTGCTGCTCTACTTCACCTCCGGCACCACTGCGAAGCCGAAGCTGGTGCTGCACAGCCACCAGAGCTACCCGGTCGGCAGCCTCTCCACCATGTTCGCCCTCGGCCTCCAGCCCGGCGACAAGCACCTCAACATCTCCTCCCCCGGCTGGGCCAAGCACGCCTGGTCCTGCTTCTTCACCCCCTGGCTCGCGGGTGCGACCATCTTCATCCTCAACCAGCCTCGCTTCAACGCGAAGGCGATGCTGGACGCCCTGGCCGCACACAAGGTCACCTCCCTCTGCGCCCCGCCCACCGTCTGGCGCATGTTCATCCAGGAAGACCTCAAATCCTGGAAGATGTCCCTGCGCGAGCTCCTCTCCGCCGGCGAACCCCTCAACCCCGAAGTCATGGACCAGGTCGAAGCCGCCTGGCACATCACCATCCGCGACGTCTACGGCCAGACCGAAACCACCGCCCAGATCGGCAACCCGCCCGGCCTCAAGGTCAAGCCCGGCTCCATGGGCGTTCCCATGCCAGGCTACCGCATGCGCCTGCTGAACACACAGGACGAGGACGCCAACGAAGGCGAAGTCTGCATCTCGCTGGATGCCAAGCCCCCCTCCCTCATGCTCGGCTACCAGAACGAGGACGGCACCTTCCAACCCCTCGGAAAAGACGTCTACCGCACCGGAGACGTCGCCAGCCGCGACGCCGACGGCTACCTCACCTTCATCGGCCGCGCCGATGACGTCTTCAAGGCCAGCGACTACCGCATCTCCCCGTTCGAGCTGGAATCCGTCCTCATCGAACACCCCGCCGTCGCCGAAGCCGCCGTCGTCCCGGCGCCCGACCCCATCCGCCTCGCCGTCCCCAAGGCCTATATCGTCCTGGCCCAAGGCTCGAACGGCTCCCCGGAAACCGCCCTCTCCATCTTCCGCCACTGCCGCGAACGCCTGGCCCCCTTCCAGCGTATCCGCCGCCTGGAATTCTCCGACCTGCCGAAAACCATCTCCGGCAAAATTCGCCGTGTGGAACTGCGCCAATCGGAGAACGCCCGAGCCGAGCGCGCCCAGGGCGAGTTCCGCGAGGATGATTTCCCGGAGCTCAAGGCATGAAGCAAGAATCTTCTTTTTGTGAACAAAAAGAAGCAAAAAAACTTCATTCACTTGCGCCGGGGCTAGCCCGGGCACAAATGGACAAAAGTTTTTTGGTTCTTTTTTTCAAAAAAGAACATTCTTTCTAAAGAGGGCATCACCCATGGCCAGCAACACCGAATACGGCCTCGATTTCGACCTCGGCGAAGAGATCGACATGCTGCGCGACAGCGTCCGCCGCTTCGCCGAAGCCGAAATCGCCCCCCGCGCAGCCGAGATCGACCGCAGCAACGAGTTCCCCAACGATCTCTGGCGCAAGATGGGCGAACTCGGCGTGCTCGGCCTCACGGTGGAGGAGGAGTACGGCGGCGCCGGCATGGGCTACGTCGCCCACACCATCGCCATGGAGGAGATCAGCCGCGCCTCGGCTTCCGTGGGACTCTCCTACGGCGCCCACAGCAACCTCTGCGTCAACCAGATCCGCCGCAACGGCACAGAGGCGCAGAAGCGCCAGTACCTCCCCAAACTCATCAACGGTGAGCACATCGGCGCGCTCGCCATGAGCGAGCCCGGCGCCGGCTCCGATGTCGTCTCCATGCGCCTCAAGGCGGAGCCCAAGGGCGACGGCTACGTCCTCAACGGCACCAAGTTCTGGATCACCAACGGCCCTGATGCCGACGTGCTGGTCGTCTATGCCAAAACCAACCCCGAAGCCCACCAGCGCGGCATCACCGCCTTCCTGATCGAGAAAGGCATGCCCGGCTTCACCTGCGCCCAGAAGCTGGACAAGCTCGGCATGCGCGGCTCCAACACTGGCGAGTTGGTATTCGACAACGTCGAAGTCCCCGCCAGCCACATCCTCGGCCGGCTCGATGGCGGGGTAGGGGTCCTGATGAGCGGCCTGGACTACGAACGCGTCGTCCTCTCCGGCGGCCCGCTGGGAATCATGCAGGCCTGCATGGACGTGGTGCTGCCCTACATCCACGACCGCCACCAGTTCGGCCAGGCCATCGGCGAATTCCAGCTGATGCAAGGCAAGATCGCCGACATGTACACGGTGATGAACGCCGCCCGCGCCTACGTCTACGCCGTGGCAAAAGCCTGCGACCGCGGCCGCACCACAAGAAAAGACGCCGCCGGCGCCATCCTCTACAGCGCCGAAAAAGCAACCTGGATGGCGCTTGAAGCCATCCAAACCCTCGGTGGCAACGGCTACATCAACGACTACCCCACCGGCCGCCTGCTCCGCGACGCGAAGCTCTACGAAATCGGCGCCGGCACCAGCGAAATCCGCCGCATGCTCATCGGCCGCGAGCTGTTCCGGGAAACCGCCTGATGCGCGCCGCAATGAGGAAAGCAAAAGCAAGGGGTCACAGAGACCACAGAGGGGGCACAGAGAGCACCGAGAGGCCTGTCTTCTCTGTGCTCTCTGTGGCCCTCGGTGTCCTCTGTGTCCCCTTCGCTTCTCTTCCTTCCCCCCAGGCACACCGCCAATGACCGCCCTCCCCACCACCATCGACCCCCGCTCGGCAGACTTCGCCGCCAACGCCCAATCCATGCGCGAGCAGGTCGCCGAAATTCGTTCCCACGCCGAAAAAATCGCCCTCGGCGGCGGCGAGGTCGCCCGCAAGCGCCACCTCTCCCGCGGCAAGCTCCTCCCCCGCCAGCGCATCGAAGCCTTGCTCGACCCCGGCACGCCCTTCCTGGAGTTCTCCCAACTCGCCGCCCACGGGATGTACGGCAACGAGGTCCCCTCAGCCGGCATCATCACCGGCATCGGCCGCGTCTCCGGCCGCGAATGCGTCATCGTCTGCAACGACGCCACGGTGAAGGGCGGCACCTACTTCCCCGTCACCGTCAAGAAGCACCTGCGCGCGCAAGATATCGCCCGCCAGAACCGCCTCCCCTGCCTCTATCTGGTGGATTCCGGCGGCGCCAACCTCCCCAACCAGGACGAGGTCTTCCCCGATCGCGACCATTTCGGCCGCATCTTCTTCAACCAGGCCCAGATGTCGGCGGAGGGCATCGCCCAGATCGCCGTCGTCATGGGCAGTTGCACCGCCGGCGGCGCCTACGTGCCCGCCATGTCGGATGAGTCGATCATCGTCAAAGGCCAAGGCACCATCTTCCTCGGCGGCCCCCCGCTGGTGAAAGCCGCCACCGGCGAAATCGTCACCGCGGAGGATCTTGGCGGCGCCGATGTCCACACCCGCATCTCCGGCGTCGCCGACCACTTCGCCGAGAACGACGCCCACGCGCTGGGCATCGCCCGCCGCATCGTCGCCACCCTCAACACCACCAAATCCCCCAACCTCGCGATCCGCGCGCCACTCCCCCCGCGCCACAACCCCGAAGAGATCTACGGCATCATCCCCGCCGACCGCCGCCGCCCCTACGACGTGCGCGAAATCATCGCCCGCATCGTCGACGACAGCGAACTCGACGAATTCAAGAAACTCTACGGCACCACCCTGGTCACCGGCTTCGCCCATATCTGGGGCTACCCGGTCGGCATCGTCGCCAACAACGGCATCCTGTTCAGCGAATCCGCCCAGAAGGCCGCCCATTTCATCGAGCTCTGCGCCCAGCGCGGCATCCCGCTCGTCTTCCTGCAGAACATCACCGGCTTCATGGTCGGCCGCAAATACGAGAACGGCGGCATCGCGAAAGACGGCGCCAAGATGGTCACCGCCGTCGCCACCGCCAACGTCCCCAAATTCACCGTCGTCATCGGCGGCAGCTTCGGCGCCGGCAATTACGGCATGTGCGGCCGCGCCTACGACCCGCGCTTCCTCTGGATGTGGCCCAACGCCCGCATCTCCGTCATGGGCGGCGAACAGGCCGCCAGCGTCATGGCCACCATCCGCCGCGACAACATGGAAGCCAAAGGCGAAACCTGGCCCGCCGAAGCGGAGGACGCCTTCAAGCAACCAATCCGAGACCAATACGAAACCCAGGGCCACCCCACCTACGCCACCGCCCGCTTGTGGGATGACGGCATCATCGACCCGATCGACACCCGCCGCGTCCTCGGCCTCGGCCTCTCCGCCGCCCTGAACGCCCCCATCGCGCCGACCAAGTTCGGCCTGTTCCGGATGTGATGGCGATGTTCACCAAGCTCCTCATCGCCAATCGCGGCGAAATCGCCTGCCGCATCATCCGCACCGCCCGCCGCATGGGCCTGCGCACCATCGCCGTCCATTCCGATGCCGATGCGAACGCCCAGCACGTCGCCATGGCAGATGTTGCCCACCGCATCGGCCCCGCCGCCCCGCGCGACTCCTACCTGCGCATCGAAGCCATCCTCGAAGCAGCCCGCATCAGCGGCGCGCAAGCCATCCACCCCGGCTACGGCTTCCTCTCCGAAAACGCCGCCTTCGCCGAAGCCTGCGCTGCCGCCGGCCTCATCTTCGTCGGCCCCCCGCCCGCCGCCATCCGCGCCATGGGCGGCAAGTCGCAAGCCAAGGCCCTCATGGCCGAAGCCGGCGTCCCCCTCGTGCCGGGCTACCACGGCGAAGCGCAGGACCTCCCCACCCTGCAATCCGCCGCGGACAGCATCGGCTACCCCGTCCTCATCAAGGCCTCAGCCGGCGGCGGCGGCAAAGGCATGCGCGTGGTGGAATCCGCCACCGACTTCCCCGCCGCCCTCGAAGGCGCCCAACGCGAAGCCCGCTCCAGCTTCGGCGACGACCGCGTCCTGGTCGAAAAATACCTCACCCGCCCCCGCCACATCGAAATCCAGGTCTTCGCGGACACGCACGGCAACACCGTCAGCCTCTTCGAACGCGATTGCTCCATCCAGCGCCGCCACCAGAAGATCATCGAGGAAGCGCCGGCCCCGGGCATGACCACCACGATGCGCCACGCCATGGGCGAAGCCGCCATCGCCGCCGCCCGCGCCGTGAATTACGTCGGCGCCGGCACGGTCGAATTCATCGCCGAGGGCGACTCCTTCCACTTCATGGAAATGAACACCCGCCTCCAGGTCGAACACCCCGTCACCGAAGCCATCACGGGGCTGGACCTGGTCGAATGGCAACTCCGCATCGCCGCCGGCGAACCCCTCCCGCTCACCCAGAACCAACTCGGCATCCAGGGCCACGCCATCGAAGTCCGCCTCTACGCCGAAGACCCCGCCCGCAACTTCCTCCCCTCCGTCGGCACCCTCTCCCACCTGAAACTCCCCGAAGGCATCCGCATCGACAGCGGCGTCCGCCCCGGCGACACCATCACGCCCGATTACGACCCGATGATCGCCAAGCTGATCGTCCACGCGCCAGACCGCCGTGCCGCCCTGGCCCGCCTCTCCCAGGCCCTCGCCCAAACCGAGGTCGTCGGCGTCCAAACCAACCTCCCCCTGCTGCGCGCCCTGGCCACCCACCCCGCCTTCGCCGGCGGCACCTTCGACACCGGCCTCATCGCCCGCCACCCGGAACTGCTGGACGGCACCGCCACCACGCCCGACCTCGCCCTGGCCGCCGCCGCGCTGACCATCCTCAACACCCGGTCCCAATCCGCCATCATCCCAGGCGACCCCCACTCCCCCTGGTCCGCCCAGGATAGCTGGCGCCCCAACCTGCCGGGCCACCAAACCCTCTTCCTGCGCCACCAGGGCGAAACCACCGAAATCACCGCCCACCCCGCCCCCAACGGCGGCTGGTACCTGGAATGGGACAGCATCCAGCACACCGCTCACCACGACGCCGCCTCGCTCTACCGCCTGGACGGCACCGCCGCCCGCGCCACCGTCATCGCCGCCCCGCCCCGCCTCACGGCCGTGCTGGACGGCGCCAACCACATCATCGAGGAAATCGACCCCCACGCCCCGCCCGAAGCCGCCAGCGCCGGGGCAGGGCGCGTCATCTCCCCCATCCCCGGCCGCGTCGCCCGCCTCCTCGTCCAACAGGGCGACACCGTCGCCAAGGGCCAAACCCTCCTGGTTCTGGAGGCGATGAAGATGGAACTCCCCCTCACCGCCGCCGCCCCCGGCACCGTCGCCGCCCTGCGCTGCGCCGAAGGGGAGATGGTCGCCGAAGGGATCGAACTCGTGCTGCTCGATCCCGCTTGAATAGGTCAGCACCAATGCCATATCATCGCGCATACGCGAGGGGGCCACGGCCATGAAGCACTCCACGGTCACGCTGGACGACAAGTACCAGGTTGGCTCCGACCGGTTCTTCCTCACCGGCTCGCAGGCGCTCGTCCGCCTCCCGCTGCTGCAACGCCAGCTCGATGTCGCCGCCGGCCTCAACACCGCCGGCTACATCTCGGGCTACCGCGGCTCCCCGCTCGGCGGCGTCGACATCCAGATGTGGAACGCCAAGAAGCGCATCGAGGAAGCCCACATCGTCTTCCGCCCCGGCGTGAATGAGGAGCTGGCCGCCACCGCCATCTGGGGCACCCAGCAACTCCCGCACCTGCAAACCGCCAAATACGACGGCGTCTTCGCCTACTGGTACGGCAAGGGCCCCGGCGTCGATCGCTCCGGCGATGTCTTCCGCCACGCCAACTACGCCGGCACCGCCCGCCACGGCGGCGTCCTCGTCATGGCCGGGGACGACCACGGCTGCAAATCCTCCACCGTCCCGCACCAGAGCGAGTTGGCCCTCACCGCGGCCCACATGCCCATCCTGGTCCCGTCGGACATCACCGACATTCTCCAGTTCGGCCTGCACGGCTGGGCCATGTCGCGCTGGTCCGGCCGCTGGATCGGCTTCAAGCTGGTCGGCGACGTGATGGATTCATCCGCCTCCGTCGCCTTCGACCTGCCGGATTTCCGCATCATCCTGCCCGATGGCCCGCACCCCGATGCCGGCCTGCGCCTCTCCGATGTCGGCGGCCGCATCCCCGCCCTGCCGCTGGACCAGGAAGCCCGCACCATCGCCATCGGCCTGCCGGAAGCCCAGCGCTACGCCCGCGCCAACGGGCTGGACCGCACCATCCTCAACCCCATCGGCGTCCGCCTCGGCATCGTCACCTCCGGCAAATCCTACCACGACACCCGCCAGGCCTTCGCCGATCTCGGCATGCCCGAACCCCCGGGCGTCCGCCTCCTCAAGCTCGCCCTCACCTGGCCCATCGACCCCGAGACCATCCGCAAATTCGCCCGCGGCCTCGAAGAAATCGTCGTCGTCGAGGAAAAGCACCCCCTCATCGAACAGCAGATCCGCGACATCCTCTACGACGCGCCGGATCGCCCCCGCGTCCTCGGCAAGCGCAACGCCGACGGCACCGCCATGCTCAAGGCCCACGGCGAATTCACCAGCGCCGAGATCGCACTCGCCATCGCCCCCCGCATCGCCCGCTACGCCGATTCCGAAAAGCTGCAAGCCCACGCCGCCCGCCTGCGCGACAACCTCGATGCCATCGCGAAAGCCGAAGTCGCCGCCCTGCGCCGCCCCTATTTCTGCTCCGGCTGCCCGCACAACTCCTCCACCAAGGTCATCGACGGCTCCCGCGCCCTCGGCGGCATCGGCTGCCACACCCTGGCCGTCTGGATGGACCGCAGCACCGACAGCTTCAGCCAGATGGGCGGCGAAGGCGTCGCCTGGTCCGGCCAGGCCCCCTTCACCGAGGAAAACCACGTCTTCGCCAACATGGGCGACGGCACCTATTTCCACTCCGGCTACATGGCCGTCCGCGCCAGCGTCGCCGCCGGCGTCAACATCACCTACAAGATCCTCTTCAACGACGCCGTCGCCATGACCGGCGGCCAACCGGTGGACGGCCAGATCACCGTCCCCCACATCACCCGCCAGGTCGCCGCCGAGGGCGTGAAAACCATCGTCGTCGTCACCGACGAGCCGGAAAAGTACGAGGACGTGAAGGACCTCGCCCCCGGCACCGAAGTCCACCACCGCCGCGACCTCGACCTCATCTCCCGCCGCCTGCGCGACACCCCGGGCTGCACCGTCCTCGTCTACGACCAGACCTGCGCCAGCGAAAAGCGCCGCCGCCGCAAGCGCGGCACCTTCCCCGACCCCGCAAAGCGCACCTTCATCAACGCCGCCGTCTGCGAAGGCTGCGGCGACTGCTCCCGCGCGTCGAACTGCCTCTCCGTCCAACCGCTGGAAACCCCGCTCGGCACCAAGCGCGTCATCGACCAGTCCACCTGCAACAAGGATTTCTCCTGCTCGGATGGCTTCTGCCCCAGCTTCGTCACCGTCCACGGCGCCGAGCCGAAAAAGCGCGCCCGCGTCACCCCGGAAGCCTTCGAGCTTCCCATGCCGGCCCAGCAGCCGCTCACCCGCCCCTGGAACATCCTCGTCACCGGCATCGGCGGCACAGGGATCGTCACCATCGGCGCCCTCATCGGCATGGCCGCGCACCTGGACGGCAAGCACGTCACCGTCCTCGACCAAACCGGCCTCAGCCAGAAAGCCGGCGGCGTCACCAGCCACATCCGCCTGTCCGAAACAGAATCCAACCTCCACGGCCTCAAGGTCAGCCGCATGGGCGCCGACCTCCTCCTCGCCTGCGACATGGTCGTCGCCGCCAGCAAGGATTCACTGGCCACCTACGCCCAGGGCGTCACCCACGCCGTGCTCAACACCTACGAAACCCCCAGCGGCGATTTCGTGCTGGACACCACGGTGCGCCTCCCCAGCATCCAACTCCGCCGCAGCATCGCCCAGGCCATCGGCCAGTCGGCGCTCGATCAGTTCGACGCCACCGCAATCGCCACCGCGCTGATGGGCGACAGCATCGCCACCAACCCCTTCCTCCTCGGCTACGCCTGGCAGAAAGGCCTCGTCCCCCTCAGCCTCGATAGCCTCCTGCGCGCCATCGAGCTCAACGGCACCGCGGTGGAAGCCAACAAGGCCGCCTTCACCTGGGGCCGTTGCGCCGCCCACGACCTCCCCCGCGTCCAAACCGCCGCCGGCCTCAGCACGGAAAAGCCCGAGCCCGTCACGCTGGAAGACATCATCGCCACCCGCGAAGCCCACCTCGTCCAGTACCAGTCCAAGCGCTACGCCCGCCGCTACCGCGCCCTTGTCGAACGCGTCCGCGAAGTCGAAGGCCGCATGTTCTCCGGCAACACCGCCCTCACCGAGGCGGTGGCGAAGGGCTACCACAAGCTCCTCGCCTACAAGGACGAATACGAGGTCGCCCGCCTCTACGCCTCGCCGGAATTCAAGGCCTCCCTCGCCGCCCAGTTCGAAGACCCCAAGCGCCTCGAATTCCACCTGGCCCCCCCGCTCCTGGCCCAGCGGGACCCGCACACCGGCCAGATGATCAAGAAAACCTACGGCCCCTGGATGCTGAAGGCCTTTTCGCTCCTGCAACACTTCCGCACCCTGCGCGGCACCAGGCTCGATATCTTCGGCCGCACCGAGGAACGC
>CANHKG010000177.1 GCA_947460455.1 Rhodospirillales bacterium | reverse complement strand
CGGTGGACGCCGAAGCCACCCTCATCATCCTGGAATCCATGAAGACCGAGATCCCCATCGATGCCCCCAAGGCCGGCACGGTGAAGGCGATCCTGGTCGGCGAGGGCGACGCGGTCGAGGAAGGCCAGGCCGTCGCCATCCTGGACGTCTAGCCAGAGACAACGCCCACCAAAGGGAGGAGGCGCCAATGAGCGCAGCGCAACGGACGGCCCTTGCCGGCATCCGCGTGGCGGAGCTTGGTGAAGGGGCAGGGCTCGCCTATGCCGGCAAGCTCTTCGCCGATCTCGGCGCCGAAGTGTTCAAGCTGGAGGCCGAGTGCGGAGACGCGCTCCGCCACCTGCCTCCCCTGGTGGAAGTCGGCCCCGGCCAGCATGAAAGCGGCTGGTTCGCCTGGCTCAACACCAACAAGCGCGGCCTCACCGCCACGCCGGAGCGCATCGCCGCCACCCTTGCCGCCAGCGACGTGCTGCTCGATGGCCGCCCCGTGGCCGAACAGCTCGATCCCACTACCGGCCACGCCGCCCTGCGCGCCGCCCACCCCAACCTGCACATCGTCTCGCTCAGCTGGTTCGGCCTCAGCGGCCCCTACCGCGACTACGCCGCCACCGACAGCACGATGCGGGCACTCGCGGGCCTGGTGAAGAACACCGGTCCGGTCGCCCACCCGGCCATGATGCCGGAATACCAGGGCTTCGCGCCGCAGGGCCTCAACGCCTTCATTGCCGCCTGCGCCGCCCTCTGGTCCGGCAGCGCCGGCCGCATGTTCGAGATCAGCGCGCAGGATGCGAACACGGTCATCACGGAATACCAGGCCGTCATCACCTTCAGCCCCGGTCCGCCGGAGCAGCGCCGCGGCATCAACCGCTGGCACCCCACCTTCCCGATGGGCTGCTACGAGTGCCGCGAAGGCTGGCTCGGCATCACCGTGCTCACGCCCGACCAGTGGCGCAACTGGTGCGACCTGATCGGCCGTCGCGACCTCGCCGAGGAGCCGCGCTACCTCACCTCCCCCCAGCGCCTCGAAGCCGCCGAGGAACTGGAGGCGATCTACATGCCGATCCTGAAAACCCGCACCGCCCGCGAATGGTTCGAGGAAGGCCTGCGCCGCCGCATTCCGCTGGTGGAGGTGCCCAGCATGGCCCAGCTGCTGGCCGAGCCGGTGCACCAGGGCCGCGGCGCCTTCGGCACGGTGCGGATCGGCGATGCCGCGTTCCAGGCCCCGGTCATCCCGCAGCACCTCAACGAAACCCCGCCCGCCGCCACCGGCACCGCGCCCTTGGCCGGCGCGGACAACGCGCTGCCCCTGCCGGAACCGCGCCCGCGCGCCGCATCCCCCGCTGCCAGCGGCCTTCCCCTCGCCGGCCTGCGCATCGTGGACATGGCCATGGGCTGGGCCGGCCCGCTCACCACCCGCCAGATGGCCGACCTTGGCGCCGAGGTCATCAAGATCGAAGGCCGCGCTTACCCCGATTGGTGGCGCGGCCACGACTACTCCGCCCAGTCGATCAAGGACTGGGTGTTCGAAACCCGCCTCAACTTCAACGCGCTCAACCGCAACAAGCACGGCATCACGCTCGACCTCACCCGCCCCGACGGCGCCGACCTCGCCCGCAAGCTGGTGATGACCGCCGATGCCGTGGTGGAGAACTACTCCCAGGGCGTGCTGCCCAAGCTGGGCCTGGACTACTCCGCCCTGGTGAAGCTCAAGCCGGGCCTGGTGATGGTCACCATGCCCGCCTACGCCGCCGGCACCGCCTGGGCCGAAACCCGCGCCTATGGCTCCACCTTGGAACAGGGCTCCGGCCTGCCCAGCATCACCGGCGCGGAGGGCTGGCCACCGACTATGAACCACGTCGCCGGAGGCGACCCCAATGGCGGCTTCAACGCCGGCGCCGCCCTCATCGCCGCCCTGCTCCACAAGAAACGCACCGGGCGCGGCCAGCTGATCGACCTCAGCCAGGTCGAATGCATGTTCCCGCTCGCCGCCTCCGGCCTCATCGCCCAGTCCACCACCGGCAAAGCGCCGAAGCGCTGGGGCAACCGCCACCCGCTCTTCGTCCCGCACGGCGTCTTCCGCTGCAAGGGCGCCGACGCCTGGGTGGTGATCGCCGTCACAACCGACGATGCCTTCCGCCGCCTCTGCAAGGTGATCGGCCGCCCAGACCTCTCCGACGACCCGCGCCTCGCCACCGCCGCAGGCCGCCGCGCCGATGAAGACCGCATCGAGCAAGCCATCACCAACTGGACCGAGACGCAGGCGCCCGACGACGCCATGGCCACCCTGCAGCACGCCGGCATCGCCGCCGGTGTCGCCCGCGGCTTCAACGAGATGATCACCGGCGAAACCCACCTGCTCGCCCGCGGATTCTGGCAGGAAATCGACCGCCCGATCCTCGGCAAGCACTGGCAGCCCACCCCCGCCTTCCGCGAGAACGCCCAGCCCTACGCCATCCGCTCGCCCGCCCCCACGCTGGGCCAATACACCCGCGACGTGCTCACCCGGATCCTTGCCCTGCCGGAATCAGAGCTGAACCGGCTGGAAGCGGAGCGCATCATCGGCGAAGCTCCCATCCCCACCAGCGAACGCGCCCCGCGCAGTTCGGCGAAGCTGCGTGAAGCACTGAAGACATGAGGAGCGAGATTGATGGTGGCTGAGGTTTCCTTCGGGCGGCGACTGACCGACCTGGCCGCCCAGTTCGGAGACCGCACCGCCATCACCCTGGCCCGCCAGGACGGCAGCGAAGACACGCTCTCCTGGGCCGAGCTGGAACGCTGGTCCAACCGCGCCGCCCGGCTGCTGGCCGCCAACGGCGTCGATGCCCAAACCATGGTCTGCATCGGCATCTGGAACAGCCTGGAACACTACGCCGCCGCCTACGGCGCCTGGAAACTCGGCGCCTGCACCCTGCCGCTGTCGCCCAAGATGCCCGACCTCGAGTTCGATGGCATCACCGGCCTGCTGGACCGCAAGCTGGTCATCGCCGACCGCCCGGGCGCGCAACTCGGCCTCGCCGACCTCACCGCGCTGCGCCACGCCGACACCGACGCATCGCCCCTGCCGGACATCACCGCCAACCCCGGCAAGGCGATCGGCTCCGGCGGCTCCACCGGCCGCTCCAAGATCATCGTCGACCCCAAGCCCTGGGCCCGCATCCCCGGCAACCGCGCCAACCAGCCAGGGAACGTCGCCTTCCGCACCGGCCAGGTGCAACTCGTCGCCGGCCCGCTCTACCACAACTCCCCATTCTCCTGGGGCCATAGCGGGTTGTTCGACGAGCACCATCTGATCGTCCTGGAGCGCTTCGATGCCGCCCGCGCCGTGGACATGATCGAGAAATACCGCTGCCAGTTCATGTTCCTGGCCCCCACCATGATGCAGCGCATCGTCCGCCTGCCGGATATCGAGGCGCGCGACCTCTCCAGCATCGAATGCGTCTACCAAACCGCAGCCCCATGCCCGCCCTGGCTCAAGCGCCGCTGGATGGAGCTGACCGCACCGGAAAAACTCATGGAAGGCTTCGGCGCCACGGAAGCCGTCGGCAGCTGCCGCATCCGCGGCGATGAATGGCTGCAACACCCCGGCTCCGTCGGCCGCCCCGCCAACGCCGAGATGAAGATCCTGGACGAAGACTTCCGCGAACTCCCGCAGGGCGAAGTCGGCGAGATCTTCATGCGCCCCTTCGTCCATCCGGAACCCACCTACCGCTACATCGGCGCCCCACCCGCCAAAACCACGCCAGACGGCTTCGTCAGCGTCGGCGACATGGGCTACGTCGATCCCGAGGGCTACCTGTTCCTGTCGGACCGCCGGGTGGACCTCATCATCCGCGGCGGCGCCAACATCTACCCCGCGGAAGTGGAAGCCGCTCTCTCCGAACACCCCGACGTGGCGGACGTCGCCGTCATCGGCCTGCCGCACGACGAACTCGGCAAGACCGTCCACGCCATCGTCGAACCCCGCCCCGGCATCGCGCCGGACGAAACCGCCCTGCGCGGCTGGATGAAACAGCGCCTCACCACCTACAAGATGCCCGAGAGCTACGAGTTCATGGCGCAACTTCCCCGCGACCAATCGGGGAAAATCCGCCGCTCGCAGCTCGCCCGCGAACGCGAGAACCTGAAGGCCGTCCCATGAGCCAGCCCCGTATCGTCTCCTTCGGCCGCCGCCTCACGGAGCTTGCCGCCGAGAAGCCCAACGCCACCGTCATCACCCTGGCCAAGCAGGACGGCACGGAGGACACGCTCACCTACGCCGAGCTCGAAGCCTGGTCCAACCGCGCCGCCCGCCTCTTCGCCTCCAAAGGCCTTGATGCCACCTCGATGCTTTGCATCGGCATCTACAACAGCCTGGAGCACTACGCCGCCGCCTACGGCGCCTGGAAACTCGGCGCCTGCACCCTGCCGCTGTCCCCGCGCATGCCGGATATCGAGTTTCAGGGCATCACCAGCCTGGTCGAGAACAAGCTCGTCATCGCCGACCGCGACGACGCCGATCTCCGCAAATCCGACATCACCGCCCTGCGCCACGCCACCAGCGATGCCTCCGAACTGCCCGACATCACCGCCCATCCCGGCAAGGCGATCGGCTCCGGCGGCTCCACCGGCCGCTCCAAGATCATCGTCGACCCCAAGCCCTGGGCCCGCGCCGTGGGGGACACACTGCTCGGCGCCAATGTCGGCATGCGCCCCGGCCAGGTCCAGCTCGTCGCCGGCCCGCTCTACCACAATTCGCCCTTCTCCTGGTCCCACTACGGGATATTCGACGAGCACCACATCGTGGTGATGGAACGCTACGACGCCGCCCTGGCGATGGACCTCATCGAACGCCACCGCATCCAGTTCGGCTTCCTCGCGCCCACCATGATGATGCGCATCGTCCGTCTGCCGGATGTGGATCGCCGCGACTTTTCCAGTATCGAATCGATCTTCGTCACCGCCGCCCCATGCCCGCCCTGGCTCAAGCACCGCTGGATCGAACTGACGGCACCGGAGAAGGTGATGGAAGCCTTCGGCTCCAGCGAAGCCGCCGGCGCCTGCCTCATCCGCGGCGACGAATGGCTCCTCCACCCCGGCAGCGTCGGCAAGCCCGCCGGCGCGGAGCTGAAAATCCTCGATGACAGCTTCAACGATGTCCCGCAGGGCGAAGTCGGCGAGATCTTCTTCCGCCCCGCCTGCCACCCGGAGCCGACCTACTATTACATCGGCTCCCCGCCCACCAAGACCACGCCAGACGGTTTCATCAGCGTCGGCGACATGGGCTACCTCGATCCCGAAGGCTACCTGTTCCTCTCCGATCGCCGCGTGGACCTCATCATCCGCGGTGGCGCCAACATCTACCCGGCGGAGGTCGAAGCCGCCCTCACCGAACACGCTGATATCGCCGACGCCGCCGTGGTCGGCATCCCGCATGACGAGCTGGGCAAGACCGTCCACGCCATCGTCGAACCCCGCCCCGGCGCCAACATCGACGAAACCGCGCTGCGCGCCTGGATGAAGCAGCGCCTCACCAGCTACAAACTGCCGGAATCCTACGAGTTCATGCCTGCCCTTCCACGCGACCAATCCGGAAAAATCCGCCGCTCCCAGCTCGCCCGCGAACGCGAAACCATGAAGGTCGCTTAACCGATGCCCGCCCCCCTCTACATCACTGGCGTCGCCGAAACCGCGCTCGGCGAAGTCCCGCACGAAAACGAACTCTCGATGGTCGCCAAGGCCACCCGCGAAGCCCTCGCCGAAGCCGGCCTGAAGCGCCGCGATATCGACGGCCTCTTCGTCAACTACATGGGCGAGGAAGGCAGCGTGCAGGTCGCCGAGTATCTCGGCATCCAGCCCCGCTTCTCCGACAGCTCCGATCTTGGCGGCGCCGCCTTCGAAGCCCAGGTCCACCACGCCATCGCCGCCATCCAGGCCGGGTTCTGCGAGGTGGCGCTGATCGCCTACGCCTCCCGCCAGCGCAGCCGCCGCGCCCGCTCCCTCTCCGGCGGGGCGCCTGCCATGGGCGTGCCGATCATGCACCAGCTGGAAGTGCCCTACGGCCTGCCCAGCCCGATCGGCCGCTATGCCCTCATCGCCGCGCGCCACATGCACCAATACGGCACCACCCGCGCCCAACTCGCCGAAATCGCCGTGGCCGCCCGCCTCTGGGCCCAGAAGAACCCCAAGGCCTGGTCGCGCGACCCCCTCACCATCGAGGATTGCCTCAACGCCCGCCCGATCAGCGAACCGCTGCACCGCAACGACATCTGCCTGGTCACCGATGGCGGCGGCGCCTGCATCGTCACCACCGCCGAACGCGCGCGGGACGCGGCGAAGAAGCCCATCCGCATCCTGGGCGCCGCCGAAAGCCACACCCACTGGCACATCAGCCAGATGAAGGACCTCACCATCTCCGCCGCCGCCAAATCCGGCCCGGAAGCCTTCGCCATGGCCGGCATCACCCCGGCCGACGTCGATATCCTCCAGCCCTACGACAGCTTCACCATCACCGTGCTGCTGGCGCTGGAAGATCTCGGCTTCTGCAAGAAAGGCGAAGGCGGCGCCTTCATCGAATCCGGCGTGCTCCGCCCCGGCGGCAAGCTCCCGTCCATGACCTCCGGCGGCGGCCTGTCGTACAACCACCCCGGCGCACTCGGCCTGATGCTGCTGATCGAAGCCGTCCGCCAGCTTCGCGGCGAGGCCGGCGAGCGCCAGGTGCCGAACGCGAAGATCGGCGTCGCCCACGGCGTCGGCGGCCTGCTGTCCACCGCCGGCACCGTCATCCTGGCCCGGGAGTAAGCACCATGAGCGACCGCATGCAGATCGACGACCCGGTGCTCTGGCCCTACTGGGAAGGCGCCCAGCGCCGCGCCCTGCTGGTCCAGCGCTGCCAGGCCTGCGGCCATCACCAGCACTATCCGCGCCCCTTCTGCCTCGAATGCGACGCCGACACGCTGGAGTGGGTGGAGACGAAAGGCCACGGCACCGTCCACTCCGTCACCACTGTCCACGTCCAGCTCCTGCCGGAACTGAAGCCCCCCTATCAGGTCGCGCTGATCGACCTCGATGAAGGCCCCCGCCTCGTCACCGGTATCGACGGCACGCCGTGTGCCATCGGCGACCGCGTCACCGTCACCTGGCGTGAGCGCGAAGGCCTCCCCCCGCTCCCCAACTTCACGAAGGCCGCCCCATGAGCACGCTTCCCGTCGTCGGCGTCATCGGCGCCGGCATCATGGGCACCCAGATCGCCCAGGTGATCGCCACCGCCGGCTGCGAAATCCGCCTCTTCGATGCCACCCCATCGCAGCTCGCGGTCGCCATGGACACGATCGAGAATGGCCGCTTCGGCCTGCGCCGCGCCGTCGATCGCGGCAAGCTCACGCCCGACGAAGTCCGCGCCACGCTCGGCCGCATCCGCCCCGTCGCCACCCTGGCCGAAGCCGTCTCCGAAGCCGGCCTCACCGTGGAAGCGGTGCCGGAGGATCTCGACCTCAAATGCCGCGTCTTCCGCGACATGGACGAACACGCCCCGCCGCGCGCCATCCTCACCTCCAACTCCGCCGGCCTGCCGATCACGGCACTCGCCTACGCCACCCGCCGCCCGTCCCAGGTCGTCGGCTGGCACTGGGCCCAGCCCTGCGCGGTGATGCGCATGGCCGAAATCGTCCGCGCGCCCAGCACGTCCGATGAAACCATCGCCCTGGTCAGCGAACTCGCGAAACGCTGCAACAAGAACCCCATCGTGGTGAAGGACCAGCCGGAGCAGTGGGGCTACGTCGCCAACCGCATCAACGCCGCCGTCCGCCGCGAATCCCGCCGCGTGGTGGATGAGGGCATCTGCACGGAGGAGGAGGTGGACCAGCTGATGAAGGACTGCTTCCGCTGGCCCATGGGCCCCTTCGAACTCTGGGGCGGCCGCACCCTCAAATAGCCAGAGCAAGGCGCGGATGGCCGCTCCATCCGCGCCATGGCTACAACGGGCTCCACCACCCAGGAGCCCGCCATGTCCCGCTTCCGCTGCGTCCCCATCCCCACCGAAACCGCCGCCCGCTGGCGCGCCACCGGCCAGGACGATTTCGGCAACGCGCTGCGCCGCTCCATCTCCCCCGGCACCGGCGCCCCCTGCCGCCACTGCCTGCAGAACATCGCCAAGGGCGAAGCAGCCCTCCTGGGCTCATACCGCCTCTCGGGCCCCACCGGCATCTACTGGACCCCCAGCCCCATCTTCCTGCACGAACAGGAATGCCCCGCCTACACCGGCGAAAACGAACTCGCCCCCATCATCCGCACCAGCCTCGTCTCCGTCCGCGCCTATGATGCCAACCAGATGGTGCTCTACGATCTCGGCCAGGTCGCCGAAGGCCCGGATGCCGATGCCCCGCTCGCCCGCGCCCTCGCCGACCCGCGCACCAGCTTCGTCAACATCCACACCGCCAAGCCCGGCTGCCTGCTCACCCGCATCGAGAGAGCCTGATTCCATCCCGCGCAAAGGCCGACTCTTAGGCCATTGCGCAGGATGGAATCGCGCGCGGGGCTGGCTGGCGGACGCGCGCCAAGCAAAGACTCATGCAGTCCCGCGTTGACCCATCCTTCATGGGTCAACATCAGGGCGGGACGGCATGAATCGGCGTCGAACCTGTTCCCAAAAGCCGGTTTCCTGTTCTACGCTCCCGGCAACGCCGCCACAGCGGCCGTACAGGGAGCAAGAATATGAAACCGGCTGCATCGTCCTGGGTCTTTGGCCTGGCCGCCATTGGCTTGGCATTGGCCTCGCCCGCCATTGCCCAAACCGCCAACCCCCAGGCCAAGAAGGGCGGCACCCTCATCCACGGCCACGTCTCCGGCATGGATCACTTCGACCCGGCCATGTTCTGCACCACGGTCCAGCTTGAGACCGCGATGCACATGTACGAAAGCCTGGTCATGATGGGCGACGACTACTCGGCCAAGCCGATGCTCGCCAGCAAGGTCGATGTGGCGCCCGACGGCAAGAAGTTCACCTTCACGCTGCGCCAGGGCGTGAAGTTCCACAACGGCAAGACCATGTCCTCGGCCGACGTGCTCGCCACCATGCAGCGCTACGCCAAGATCAGCCCGAACGCGCCGGTCTTCGCCCAGGTGTCGAGCATGGAAGCGCCGGATGCCAACACCTTCGTCATCAACCTGAAGGAAGGCTCCGCCGTCCTGCTGGACGTGATGAAAACCCCGTGCTTCCCGATGTCGATCATCCCCGCCGAGGAAGCCGCCAAGGGCGCGCGCGAAATCACGCCCATCGGCACCGGCCCCTTCCGCCTCGGCGAACTGGTCAAGGACAGCCACGTCACCTTCCGCCGCTTCGATGACTACACCGCCGACACCTCCGCCCCGGGCCCGGATGGCTTCGCCGGCCGCAAGACCGTGCACATCGACACGCTGCGCTACAACTTCCTGCCCGAGGTCGGCACGCGCGTCGCCGCCATGCAGGCCGGCACCGCCCATCTCGCCGATATCGAGGTGGAGCAGATCGACCTCTTCAAGGGCCGCGCCGATATCGTGGTCGAGAAGGTCTTCCCGGGCTGCATGCACACCATCGTCCTGCGCGGCGACAACGGCATCACCCGCGACGTGAAGATCCGCCAGGCCATCGCCGCCGTGGTGGATACAGAGGAGATGGCCGAAGTCTCCAGCAGCGTCACCCGCCAGAACGCCTCGCTGCTCTATCCGAACAGCCCGTTCTACACCGGCGACCAGATGAAGCCCTACTACAACGAGAAGAACCCGGCCAAGGCGCGCAAGCTCCTGCAGGAAGCCGGCTACAAGGGTGAGAAGATCATCATCCACACCAACGGCGTCTATGCCTACATGCGCAGCCAGATGCTGGTGCTGGAACAGGCCATGAAGGCCGCCGGCATGAACGTCGAAATGCGCGTGACGGACTGGATCACCAACGCCAACGCCCTGCAGAGCGGCGAAGGCGGCTGGAACGTCTCCATGACCGGCTATTGCTCGCAGCCCCTGCTTGGCCCGCAGCAGTGGCGCCCGCTGATCTACACCCACACCGGCCTGACCAACCTGAAGGACCCCGATGTGGATGGCCCCTATGGCCGCTTCTTCACCTCGTTCGACATCAACGAGCGCAAGAAGGCCTGGCTTGAGGCTGAAACCGCCATCCGCAGCAAGGCCTACCTGGTCAAGATCTCCGATGCCGGCCGCGCGGTCGCCATCAGCAAGAAGGTCGGCGGCTGGCAGCCCTGGTACGCCCACCGCAACTGGGACCTCTGGCTCCAGTAAATCGCTTGACCCGCTAGCCTGAAAAGGGGCGTGATCCACCGGGAACCCCGGCGGCTCACGCCCCAACTGCTTCAAGGGGCCCCACTGCTTCAAGGGAAGAGGAAACGATGGAACTGCGCTTCACCGAGGAAGAGATCGCCTTCCGCCAGGAAGTCCGCGCCTTCATCCGCGAAAACCTCCCGGCCAAAACCCTGGAACGCATGCGCCTGGGCTACCCGCCCACCAAATCCGATGTCGTCACCTGGCAGCGCATCCTGAACAAGAAGGGCTGGGCCACCTACAAATGGCCCCAGGAATACGGCGGCCAGACCTGGTCGCCCACCATGCGCATGATCTTCCAGGACGAGAACATGCTCGCCCATGCGCCAGAGGTGAACAGCTTCAACATCACCATGATCGGCCCGGTGCTGATCCAGTTCGGCACGCCGGAGCAGAAGGAACGCTTCATCGCCCCCACCGCCAACCTCGACATCTGGTGGTGCCAGGGCTTCTCCGAACCCGGCTCCGGCTCCGACCTCGCCTCCCTGAAAACCTCCGCCGTCCTCGATGGCGACCACTACGTGGTCAACGGCCAGAAGATCTGGACCAGCACCGCCCACCATGCCGACTGGATCTTCGCCCTCGTCCGCACCAACCCCCAGGCCCGCAAGCCGCAGGAAGGCATCTCCTTCCTCCTCATCGACATGAAGACGCCCGGCATCACCGTCCGCCCGATCATCTCCATCGACGGCAGCCACCACTTCAACGAAGTCTTCTTCGACGACGTCCGCGTCCCCGTCACCCAGCGCGTCTATGAGGAAAACAAGGGCTGGGACGT
>CANHKG010000176.1 GCA_947460455.1 Rhodospirillales bacterium | reverse complement strand
GCATTGCGTTTGGAATCGTCGGCGCCTGATTTGGTGGTCAAGACGTTGCTCCCGGTCTCGAAAAGCGTCACGCACGGCTTCCTGCATCGCGCCTTTCGGCGTGATACAGGCCCCCTTGGAACGGGTCCATAGACCCCGACTGTGTCAGCCGCGTGGCAGCCGCGCCCGGCGCAGGAGGGCGATCAATTCCGCGCGAACACCATCCGCATCCGCCACGGGTGCCGACCATGCGATGCGGCGCACCTGCTCGCCCCCCTCCTGCTCGCCCCCCTCCTGCTCGCCCAGCCCGAGCAGGCAGCCATCGGTATCCACCGCCACCATCCGCCAGTCGCCGCCGCCGCCCAGCTCCGCCATGGCGCTGGCATGGTCTGTATTGCAGTGCGAAACGATATCCGCCTCGGCCGCTGCGATGCGGGCCACGGCTGCTTCGTTCGGCAGCAGATCCGCCTGGCGCAGCCGGGTGGCCCGCGCGAAGCCGCCCACGAACAGCCCGCCGGCCGGGCGGATGCGCCACAGCGCGAAATCGCCGAAATCTGCGTACAACGCGGCATAGGGATGCATCGCGAGCCAGCGCGCCTTCAGGGCCGCATCCTCGATTCGCTCCGCCAGGCCGGTGATGGTCAGGCGCGGCGCGGTTTGCGGGTTCGCCCCCTCCGCCTCCCCCATCACCATCAGGGCACAGCGCGGCTCGGCCAGCAGATGGCGGGTATGCTCGGACAGCGTGGAGAGCCACAGCAGCACCGAGAGATCGGGCGCGGTGGCTGGCGTGACCAGGGCGGTGAAGGGCTGCCCGCCGGTTTGCGTGCCCAGCGTGGCGCTGCGCGCCGCCCGCAGCAGGCAGCGCGCCTGCCACAGATCGGCCCGGCGCGCGGCCTCCCGATCGGGTGTTTCGGGCTCTGCCATAATTTGTTCACCCTCCATCCTAGTTGGGCCACAATCGCCTGCCACATTTCAAATCGCCATCCCAGAGAGGGGCATTCAGATGAAGCAGACCATCGCGCTTGTGGACGACGACCGTAACATCCTGACCTCCGTCTCCATGACCCTGGAGCAGGAAGGCTTCACGGTGCGCACCTATACCGATGGCGAGAGCGCGCTGCAGGGCATTACCGCCCGCCCCGTGGACCTCGCCGTGCTCGACGTGAAGATGCCGCGCATGGACGGCATGGAGCTGTTGCAGCGCCTGCGCCAGCGCACCTCCCTGCCGGTGATCTTCCTCACCAGCAAGGATGAGGAAGTGGACGAGGTGATGGGCCTGCGCCTGGGCGCGGACGACTACATCACCAAGCCCTTCAGCCAGCGCCTGTTGCTGGAGCGCATCCGCGCGCTGCTGCGCCGCAACGAGACCAGCCGCGCCGAAGGCTCTGGCGCCACGCCCACCGGGGTGATGACCCGCGGCGAACTGGTGCTGGACGAGACCAAGCACCAGTGCCTGTGGAAGGGCAAGGACATCCAGCTCACCGTCACGGAATTCCTGCTGGTGAAGGCGCTGGCCACGCGCCCCGGCATGGTGAAATCCCGCGACCAACTGATCGATGCGGCCTATGGCGAGAACATCTATGTGGACGACCGGACCATCGACAGCCACATCAAGCGGGTTCGCAAGAAGTTCCGCAACGTGGACGAGGAATTCAACGCCATCGAAACGCTCTACGGCATCGGCTACCGCTACAAGGACGCCTGAGCGGTGGGCTGCCGCCATCCGCTGGTTGCGCCGTATCGTGCCTGAGGGCAGCGTCCAGCCGGGTGCCGCTCTGGCGGGCCAATCGCGCCCCGCGCCGGGCCCGGTGCGCTCGCGTGACCGCTGGGTGTCGCCGCTGATGCGGCGCATCCTGGTGGTGAACGCCATGCCGCTGGCGCTGCTGCTGGCCACGCTGCTGTACCTGGACCAGTACCAGAACGGCCTGCTGGAAGCCGAGGTCGGCGCGCTGCGCCAGCAGGCGAAGATCCATGCCGGCGCCCTCAGCGAGGCCGCGGTGCGCGAGGAGGGCAACGAGGCGCCCCGCCTGCTGCCCGATGCCGCCCGTGGCCTGCTGCGCCGCCTGACGGAGCCCACCCCGAACGCCCAGGCCAAGCTCTATGCGCCCGACGGCCAGGTGATCGTGGATACCCGAATCCGCCAGGGCGCTGGCGGCACCGTGTTCACCGAGCCGCTGCCGCCGGCGATCGACCGCGGCGCCCTGGTGGGCACCATCGAGGCGATCTACGACCGGGTGCTGGATTGGCTGCCCGGCAGCACCCGCCGCACGCGGCTGGATATCTCGCCCACCGCCGTGGGGCCGGATTGGCAGCCGGATGTGAAGGAGGAGATCCGCCTTTCCGGCACCGCCAACAGCCGCGAGACACCGCCCTATATCCGCCGCACGTCGGACAACCGGCTGCTGGTGTCCGTCGCCGAACCCGTGGTGCGCAACCGCACCACCGTTGGCATCGTGCTGCTGACCCGCGAGGCGCGCGAGGTGGATGACAGCCTGCTCGCCGTGCGCCTCTCCATCCTCTCGCTTTTCGCGCTGGCGCTGGCGCTCACCGTCGCACTCTCCTGGTACCTTTCCCTCACCATCGCGCGGCCCATCCTGCGCCTGGCCGGGGCCGCGGAGCAGATGCAGGAAGGCCGTGGCCGTGCCGGCGCGGTGCCTGCCACCCTGCTCGCCCGGCGGGACGAGATCGGTGAACTGGCCCAGGCGTTGGGCGACTCCGCCCAGGCGTTGTGGAACCGCATGGATGCGATCGAGCGTTTCGCCGCCGATGTGGCGCACGAGATCAAGAACCCGCTCACCTCCATCCGCTCTGCCATCGAAACACTGCGCCGCATCGAGGAGCCGGAGAAGCAGCGCCGCCTGCTGGCCATCATCGCCGAGGACGTTGCCCGACTGGACCGCCTGATCAGCGACATCTCCGATGCCTCGCGCATCGACGCCGAGCTTTCACGCGCCGCCACGGAGGCGGTGGATGTTACCCCCATCCTGGAAGCCCTGGCCGAGATCGACGAGGCCACCCGCCGGGAGGATCACCCCCAGCTGGTGCTCGCCGAACCCCGCGCGCCCGCCGTGGTGCAGGCGGTGGAAGACCGGCTGGTGCAGGTGCTGCGCAACCTCATCGGCAACGCGCAAAGCTTCTCCCCGGCGCGTGGCCGCATCCTGATCTCTGCCACGCCCGTTGGCAGCGAGATCGAGATCGTCGTGGAAGACGAAGGCCCCGGCATCCCGGATGCCAAGCTCGAAAGCATCTTTGATCGCTTCTACTCCGAGCGCCCGCAAGGCGAACGCTTCGGGCAGCACTCTGGCCTTGGCCTGTCGATCAGCCGGCAGATCGTGGAAGCCCTGCGGGGGACCATCGCGGCGGAGAATCGGCGGGATGAGGCGGGGCGGGTGACGGGGGCTCGGTTTACGGTGAGGCTGCCCAAGGCATAAGAATCTTCTTTTTCTGAAGAAAAAGAAGCAAAAAGACTTTTCTGAATGGCGCCTCGATCCTTCAGTTGGAGGTCGAGGTGCAAAGTCGGAAAAGTTTTTTGGTTCTTTTTTTCAAAAAAGAACCGCTTTCTACCACTCCCGCGACCAGACCAATCCTACAGAGTTGCCGTTTCCGCCACTTCCGGTGGCCGAGGGGGCGCCGGTGGAGGTTCCTACCTCTCCTTGCAGTTTCAGCCCGCGCCCGAGGTCGATCTGCACCGTGGCCTTGGTGCCGGCATCCCCGGTGCCCTGGCGCACGCCGAGATAGACGCCGGGGGCCAGGTTGCGGCCTGCCTCCAGCGTGGTGGCGCCGCCTTCGGTGGCGCCGAGGGCGAGCCGGTCCAGCCCCAGCCCGCCGCGGATGCGGCCGAGGGGGTCGAGCCCGGTGCCCTTGCCGCTCAGCTCCGCTAGGCCCGCCGCGATCTGGGCGAGCTGCAGGGCGTTGAGCTGCGCCACCGGGCGGCCGAGCAGGAGCTGGGCGAGGATTTCATCCTGCGGCAGTTCGGGCTCCGAGGTGAGCTTGATCTCCGGGCTGCTCGCCCGCCCCGTTACCCGGACGGTGGCGTTGGTGGTGCTGCTGCGGGTGCTGGCGGCGAAGTCGATCGCGGGGTCCAGCGGGGCGGCGGTGTCCATGCCGACGCGGCCCTCGGTGAGGGTCAGGGCCGTGCCCAGCAGGTTGAAGCTGCCGCGTTGCAGGGTGAGTGCGCCTTCGGGCTTCGGCTCGGCGATCGTGCCGCGGATGGCCACGCGCCCGGCCAGCTCCGCTTCCAACCCGCGCCCGCGCACGAACACGCCGCCGGGGGCTTCCACCAGTACATCGAGCGCGATCGGCGGCGGGGGCGGCGGGGCGGGTGGGGGCTGCGCGCCGCGCACCCGCACCTTCAGCACCGGCAGGCGCGCCGGCATGCGCTCGGGGATGCGGATTTCCACCCTGCCCAGCACGATCCGCCCGCTGGCCAGCAGGTCGCCGCCATAGGTGCCGCGCAGGAGCAGCTCGGCGTCGGAGGTGGCGGTGACGAGGTCGGAGACTATCGGCCGGGCGTTGCGGGCCAGCAGCCGCAAGTCCAGCACCGGGGCCTCGGCCAGCTGCACGGTGCCGGCGAGGGATACACTGCCGCTGACGGCCCGGCCGGCGAGGTCCAGCGCCATCCTGGTGCCGTCGAGCCGTGCGGTGCCGGAGAGGTCGTGCAGGCGGAAGCCCACGGTGTCGTCGCGGAACTCGCCGCGGGCCAGGCGCAGCGTGCCGGCTGGCGTGGGTGCGGCCAGCGTGCCGCCGATGCGCCCGTCGAACGCCAAATCGCCGCGGGCGCGGCGGCCTTGCGCGGCCAGGATCGGGTCCAGCAGCGCCAGCGGTGCGCGGCCTGCCACTGCGAGGTCCAGCGCACCGGGCCCCAGCGGTATGCGCCCCTTGGCGGTGGCCTGCGCCGTGCCGGCGACGGCGCGTGCCTCGATCTGCGCTGCGCCGTCGCCCAGCGTTGCTGTTGCGGTCACGGAGCCCGGCGGGAAACCCTCGCGCAGTTGCAGCCCGGTGGCGGAAAGCCGCACCGTTCCGGTGGGCGCGCCGGGCGTGCCCGCCAGCTTCGCCTCGCCCTGCACCACGCCGGCCAGACCCGGCATGGCGATTGCGGCCGGCAGCCCGCGCAAGGTGGCCGAGATATCGAGTGCCGGGCTCACCCGGCCCCCGGCTTCCAGGATGCCGCCGCCGATGCCCAGCCGCACCCGGTCCACCTGCACGCCTTGGCGCAGATCCACCCGTGCCGGGGCCTGCAACACTGCAGTTTGTCCCTCGACCATGGCGCGGAGCGAGGCCAGGGTGAGGACCTGCCCGGGCAGGTCGAGCTTTGCCGCCGCCTCGATCTCCGCGGGGCCGCGGGCTGAGAGGGTGATGGCCAGCGCTTCCGCCGGTCCCTCGGCGGACAGGGCGAAGCGGCTGAATGGGGCCGCCTGGCCCTCCAGCTTGGCGCGCAGGATTCCATCCGCGGCCCGTGCGGCTTCCGCCAGGATGCGCCCGGCGGGGAGGCCGGGCACGAAGGCGCGCAGATCCTCCAGCCGCGCCACTTCCAGCCGTGCGGTGCCTTGTGGCAGCAGCTCGCCGGGGGCCAGATGCAGTGCGGCTTGCGCCTGAAGGGATTTCCAGCTGGCCGCCGGCACATCCAGACGCAGCGTGCCATCCGCCGTGCGCGTGCCCTCCAGTTCCAGCACAAGCGGCGCATCCTCCAGCGTCGCGCGTGCCGAGAGTGACAGCCTCGGCGCGCTGGGCAGCCCGCTGGCGCGACCCTCCAGCACCAGCGGCAGCGGCGCGAAGGCTTCGGTTCCCGCCGCCCCGGTGCCGCTGAGCGTCAGCGCCACGTTCTCCGGCGTTCCTTCCGCCCGCAGCACCAGCCGCGCCGCGCCGCGCAGGGGGGCGGCGAGCAAGGCGAGGTCGGGCAGGCTGGCTTCCAGCGCCGATTCCCCGCGCGCGCCGTCCCAGCGCCCGGTGCCGGACAGGCGCAGCGCCGGGGAGTCGATCTCCAGCCGCTCCAGCGCCAGCACGTCGCCGCGCCGCGTGGCCGTAAGCGCGAAGCGAGTCTCTTCGCCGGCCAGGGCCGCCAGCGGCGCGCGCTGCAGCCGCACCCAGCCTTCGGCCTCCATCTCGGCGCCATCGGCGGGCAGGCGCAGCGACAATTTTACCTCGCCATTGCCGGCGATGGCGCCGGAGAGCGGATCGAGCCGTGGCAGCTTCATGGCCAGGCGCAGTTCCGGCACGCCTGCCGTCTGCGCCGTGGCATCCAGCGACAGCAGCGGATGCAGGAGGCTGAGCGTGACTGGCCGGCCTTCCGCATCCAGCCTCGCCTCGCCTGACACCACCAACGGCGCGTCCTGCAGCACGGTGCCGAACGGGGCCGGCAGCACGAGGCCCTCGCCGCGGCCGTCCAGCCGCACCACGCCGGCATTGCCGGCCAGCGTTGCGGTGAACTGCGCCAGCTGGACCTCCCCGGCCACCAGGCGCTCCACCACCGCCTGCCCGCGCGCCTCGGGTGATGTCGGCGGGCCGGAGACATGGGCTTCCAGCGTGATCCCGCCCCAGGAGAGGCCGGGCCCCGGAGCCATTGCCGGCGCCTGGGCGGATACCTCCAGCGCGATCCGGTCCGTGCCCAGCGCGCCATTGGCCGATGCCACCAGGTCTCCGGCCCGCAGGTTCAGCCGCAGCGTGGGGGCGGCCCGAGTGCCCGAAAGCGACAGGCGCGCCGAGAGTGGGCCGAGCGCCGGCAGCCCTGCCACTGTTCCCACCAGCCCGCCGGCCGGCTCCTCCACGGAGGCCGTGACCGCCAGGGTTGCGGGGGCGAGTTGCGCCTCCACCGCCACGCGGCCGGGTCGTTCCACGCCTTCCGCCGCCAGCCGCACCGAGCCCTGGTCGAGTGCCGCGAGGTTGAGCGCGCCGGAGACCGCCAGCACCAGGGGGGCGTCCAGCCCGGTGACCGCCGGGGCCAGTTCCAGCCGCGCGATGCGCAGCGACTCCACCGAAACCTGCATCGGCAGGTCCCCGCCACCGCCGCTGCCGGTGGAAACGGGCCGCCGGCTCACCATCGCGCGCGCTGCGGACAGCGTGCTGACCTGTGCCCGCCCGCGCAGCAGCGCCAGCGAGGACCAGCTTGCCTCCACCTCCTCCAGCACCAGCCACGGGCCTTCGGCGTCGTGCACCTCCACGCGGGCGGCGCGCGGGGAGCCGGGGATCCAGCCTTCCAGGCCCACCAGCTTCACCTGCCCGCCGCTGGCCCATTCGATCAGCCGGGTGACGGTGTTGCGCTCGTCTTGCGCCAAGGCGGGCCGGGTCAGCAGCAGGCAGGCCAGCACAAGAAGAATTGCGCGCATCAGAAGGCCTGCCCTATGCCGATGTAGAACTGCACCGCATCCGTCTTGCGCTGGCGCACCAGCGGCACGGCCACGTCTGCCCGGATCGGCCCGATGCCGGTGTGGTAGCGCACCCCCACCCCGGCGCCGACGCGCAGATCGCCGGTGAACGGCACGCCGCCGGAGGCGATCTGGCCGGCATCCACGAAGGCGGCCATGCCCCAGCTTTCGCCGATGCGCTGCCGCAGTTCCACTGTTGCCGCGTCGATCGCGGTGCCGCCGCGCGGCCGCCCGCTGGCGAATTGCGGCCCGACGGACTGGAACCGGTAGCCACGGATCGTGCCGCTGCCGCCGGCGTAGAAGCGCTGGTCCGGCGGCAGGTCCGCCACATCCCCGCCCAGGATCGCGCCGACCAGCGCGCGCAGTGCCAGCACCGTGCGCCCCGCCTCCGCGCCCGCCAGCCCGCCGAGGTCGAGATAGGTGGAGGCCGTGGCCTGCGCCACCGCGAAGCCGCGCCCCTGCCGGCCCAGGCTCATTGTCGGCGTCACCGACACCCCGGCGCGCGCGCCGCTGACGGGGTCCAGCAGGTCTGTGGTGGAATCATAGGTCACGCCCAGCGGGGCCTGCAGCAGCAGGAAGTCGTAGGCCGCCCCCTCCTGCGTGATGCGTGCCTGCTCCACCGCCGCCCCCGCCGTGGCGGTCCAGCGTTCGGCCAAGGGCTGCTTCACCACTGCCGAGGCGCGCACCGCGCTGCGGTTGTAGGCGCGCAGATAGGTCCGCTGCGCTGAGGCCCCCAGCGTGAGGGTGCGCGCGGGGCCCGGTACTTCCGGCAGCACCAGCTGCGCCTCCATGTGGTAGCCCGGCGCCCGCACTGCCGTGCCGCCCAGCTGGGTTGCCGCGGCCGAGAGTGTGAGTTGCTCCGCCCGGCCGAGCAGGTTGCGGTGCGTCCAGGCCGCCGACAGCCGGCCGCCTTCGTCCGTGGACCAGGCGGCGGCGAGGTCCAGCACCTGGCGCTTGCGTTCCGCCACGTGGACCACCAGCGGCAGCCGCCCCTCGGCATCCGGCGTGGTGCCTTCCTCGATGCGCACCCCGGCCAGCGCCGGCAGCGCCATCAGGTCGCGCCGCGCCGCTGCCAGCCGCGCGGGGTCGAACCGTTCGCCCTCGCGCAGCTTCAGCCGGCGGCGCAGGAAATCCGGGTCCAGCCGCTCCGTGCCCGCCACCGCGATCGCGCCGAGATCCAGCCGCGGGCCTGGCTGCACGTCGAACGCCACGTCCAGCGCCTGTGCGGCTGGGTCCAGCACCGCGTCGGGCTCGCTGACCTGGGCCAGGGCGAAGCCTTCCCGCCGGAGTGCCGTGCGCAGTGTCTCGCGTGCCGACAGGATCGCCGCGGCCCGGGCCGGCTGCCCGGGCGCCAGCGGAAAGGCGGCCCGTGCTGCCTCCGGCACCGTTCCGCGCAAGGCCACCTGGCGCAGCGGGAAGACCGTGCCGGGGACCAGCGCCACCTCCACCGCCGCCCGCGTGCCCTCGGGCAGTGCCTCCAGCCGCTCGATCTGGCCTGGTGCCTCCGCGAGCTGGCCGTCGATCCGCACCTCGGCCCGGCCGCCATAATGGCCCAGGCTGTGCAGGGCCGCCTGCAGCCGCTCCGCATCGGCGCGTGCGCGGGCCACCAGTGCGGCCGGGCTCACCGGCGCGCCATTCCGCAGCGTGGCCAACAGCGACGAATCGGCCGCCGCGCGATCCAGCTCGGCCATCCCCGTGGGTGCCAGCGTGAGGTCATAGGCCACCGGATCGGCCGCGCGCGCCGGTGGGCATGCGGCCAGAGCCGCCAGCGCCAGCATCAGCCCCCCGCCCAGCCGGCCGCGCCAGCCCTGACCCATTGAGTCCCCTTCCAGCCTGTCCCGATGCAACGTCGCATCCCCATGGGCGTTCACGCCAGGGTCGTCGGAGGCGCCATCTTGGGTGACGCCGTGCCAGCCTGCCCCTTGGCGGGCTGCTGCGGGATTTGGGCGGGCGGTGTCAGATCCGCCGCAGCGGGATCGACCAGGCGAGGGCGGAGGCCAGGGCGGAGAGCGCGGCCACGGTGAGGAAGGCGGCGCGGAACGCCTCGCGGATTTCCGCCTCCGCCTCCGCCGCGCGGGCGGGGGTGAAGCCGGCCAGCGCCGTGCGGCCTTCCTGCACGATGCGGCCGAACAGGGCCGCCACCTCGCCATCCATCGCGGCCAGCGTGGCGAACAGCACCGCGCTCACGATCGCCGTGCCCATGGCGGCGCCGATGGAACGGGAGAACTGCACGCTGGCGGAGGCGGCGCCGAGCTGCTTCGGCCCGGCCAGAAGCTGCAAGGTCACCTGCACCACCGGCATCGCCGTGCCGGAGGAGAGCGCGATGCCGCCGAGCAGGAAGGAGAGCTGCGTGTTGGTCAGCGCATGGCCAGTGAGTGCCAGCACCACCACCAGGCAGGCGCAGATGCCCTGGCCGATGGAGGGCACGATGGCGGTGTAGCCGGTGCGCGCGATGGTCTGGCCGGTCAGCAGGGAGCCCACGGCGGTGAGGGCCGTCAGCGGCAGCATCAGCAGCCCGATCTCGCCGGGGGCCACGCCGCGCACCACGGAGAGGTAGATCGGCAGGAAGGTGATCAGCGCCACGATCGCGGCCCCGGAGGCGCCGGCCAGCGCATCGGTGCGCCACACGGCACTTTGCTTCAGCAGTTGCACCGGCAGCAGCGGGGAGGTGGCCCGGCGTTCCTGGCGCAGCAGCAGCACCAGCGCCAGCCCGGCCACGGCCAGCAGGAAGACGACGAGTGGCAGGGCGGCCAATTCGAAGCGCCGCGCCTGTTCCAGCGCCAGCAGGGCGGGGGCGATGAACAGCGCGAACAGGCCGGCGCCGAGGAAATCGAAATGCAGCTTGCCGCCGCTGGGTGCGGCTGGCTTCAGCCGAAAGGCCAGCGCGATCGCCAGCAGGCACAGCGGGATGTTCACCAGGAACACCGCCTGCCAGCCCCAATGCTGCGTGAGCCATCCGCCGGCCACCGGGCCGAACATGGAGGCGCTGACATAGACGGAGGCGTTGTAGCCCTGGTAGCGCCCCCGCTCGCGCGGCGGCACGCTCTCGCCGATCAGCGCATGCGCCAGCGTCATCAACCCGCCGGCGCCGAGGCCGTGCAGGATGCGGGCGAAGACCAGCATCGTGACGCTGGTGGCCGAGGCGCAGACCAGGTAGGCGGCGAGGTTCATGCCGAGTGCCACCAGCAGCATGCGCCGGCGCCCGATCGCATCGCCCAGCTTGCCGTACACCGGGGCGGCGATGGTGGCGGCGACGAGGAAGGCCACCACGATCCAGGAGACCCGCTCCACCTCGCCCATCTCGGCGGCGATTGCCGGCAGGGCGGCAGCGACGATGGTGCCGTCCACCGAGGCGAGGAACATCGGCAGCATGATGGAGGGGAATACGCGCAGGAACAGCCGCCCGCCCGGCGCCTCCGCTTGGGGGTCTGTTTGCGGGGTCAATGCAGCCAGACCCAGATCGCGGCGGCCAGCGTGCCCAGCGTGACCACCAGCGTGCCGGCCATGCCGAATGCGCGGCCCACGGGGGCCACGAGGTAGCCGAGCCAGAACAGCAGCCGCGCGCCGGCGAACACGGCGCCCGCGGCCGTGACCTCCGCCATGCGCGCCGCCGTGGTGCCGGCGGCCAGGGCCAGCAGCGAGGGGGCGAACACGGCGAATTGTTCGAGCGTATTGGCGATCACGCGCTGGTTGCGCAGCAGCGCCCGGGTCTCGCGCCCGGCCAGCGG
>CANHKG010000175.1 GCA_947460455.1 Rhodospirillales bacterium | reverse complement strand
TCCTCCGTGCCATCGACCAGCACGGCGATGGAAACGCGGCGGATCTGCGGCTGCTCGCGCACGATGGTGCGAATGGTCTTGCCGATCTCGTAGTTGGTCGTCTCCTCCTGCCGCGCTTCCTGGGTGCCGGCATTCTCCTTGCCGGCATCGGCGTTCGGCAGGTTGTTCTGCACGGAGACGTTGGCGGCCTGTTCCGTGGTCTTGCTGTTGTCGGTCACGCTCTGGGTGCTGCGCACCACCTGGCCCTCGGGGTCGTATTTCTCCTGCGTCTCCTGAACGCGGTCGAAATCCATCTGCACGTTGGCCTCAACGCGCACGCGCCCCTGGCCCAGCCCGCGCTCCAGCATCTCCTCCACCGCGCGCGACAGGCGCATCTCGGTGGCGCGGCGGATCTCCTCCGCCCCCATGGCAGCGGCCGACGGGCCCACCGCTTCCCCGGCGCGCGCCAGCAGCGTGCCGCGGCTATCCACCACGGAGACATTGCGCGCCCGCAGCCCCGGCACCGCGCCGGCCACCAGGTTCACGATTGCCTGCACCGCCTCGCGGTCCAGCCGCCCGGCGCCCGCGGTGGTGAGCATCACGGAGGCCTGCGCATCCTGCTTGTCGCGTGCAAACGGCTCGCGCCGCGGCAGCACCAGGTGCACGCGCGCCGCCCGCACGCCGGAGATGGTGCGGATGGAGCGTGCGATCTCGCCCTCCAGCGCCCGCGTCTCGGCAATCTTCTGCTGGAACTGGCTTTGCGTGATGCCGTCGCCACGGTCGAGCAGCTCGTAGCCGATGGAGCCGCCGCTCGGCAGCCCATCCCGCGCCAGGGTCACGCGCAGCCGCGCCACCTGGTCGGCCGGCACCAAAATCTGCGTGCCGCCGGCGCCCAGCTGGTGCGGGATCTTCTGCTTGTCGAGGATATCGACGATCTGCCCGGCCTCGCGGGCATCCAGTTCCGAATACAGCAGCGCCATCCGGTCGTTGCCGCCGCGCAGGGCGAGCATGCCCAGCAGGCCCAGAAGGCCCACCGCCACCACGCCCATGGCAATCAGCCGCGCGGCGCCCAGGGCCTTCAGCCCGTCCAGCACCGCGTTCATCCGAGCCTCTGTCGCGTATATCGTGAAGACACGTGGGGCCACATGGCCGCGGGATCTCCTGCACCGCCGGCGTCCTGCCGGCGGGGCCAGAGTGGCGCCCCCAGGTTTTCCTTAGGTTAACGCCCCGGCATTTTCTGCCGGGCGATCACGTCGCGAAGCGGTTCAGGCGGCTTGTGTTGCTGTCAAACCGTGAATTGCTCGGCGATGATCCGCTCGCTCAACCCCTGGTCGGGATCGAACAGCACCAGCGCGCTCTGGCCGCGATCCTCGCGCACCTGCACGCTCAGCACGTCGCGCACCTCGGTGAAGTCCGCCACCGCCGCCACCGGGCGCTTGTCGCTCTCCAGCACCTCGAACAGCACCTCCGCCGTGCTGGGCAGCAGCGCCCCGCGCCAGCGCCGCGGCCGGAACGCGCTGATCGGCGTCAACGGCAGCAGATTGGCCGAAAGCGGCACGATCGGCCCGTGCGCCGACAGGTTGTACGCCGTGGAGCCCGCCGGCGTGCTCACCAGCACCCCGTCGCAGGCCAGTTCCGCCAGCCGCACCCTGCCATCCACCGTGATGCGGATCTTGGCCGCCTGGCGCAGCTCGCGCAGCAGGGCCACCTCGTTCAGCGCCAGCGCCTGCACCGTGGCACCCTCTGCCGTGGTGGCCACCATGCGCAGCGGATGCAGCTCCGCCATCTGCGCCCGCGCCAGCCGCGCCGGCAGGTCGTCCTCGTCGAACCGGTTCATCAGGAAGCCGACGGAGCCGCAGTTCATGCCGTACACCGCCATGCCGCTGCCCAGGAAGCGGTGCAGCGTCTCCAGCATGAAGCCGTCTCCGCCCAGGCTCACCGCCACGTCCGCGTCCTCGGGGCCGCATTCGCCATAGCGCGCCACCAGCCGCGCCCGCGCCTCCTGCGCCAGCGCGGTGTCAGACGCCATGAAGGTGATGTGCCCCATCCGCACCGTTCGCGGCGCTGGGATCTCGGGCGGAAAGGCGGGGCCGGAGAGCGGCATGATGGTCAAGCCAAGCCCCTCAGAAGATCAAACAAGGTCTGGCGCATGCGAGCCTTCCGCCCGGGGTCGGCGGCACCCTACCGGAGCGGCC
This sequence comes from Rhodospirillales bacterium, assembly GCA_947460455.1. Lineage (GTDB taxonomy): Bacteria > Pseudomonadota > Alphaproteobacteria > Acetobacterales > Acetobacteraceae > CAMDGX01. The sequence goes on along the minus strand of CANHKG010000175.1, from coordinate 8,903 downwards.
TCAGCGTGGCCAGTCGATCCGCGGGCCGGCCGGGGGGGCGGGGTTCGGGCCGCCATCGCCCTCCTCCTCGCTGCGCCGGCGCAGGAACCGGCCGGGCAGGCGTGGCGGTGGCGGCAGGCCGGGCTCCGGCGCCTCGGTCGGCACGCCGCCCAGCGGTGGCGGGGGTGGCAGCTCCGTCTCGCGCGCAGCCGGGCCGGGCGGCGGCACGAAGCGCGGCTCGGTGCGGGGCCGTGCCGGGCGGGGCGGGGCGGCTCCGGCCGGCCCATATCGCCCCGGTTCATCTCCGTTTGCGCCTTGTCGCGCATGTAGGCGAGCATCTTGTCGGCCACCGGGTCGCCGAAGCCGCCCCCGGCGCCGCGCGGCCGCGGCTCGCGTGCAGCGGGCGGGATCGGCGGCTGCAGTGGCTCGTCATCGTCATCCAGCCCCGGCAGGCCGCGCCCGCGCAGGCCCGGCCCACGCTCCGGCAGCCGCAGGGTCAGCCCGCGGATTTCCTCATGCAGCGCCTCGATCTGGCCTTCCATCTCGCGCAGCTTCGCCCGCAGCCCGAAGGTGCTGAACGGCATCAGCAGGAACAGCGCCAGGTAGAACGCCGCGGGCACCAGAATGGCCACCACCGCCCACCACGGCATCCAGTCCGGCAATGACAGTGTTGAGAGATCCATCCCCTTATCATGCCAGCCCTGGATTTCGCCGCAATCCCATGCAATCAGGCGCCCGCGCCCCGCGAGGTATCCCGATGAAGCTGCTCATCCCCGGCCCCGTCACCACCCGCCCGGAAGTCCGCGCCGCCATGGCCGAGGACATCGCGCCGTGGGACAATGATTTCCGCCCCGTGCTGGCCGAGGTGCAGGCCCGCCTGCTGCCCATCGCCGGCGGCATCCCCGGCACCCACGCCGCCATGGTGCTGCAGGGCTGCGGCCACTTCATCACCGAAGCCGCCCTGCGCAGCTACATGGCCCCGATTGGCCACCCGAAGCCCGGCCGCATCCTCATCCCCGCCATCGGCGCCTATGCCGACCGCATGAAGCGCCTGGCCACCGAAGCCGGCCGGGATGTCGTCTCCCTCGCCCTGCCGGACCAGGTGCCCGCCGACCCCGCCGCGATCGCCGCCGCCCTGGCCGCCGACCCCAGCATCACCCATGTCGGTGCCGTGTATTCCGAAACCGGCACCGGCGTGATCCACGATGTCGCCGCCCTTGGCGCCGTGGTGCGCGAAGCCGGCCGCCGCATGATCGTGGATGCCGTTTCCGCCTTTGGGGCGCTGCCGTTCGACCTCTCCGCCCAGCCGGAGGTCGATGCCGTGGTGTTCACCTCCAACAAATGCTTCGAGGGCCTGCCCGGCCTCGGCTTCGCCATCTGCCGCCTCGATGGCCTGGAAGCCAACAAGGGCAACGCCGGCAGCTGGAGCTTCGACCTGCACTCCATCCACGAGCAATCCCTGCGCTCCCCCGGCAGCTTCCGCTTCACCCCCCCGGTGCAGGTGCTCAGCGCCTTCCGCGTGGCGCTGGACATCTACGAAGCCGAAGGCGGCCGCCCCGCCCGCCAGGCCCGCTACCAGGCCAATGTCGATGCGCTCTACACCGGCATCCAGCGCCTTGGCCTCTCCCCCTACGTGCCGCGCGAGCACCAGGGCCCGGTGGTGATGAACACCCACGCCCCGGCCGACCCGGCCTGGAACCTGCAAACCTTCGTCGACGGCCTGAAGCGCCGCGGCTTCCTGATCAGCAATTTCTACAACACCCCCACCCCCAGCTTCCGCGTCGGCTGCATCGGGGCGATCACGCCGGAGGACATGAACCAGTTCGTGGCGGCGATCGACGAGGTGTTGAACGAGATGCAGGTGCGCAACCGGTCGCCCAAGCCAGCGTAAGCAAGAATCTTCTTTTTCTGAAGAAAAAGAAGCAAAAAGACTTCATTCATTTGCGTGCGGCGCCGCTCGGGTTTCCCGGGCGGCCAACACCGCAAACGAATAAAAGTTTTTTGGTTCTTTTTTTCAAAAAAGAACCGCTTGCTTCTCCTGCCCTTCCCTTTCCGGTAACGTCCCCCCCATGAGCACCGACCTCGAAATCGCCCGCAAGGCCACCCTCCGCCCCATCGCCGAGATTGCCGCCCGTGCCGGCATCCCGGCCGATGCCCTCGTCCCCTACGGCAAGACCAAGGCCAAGATCGAGTGGGACTTCATCCGCTCGCAGGACAGCACGCCCGATGGCGCCCTGGTCCTGGTCACCGGCATTTCCCCCACCCCCGCCGGTGAGGGCAAGACCACCACCACCGTTGGTCTCGGCGACGCGCTGAACCGCATCGGCACCAAGGCGATGGTCGCCCTGCGCGAGCCCAGCCTCGGCCCCTGCTTCGGCGTGAAGGGTGGCGCCACCGGTGGCGGCTATGCGCAGGTGCTGCCGATGGAGGACATCAACCTCCACTTCACCGGCGATTTCCACGCCATCACGGCGGCCAACAACCTGCTGGCCGCGATGCTGGACAACCACATCTACTGGGGCAACGAGCTGGGCATCGACCCGCGCCGCATCTTCTGGCGCCGCGCGCTCGATATGAACGACCGGGCGCTGCGCGGCATCGTCGGCTCCCTCGGCGGCGTGGCCAATGGCTTCCCGCGCGAGGACGGGTTCGACATCACCGTGGCCTCCGAGGTGATGGCCGTGCTCTGCCTGTCGAAGGACCTTGACGATCTCCGCGCCCGCCTCGGCCGCATGGTGGTCGCCGCCCGCCGCGACGGCAGCTTCGTCACGGCGGCGGACCTGCAGGCCGATGGCGCCATGGCCGTGCTGCTGCGCGATGCGCTGATGCCCAACCTGGTGCAGACGATCGAGGGTACCCCGGCCCTGATCCATGGCGGCCCCTTCGCCAATATCGCCCATGGCTGCAACTCGGTCATCGCCACCAAGCTGGCGCTGAAGCTCTCCGATGTCGTCGTGACCGAAGCCGGCTTCGGTGCCGATTTGGGCGGCGAGAAGTTCCTCGACATCAAGTGCCGCCAGGCCGGTCTGGCGCCGAGCTGCGCCGTGGTGGTGGCCACCGTGCGCGCGCTGAAGATGCATGGCGGCGTCGCCCGCAAGGACCTTGGCCCGCAGGATGTGGCGGCCGTATCGCGCGGCGTGGTCAATCTGGCGCGGCACGTGGAGAATCTGGGCAAGTTCGGCCTGCCCGTGGTGGTGGCGCTCAATCGCTTCAACACGGACACCGAGGAAGAGATCGAGGCGATCCGCGCGGCGATGGCGGCCTTGGGCACGGAGGTGTTCCTCTGCACCCACTGGTCCGATGGCGGCGCCGGTGCCGAGGGCCTGGCCCGCGCGGTGGTCGCCCGCATTGCCGCGAAGACGGCCGCCTACAAGCCGCTCTACCCCAGCAACCTGCGGCTCGCGGACAAGATCCGCAGCATCGCGCAGGAGATCTACCGCGCCGACGACATCGACCTCGCCTCCGGCGTGGCGAAGAAGCTGGAAAGCTACGAGAAGGCCGGCTTTGGCGACGTGCCGGTGTGCATCGCGAAAACCCAGTACAGCTTCAGCAGCGACCCCACCCTGCTCGGCGCGCCCACCGGGCACACGCTGACGGTGCGTGACGTGCGGCTTTCGGCCGGGGCCGGCTTCGTGGTGGCGGTGTGCGGGGACATCATGACGATGCCCGGCCTGCCGCGCGTGCCGGCGGCGAACACGATCACGCTGAATGATCTCGGCGGGATCGAAGGGCTGTTCTGAGGCGACGGAGCCTCAAACGACAACGGCCCTCATCCTTTCGGATGAGGGCCGCAGGCCTCGGGATCGAACGCCCGGCGCGAGGCGCCAGGCGCAGGGATCAGAACGCCAGCACGTTGAAGGCGTTGGTCAGGCGGCCGGAGAGCGCGGTGAACGCGGTGGCCAGGCCCACGGCGAGCACGCCGGCGATCAGGCCGTACTCCATGGCGGTCACGCCACGGCGGTCGGCAGCGGCGGTCTTCAGGATCTGAATGACGGTCTGGAACATGGAATGTGTCTCTCTTTGATGAGGGAAGTGGAAGGCCCCGGTTGAGGCGTTTCCGGCTTCCCGGTAGCGCCCTGCGGTGGCGCAGATGTAACGGAGTGTCTCTTTCCGACTGGTTACAGCGATTAATGTTTTTTTAGCGATTGCACCGAATGTGCCGCCCCGTGGCGCGCCTTGCGGTTGGCGGCGAAGCCGGCCATGGAGCCGGTCTGCCGTGGCGGAGGGAATGGGATGGAGCAGGCGGTGAGCGATCCCGATGCGTTGATGGCTGAAGCGGAGCGTGTGCTTGCCGCGGGGCCCAATGCGGCGATGCTGGGGCGGCTGGCGGAGGCGTGGCGGGCGCATCCGACCCATGCCGGCGTGACGCGGCTGCTGGCCGATGCCTTGCGGCTGGCGGGGCAGCGGGACCAGGCGGTGGCGGCCTATGCGGCGGCGTTGGCGCTGGATGCGATGAGCTTCGAGGCGTGGTTCGGCATGGCCACGGCGCAGGTGGCGCGCGGGGCGTTTGCCGTGGCGCGGGATGCGCTGGTGCAGGCGCTGGGGCTGCGGCCGCAGGCGGAGGAGGCGCGGTGCCTGCTGGCGGAGGCGTTGTTCCATTTGGGCGAGGCGGATGCGGCCAGTGCGGCGTATCAGCGGGTGATCGCGCGCGGGGAACCGGCGCTGCGCGATGCGGCGCTGGCGAGCCTGGCGGTGATGATCCCGGGCAGCGCGGCGGCCTCCCACGAGATGGTGCGGGCAGTGCGGGAGGCGTGGATCGGGCGGGTGGGGGGCGCGATTAAGGCGATGCCGATGCGGGCGGCGCCTTCGGGGCGGCGGATCCGGGTGGGGTATCTCTCGGCGTTCTTTGGCGAGTGCCACTGGATGCGGGCGGCCTATGGCGTGATCAACCGGCATGATCGCGCGCGGTTCGAGGTGTACCTGATCGCCGACGGGGCGGAGCCCTCGGCCGAGGTCGGCTACGTGGCGCAGGCGGATGACCGGGTGCTGCAGGCCAAGGGGATGGCGAACGGGGCGCTGGCGCGGGCGATCGCGCAGGCGGAGCTGGATGTGCTGGTGGACCTGAACGGGTATTCGCTGGCCGGGCGGCTGGGGCTGTTCCCGTATCGCCCGGCGCGGTTGCAGCTGGGGTGGCTGGGGCATTCCGCCACCTCTGCGGTGCCGGGGATCGATGCGCTGGTGGGCGATGCGGTTGTGGTGCGGCCGGAGGAGGAGGGGCATTTCTCCGAGCGGGTGTTGCGCGTGCCGGGGACGTGCCTGGCATTCGAGGTTTCGTATCCCACGCCCGACGTGGCGCCGTTGCCGTGGCTGGCGAACGGGGCGCCGACGCTGGGGTGCCTGGGGTCCGGCCATAAGCTGACGCCGCGGACGCTGGAGGCGTGGGCGGCGATCCTGCGGGCGGTGCCGGCGGCGCGGCTGGTGGTGGGGCATGCGGGGCTGGAGGAGGAGGGCAACCGCGATGAGCTGCTGCGGCGGCTGGAGGGCAGGGGGGTGGCGGCGGATCGGGTGACGCTGAGCGGGCGGGCGGAGCATTTCGAGTTTCTGCGCGGCTACGGGGCGATCGACATTGCGCTGGACACGATGCCCACCAGCGGCACCGCCACCACGGCCGAGGCGCTGTGGCAGGGGGTGCCGGTGCTGGCGGTGGAGGGGGACCGATGGGCTTCGCGCACCAGTGCATCGCTGCTGCGGGCGGCGGGGCTTTCGGAGTGGGTGGCGCGGGATGTCGACGGGTTCGTGGGCCAGGCGGTGGCGCTGCTGGGCGATCCCGCGACGCTCGGGCGGCTTGTTTCGCTGCGGGCTGGGATGCGGGAGCGGTTGATGGCGAGTGCGGCGTGCGACAGTGCGGGTTTGTGCCGGGCGCTGGAGGCGCTCTATACGCAAGGTCTTGACGAACATCTCTGACGGAGGAACGGCCATGCGCCGCCTGCTTCGCCTTGCTGCCATGGCCCTTGCCGCGTTGCCCGGGGTGGCGGCGGCCCAATCGGCTTCCACCCTGCGGGTGGTTCTGGTGAATGATCTCGCCAGCCTGGACCCGGTGGTTTCCACCGCGGCCTTCGTGCGCAACCACGGGTTCCTGAACTACGACCAGCTGTTTGCGTTGGACAGCAAGGGCGATGCGCAGCCGCAGATGGTCGGCGCCTGGAGCAAGAGCCCGGACGGGATGAGCTATTCCTTCACGCTGCGCGACGGGCTGGCGTTCCATGACGGGTCGCCGGTGAAGGCCGCGGATGCGGTGGCTTCGGTGAAGCGCTGGGCGCAGCGCGACGTGGTGGGCCGGGCGCTGGCCGCTGCCACGGCGAGCATGGAGGCGGTGGACGACAAGACGTTCACCATCAAGCTCTCGCGCCCCTTCGCGCTGGTGACCGAGGCGCTGGCACGGCCGACGGCCTCCGCGCTGTTCGTGATGCCGGAGCGGATTGCCGCCACGCCGGCGAATACGGCGTTCACGGACCCGATGGGCTCTGGGCCGTTCATCTTCCAGCGTGACCAGTGGCGGGTGGGCGATCGGGCGATCTACCTGCGCAACCCGGCCTACAAGCCGCGCGCCGAGGCGGCCGATGGGCTGGCGGGTGGCAAGGTGGCGAAGCTGGAGCGGATCGAATGGCGGGCGATCCCCGACCAGGCGACGGCGGCGGCGGCGTTGCAGGCGGGCGAGATCGACCTGATCGAGCAGCCTTCGCCGGATATCCTGCCGGTGCTGGAGCGCAACCCGAACATCCGCACGATGGCGCTGAACCCTGTGGGTTCGATGGTGTGGCTGCGGCTGAACCACACGCTGGCGCCGTTCGACAACCCGAAGGTGCGCCAGGCGCTGCTGTTCCTGGTGAACCAGAAGGAGAACCTGGACGCCGCTGGCATCCGGGCGAGCGAGCAGGTGCCGTATTGCCCGGCCTATTTCCTGTGCGGCACGCCGCTGGAGAGTGCGGCCGGCGCGCAGGGGTTGAAGGACGCTGATATCGCGAAGGCGCGCGCGCTGCTGGCCGAGGGCGGGTATGCCGGGCAGAAGGTGGTGTTCCTGAACGCGGCCGACAGCCCGATCAACAACGCGGTGACGCTGACCATGGCCGAGGCGATGCGCAAGGGCGGCATCAATGTGGACGTGGCGACGATGGACTGGGCGACGCTGACGCAGCGGCGCAACAACCGCACGCCGGCGGACCAGGGCGGCTGGCACCTGTTCGTGACGGTGGCCAATGTGCTCGACGGCGGCTCGCCGCTGACCAATCTTTACCTGGCGAGCCCCTGCCAGGGTGGGCTGGCGGGCTGGCCGTGCGACCAGAAGCTGGAGGACCTGCGCCGTTCCTGGTGGGAGGAAGGCGATCCGGCGAAGCGCAAGACGATCCTGGAGGCGGTGCATACGCAGGCGTACCAGTCGCTGCCCTATGTGAATGCCGGGCAGTTCCGCACGCTGGCGGCCTATCGCAGCAATGTGGAAGGGCTGCGGGCGACGACGATCCCGGTGTTCTGGGGCGTGGAAAAGAAGTAGGTTGCCATCTGACTGGTCAGATCAATATGACCAGTCAGAAAGGAGCCTGCCATGGGCGAGATCGCCAGCATCAACGCGACACAGTTCAAGGCGACCTGCCTTGAACTGCTCGACCGATTGGCCGCGGGGGACATCACGCGGCTGGAAGTGACCAAGCGCGGCAAGGTGGTGGCAGTGCTGGTGCCGCCGGAACGGCGGAACCCGGTGGATGCGCTGTTCGGCGCGATGAAGGGCAGCGTGACGCGGCCGGACGGGCTGGACCTGACGGCACCGGTGTTCGAAGGCGAGGTGGAGGCCGAACAGGGGTTGCTGTTGCCGGACGGCCGCTGATGCCCGCGGCCGTGCTGCTGGATACCTGCGCCGCGATCTACCTGATGGAGGGCGAGCCGATCTCCGAAGGTGCGCGGATGGCACTGTACGAGGCAGGCGAGCGCGATGGCATCTTCGTATCACCCGTGACGGGGTGGGAGATCGGGTTGCTTTCGCGCCCCGACCGGAAGTTTCCTATGCGGTTCGCGCCTGATCCCGCCACCTGGTTCGCCCGGCTGATGGCGATGGGCGCCATTCGCAACGCACCGTTTACCGGGGCCATCGGGATCGACAGCGCGCTGCTGCCGGGGGTGCTGCACAACGACCCCGCCGACCGGATGCTGATCGCCACGGCGCGGCGGATGGGCATGCCGATCATGACCCGGGATCGGCGCATCCTGGGCTATGCCGCGGATGGGTATGTGGAAGCGATCGCATGCTGATCCGGCGGGCTGCGGCGGAGGATGCTGCGGTGGTGGCGGAGATCAGTACGTCTTCCCGGCATGCGGCGATGCCGACGATCCGGTGGGCGCATACGGTGGAGGAGGATCGGTGGTGGGTGGCGAATATCCTGCTGCCGAAGGATGAGGTGTGGGTGGCGGAGGAGGGCGGCGTGGTGCTGGGGTTTCTGGCGCTGCACCGTGACGCGGATGGGGACTGGGTGAGCCAGCTCTACTTGCGGCCTGGGCATTGGCGGCAGGGGATTGGTTCCGCGCTGCTGGGGCATGCGAAGGCGCTGCGGCCGGGTGGGCTGCGGCTTTGGTGCTTTCAGGTGAATGCGCGGGGGCGGGCGTTCTATGAGCGGCATGGGTTCCGGGTGGACCGGATGACCGACGGGGCGGACAACGAGGAACGGGAGCCGGATATCCTTTACGTCTGGGCGTGAGTCGTCGCCGCGGGACGCGGGGTTTTGGCGGCGGATTCGGGGTGAGTGGGTGCGTGGACGCGCTATGGCGGCGCGCGGGCGGCCTGTTCCGGACAGGGTACGGGCGCGGGGTGGCCCGCGGGGGACATGCCGCGGTTGGGGTGGCCGCGCATGAGCCAGCCGATTTCGGCGCGGAGCTGGAGCAGGCGGCGCAGGGCGTGGGGGTTTTCGGCGGAGTCCAGGTCTTCGGTGAGGGGGCCG
>CANHKG010000174.1 GCA_947460455.1 Rhodospirillales bacterium | reverse complement strand
CGGCGCCGCGGTAGATTTCGGCTTGGCCTTTCTGGCGGCCATAGCCGCGGGCTTCCGTCACGGTCATGCCGGAAAGGCCGAGCGGGGCGAGGGCGTCGCGGACATCTTCCAGCTTGTGCGGCTTGATGACGGCGATAACCAGCTTCACCTGCGGTGCCTCCGTGGCGTTGTGCGGTGCGGCATTTGTGCCATTGCCGGGGCATGGGCGTCAGCCGGAAAGTGCGGTCGCGCGATTTTTTCCGGTTCGTGCCCTGGACGGATCGGCGGATGTGACCGATGTTTCCTCTTGCGTGGCGCGCCGATCGGCGTGGCGCGCAGCCGGCCTGGGGTGCCACGACCGATCGAGGTCGTCCTGCGGCCGTGTCGCGAGAGCGGGTGCCGTGGAGAAGCGCGGCCCCATTCGCACCATGGACCGTGTTGCAACAGCCAGGATTCTGGAGGCCAAACCCATGCCTGTTTCACGCCGCACCCTGCTGGCGGCCGGCGCCGCGACCGTGGCCGCGCCCGGCCTGCTCCGCGCGCAATCCACCAGCGCCCCGATCCGCATCGGGGAGATCAATTCCTACACCGCCATTCCCGCCTTCACCCTGCCCTACCGCATGGGCTGGCAGCTGGCGGTGGAACAGGTGAACGCCGCCGGCGGCGTGCTCGGCCGCAAGCTGGAGGTGATCAGCCACGACGATGCCGGCAAGCCGCAGGACGCGGTGCGCCTGGCGGGCGCGCTGCTGGACGAGACGAAGGTGGATGTGCTGGCCGGCGGCTTCCTCTCCAACGTCGGCCTGGCGATGAGCGACGTGGCCAAGCAGCGCAAGCGCCTGTTCGTGGCGAGCGAGCCGCTGACGGATGCCTTGGTGTGGGAGCAGGGCCATCGCTACTGCTACCGCCTGCGACCGAGCACCTACATGCAGGTGGCGATGATGGTGGACGATGCCGTGAAGCTGGGCGCCAAGCGCTGGGTGACGGTCTCCCCCAACTACGAATACGGCCAATCGCTGGTGAAGTGGTTCAAGCTGCTGATGCAGCAGCGCCAGCCCGGGATCGAGTTCGTGGCCGAGCAATGGCCGGCGCTGGGGCGGATCGACGCCGGCGCAACGGTGGCGGCCCTGGCGCAGGCGCGGCCGGATGCGATCTTCAACGGCACGTTCGGGCCGGACCTCACCAACTTCGTCCGCCAGGGCAACACGCGCGGCCTGTTCGAGAAGCGCGGCGTGGTGAGCGTGCTGACCGGCGAGCCGGAATACCTGGAGCCCCTGGGCGACGAGACGCCGGAAGGCTGGATCGTGACCGGCTGGCCGGTGGAGAGCGTGACCGATGCCTCCAATGCCGGCTTCATCGCGGCGTATCGCGCGAAGTTCGGCGAGATGCCGAAGATGGGCAGCGTGGTGGGGCACGCCACGATCACCGCCATCGCCGCGGGCATCGCCAAGAGCGGCTCGGTGGACACCGAGGCGATGGCAGACGGGTTCAAGGGCGCGAAGTTCCCGACACCGTTCGGCGAGGCCTATTGGCGCGCGCAGGACAACCAGGGGACGCTCGGCACCTATGTCGGCCGCACCGCGGTGAAGGGCGGCAAGGGCGTGATGGTGGATTGGCGCTATGCCGATGGGGCGAGCGCGATGCCCACGGATGAGGAAGTCCGGAAGCTGCGACCGGTGTAAGAGTCTTCTTTTTGTGAACAAAAAGAAGCAAAAAAACTTCATTCGTTTGCGCGCGTGGCTTGCCTCGGCGCAAACGAATAAAAGTTTTTTGGTTCTTTTTTTCAAAAAAGAACCGCTTCCTTGGACCTGATCTTCCTCCAGCTCCTCACCGGCCTGGCCGGCGCCTCCACCCTGTTCCTGGTGGCCGCCGGCCTGACGGTGATTTTCGGCGTCACCCGCGTGGTGAATTTCTCCCACGGCAGCCTCTACATGCTCGGCGCCTTCATCGCCTGGAGCCTCCTGTCGCGCCTGCCCAGGGAGCCGGATTACTTCGTTCTGGGCGTGCTCGGCGCGGCGGTGGCAACGGCGGTGATCGGCGCGGTGCTGGAGGTGGTGCTGCTCCGGCGCATCTACCGGGCGCCGGAGTTGCTGCAGTTGCTGGCGACGTTTGGCGTGGTGCTGGTGGTGCAGGATGTGGCGCTGTGGGTGTGGGGGCCAGTGGACCTTTCCCTGCCGCGGCCACGGTGGTTGCGCGGTGCAGTGGAGATCGCGGGGCTCAGGTTTCCGTTCTACGACCTGGTGCTGATCGTAGTGGGGCCGGCGGTGCTGGGCGGGTTGCTGCTGCTGTTTCATCGCACGCGCTGGGGGCTGCTGGTGCGGGCGGCGACGCAGGATCGGGACATGGTGGCGGCCCTTGGGGTGGATCAGCGGGTGCTGTTCACCAGCGTGTTCGCGCTGGGGGCGGGGCTGGCGGGGCTGGGGGGCGCGTTGGCGCTGCCGCAGGGCTCGGCCAATTTGAATATGGATTTGTCGGTGATCGCCGAGGCCTTCGTGGTGGTGGTGGTCGGCGGCATGGGGAGCCTGGGCGGGGCGTTCCTGGCGGCGTTGCTGATCGGGGTGCTGCAGGCGTTCGGGATCGCGCTGGTGCCGAAGATCACGCTGGTGCTGGTGTTTTTGGTGATGGCCGCGGTGCTGGTGGTGCGCCCGCACGGGCTGCTGGGCAAGCCACAGGCGATGGCGCGCGGGGAGGTGGAGGCGCTGGCGCCGATCCGGCCAGCCGGGCCGGCGCTGCAAGTGCTTGGGCTGGTGGCGCTTCTGGCGGCGATCCTGGCGCCGTTCGTGGCGGGGCCTTATCTGCTGAGTGTGCTGACGGAGGCGGCGGTGGCGGTGCTGTTCGCGGCCAGCCTGCATGTGATGATGGGGCCGGGCGGGATGGCGAGCTTCGGCCATGCCGCCTGGTTCGGCGTGGGGGCCTATGCCGCGGCGTTCGCGGCCAAGGGGCTGGGCGCGGGGATGGCCGTGGGGTTGCTGCTGGCGCCATTCGCGGCCGGGGCGTTGGCGCTGCTGGTCGGCGCCTTCGTGGTGCGGATGAGCGGGGTGTACCTCGCCATGCTGACGCTGGCCTTCGCGCAGATCGCCTGGGCGGTGGCGTTCCAGTGGGTGGAGGTGACGGGCGGGGATAACGGCGTGCTCGGCGTGTGGCCGGATGGCTGGGCGGCGGACAAGCCCACGATGTACTGGCTGGCGCTGCTGCTGTGCGTCGGCGGCGCGCTGGTGTTGCGCCGGGCGCTGTTCGCGCCGTTCGGGTTTGCCCTGCGGGCGACACGGGATTCCGCACTGCGGGCGGAGGCGATCGGGCTCGATGCGCACCGGCTGCGGCTGGCGGCCTTCGTGCTCGCGGGCGCGGGGGCCGGGCTGTCGGGCGCGGTGTTCGCCTATGCCAAGGGCAGCGTGTTCCCCACCTACATGGCGATCCCGCATTCGGTAGATGCGCTGGTGACGGTGCTGCTGGGCGGCGTGCAGACCATGGCCGGGCCGGTGGTGGGGGCCGTGACCTTCACCGTGCTGCAATCCTGGCTGCTGATGGGCGATTTCTGGCGCATCAAGCTGGGCCTGCTGATCATCGCGCTGGTGCTGGCCTTCCCCACGGGGATCGCGGGTGCGGCCTCGGCGGTGTGGGACCGCTGGCGGGGGCGCGCGGCGTGAGCGTTCTGGTGGCGGAAGGGTTGCGCAAGCGCTTCGGGGCGAACGAGGCGGTGGCAGGCGTGTCGCTGGCGGTGGAGCCCGGAGAGATGCTGGCGCTGATCGGGCCGAACGGGGCCGGCAAGTCCACCTGCTTCAACATGCTCGGCGGCCAGCTGCGGCCGGATGAAGGCGCGGTGCGGCTGGGCGGGCAGGACGTGACCGGCATGGCCCCGCGACACCTCGCGCATCTCGGCGTAGGCCGCACCTTCCAGATCACCGCCAGCTTCGCCTCCATGACCGTGCGGGAGAACGTGCAGACCGCATTGCTGGCGCAGAAGCGGCAGGCCTGGCGGTTCTGGCAGGCGGCGGACGCGCAGCACGTGGGTCTGGCCGAGGGGCTGCTGGCCCGGGTGGGCATGGCAAGCCAGGCGGAACGTCCGGCCGGCGTGCTGGCCTATGGTGACCTCAAGCGGCTGGAACTCGCCATGGCACTGGCCGGCGATCCCGTGCTGCTGCTGATGGACGAGCCGACGGCTGGCATGGCGCCTGCGGAGCGGGCGGCACTGATGGCGCTGGTGCGCGGGATCGCACGGGACCAGGGCGTGGCGGTGCTGTTCACCGAGCACGACATGGATGTGGTGTTCGGCCAGGCGGACCGGGTGCTGGTGCTGGATCGCGGCCGGCTGATCGCACAAGGAACGCCAGAGGCGGTGCGGGCCGATCCCAGGGTGCGGGCCGTGTATCTGGGCACCGCCGCATGATGCTCCAGGTGGAGAACCTGCACGCGGGCTATGGCGGGGCGAAGATTCTGCGCGGCGTGTCGTTCGATCTCGCGGCCGGCGAGGTGCTGGTGCTGCTGGGCCGCAACGGCGCGGGCAAGAGCACCACTATCAAGGCGCTGATGGGCCTGCTGCGGCCCACGGCGGGCCGGGTGCGGCTGGCCGGGGCCGACATCGCCGGCTGGGAACCGCACCGGATCGCCCGGGCGGGGCTGGGTTGGGTGCCGGAGGAGCGGCGGGTGTTCCCAGAGCTGACCGTGGCGGAAAACCTGGAGGTCGGCCGCCGCCCCGCGCGCGAAGGGCTCGCACCCTGGACGCCGGAGCGTCTCTTCGCCCTGTTCCCCAACCTCGCCGAATTGCGGCAGCGGCCGGGCGCGCGGATCAGCGGCGGCGAGCAGCAGATGGTGGCGATCGCCCGCACGCTGATGGGCAACCCGCGCGTGCTGCTGCTCGATGAGCCCGGCGAGGGCCTGGCGCCGGTGATCGTGGATTTGATGGCCGAGGCGATCCTGGCACTGAAGCGCGAGGGCGCCACTGTGCTGCTCGCCGAACAGAGCCTGGCCTTCGCCTCTCGCGTGGCCGATCGCGCGGTGATCCTGGAGACCGGGCGCATCGTGTGGGATGGCGCGATCGATGCGTTGCTGGCCGATACCGGGGCACGGGCACGGCACCTGCAAGTGTAGATCGATTGATGCATCGGGGGGCAAGGGATAGAATGGTGCATGCCCCCGCTCCGCACCGCCCGACATATCACCCCTGGGCCCCGCATCGATTATGGCTCCCGCACCTATTGGGCGGGAACGATCAAGATGGGGCTGTCCAAGTTCTTCATCCTGCGCGTGCTGCATGATGGTCCGATGCACGGCTACGACATCGCGCGCACCGTGGCGCGGGTGACGGGCGGGTGCTGCTCGCCCACCGAGGGCACGATCTATCCGGTGCTGCGCGAGTTCGAGGCGGGCGGGTTCGTAACGGTGGAGGAAGAGGTGGTGCAGGGCCGGCAACGCCGTGTCTATGCGCTGACCGAGCAGGGCCGCGCCGGCTTCCGCGTGGCATTGGATGCCTGGATGGAGGCGACCGCCGCGCTGCAAGATACCGGCCGGGCCTTCGCGGCATCTGATGGATGCCATGGCGGGGCGTGCTGAGGCGCCGGTTGCGCCACATGCCGCATGGGCCTATACATTGAGGGGCAATGCATCAAGGAGCGTGCCATGGCCGAGGGCTCTCTTCCCGTTGTGATCGTCGGTGCCGGGCCGGTTGGCCTGGCGGCAGCCGCGCATCTGCTGGCGCGCGGGCTCTCGCCGCTGGTGCTGGAGGCGGGGCCGGAGGTGGGGCACGCCGTGCGCGAGTGGGCCCATGTGCGGATGTTCTCGCCCTGGCGCTACAACACCGATGCGGCGTCTCGCGCGCTGCTGGAGGCCGAGGGCTGGGCGGCGCCGAACCCGGAGGCCTACCCCACCGGCGCCGAGCTGGTGCGGGACTACCTGGCGCCGCTGGCGGCAACACCGGCACTGCGCGGACATATCCGCACCGGGGCCAAGGTGGTGGGCATCGCCCGGCGCGACCATGGCAGGCTGCATGACGGCGCCAGCCGCGACGCGGCACCCTTCGTGGTGCATGTGGAAGAAGGCGGCACGGTGGCGGCGCTGGAAGCGTCAGCGGTGATCGACTGCTCCGGCACCTGGGGGGCGCCCAACCCGGCCGGGGCGCATGGCATGATGGCACCGGGCGAGGCAGCGCAGGGCGCGCGCATCGCCTATGGCATTCCCGATGTGCTGGGCACGGCGCGCGCCACCTATGCCGGCGCCACCACGCTGGTGGTGGGCGCCGGGCATTCGGCGATGAACGCGGTGCTCGACCTGGCGACGCTGGCGGAACAGGCCCCGGGCACGCGCATCCTGTGGGCCTTCCGCCGGCCGCTGGGCGCGGTGAACTTCGGCGGCGGGGCGCGCGACGGGCTGGCGCAGCGCGGCGAGCTCGGCAGCCGGGCGCAGGCGCTGGTGGAAAGCGGGGCGGTGACCGCGCTGGCACCGTTCCGGATCGACCGTATCGCGCAGGATGGCGCGGCGTTGCTGGTGGCCGGCCGGCAGGAGGATCGCACCGCCGAGGTACGGGTGGACCGGGTGATCGTGGCGGCCGGGTTCCGGCCGGACCTCTCGTTCCTGCGCGAGATCAGGCTGTCGCTGGATCCGGCGGTGGAGGCCACGCCGGCACTGGCGCCGCTGATCGACCCCAACCTGCATTCCTGCGGCACGGTGCGCCCGCATGGCGAGGCGGAGCTGCGCCACCCGGAGGCCGGCTTCTGGATCGCCGGCATGAAGAGCTATGGCCGCGCACCGACCTTCCTGATGGCCACCGGCTACGAGCAGGTGCGCAGCATCGCCGCCGCCCTGGCCGGGGATTGGGTGGCGGCGCGGGAAGTGCATCTGGAACTGCCGGAAACCGGCGTGTGCTCCACCGAACAGGTGGCGGAGGCGACTGGCAGCTGCTGCGCGCCGGCACCCGCGGCCGCTGCATGCTGCGGCCCGGCGAAGCAGCCGGTGCTGGTGGAGGTGGCCGCCACGGCCGCGTGCTGTGCGCCGGCGCCGAAGCCGCAGTCCAAGGGCTGCTGCGGCTAAGGGTCAGGCCGCCCGGCCAAGGCGGCGCAGCAGCCACAGCCCAAACAGCAGGAACGGGGCGACATGGCCGAAGGCCAGCGCCCAGCCCCAGACCGTCTCGCGGCCGAACAGGTCCAGCGCCCAGCCGGCCGCCAGCGGGCCCATGAAGCCGCCGGCATAGCCGCACATCGAATGCAGCCCCATCGTGGCGCCGCGGCGCCCGGGCTCGGCGGCCTGCACCGTTCCGGCGGTCAGCGCCGAACTGTCCAGGAAGATCGCGGCGTACCAGGCCAGCACCGCCAGGGCGGCGAGCGGGGCGGAGAACGCGATCGAGGCGCCGACGCCGAGTGACAGCAACGCGCCGGCGGCGGTGGCCAGGCTCACCATGCGCATGCGGCCGAGCCGCACCGACATCTCGTTGCCGGTGAGCGAGACGGCGATGCCGAGCAGGCCGGCGAGTGCGATCAGCACGCTGGGCGCCGGCAGCCAGGCAGGGGCGCCGTGCACCGCCACCGCCACGGTCAGGAACGTCACCCCCCAGGCGCGCACCGCCGCCATCTCCCAGGTGTGGAAGGTGTAGCCGGTGATCCAGGCCATGGCGGCGCGGTTGCGCAGCACCGGGCGGAAGTCCAGCAGGCCGGTGGGGGCCGGGCCCTCGCGGGGCGGAACCGTGCGCGGCATCACCACCCAGCCGATGGCGAAGGCGCCGGCCCCGGCGGCGGCGCAGAACAGGAAGGCGGCCTGCGGGCCTGCCAGTGCCTCCAGCCCGCCGGCCACCAGGAAGGAGGCGGCGCCGGAGACGCCGACACCGGCGGCGTGCCAGCCCACGGCGCGGGCCTGGGCATCGCCCGTGAGGCGGTCCGCCAGCACCTTCAGCCCCGGCATGTAGCAGCCGGCCCAGCCGATGCCGAGAAGGGCGCGCAGTGCGAGGCCGCTCCAGAATCCGTCGGCCAGCAGCACGAAGCCGAGATGCGACAGCGCGGTGCAGGCGGTGCCGAACAGGTACACGCGGCGGGCGGGAATGCGATCGGTCAGTGCCACCAGCACCGGCACGGCGGCGACATAGCCGGCGAAGAAGACGCCAAGCATCCAGCCGGCCTGGGCGGAGGAGAGATCCCAGCGCTCGATGAAGCCGGGCAGCAGCGCAGCCAGGGCGAAGGCGCCAATCTGCGCCAGCACCTGGGCCGCCACCACGGCCAGGGCGAAGCCTTTCTGGGTCATGCCGAAGCCATGTTGTTGCGATGGCAGCCTAGCCGGGCCGGCCGCGGCGGCAAGGGCCTGTCATGGAACTGTCGCTTGGCAGGCGCCATTATTCGATTATCGTCGAAACATGGAATTGGATGATGCCGCGCTGGCCTACGCCGCCCTGGGGCAGCCAACCCGGCTGGAGCTGCTGCGGCTGCTGCTGCGGGCCGGCCCCAACGGGATGGCGGCGGGCGGGATCGCGGCGGGGATGGGGGTGCCGCCCTCCTCGCTGTCGTTCCACCTGCGCGCGC
This sequence comes from Rhodospirillales bacterium, assembly GCA_947460455.1. GTDB lineage: Bacteria > Pseudomonadota > Alphaproteobacteria > Acetobacterales > Acetobacteraceae > CAMDGX01. The sequence goes on along the minus strand of CANHKG010000174.1, from coordinate 2,735 downwards.
TGGAGCAGGCCGGGCTGATCCGGCCCACGCGGCAGGGGCGCAGCCTGATCTACGCCGCCCAGCTGCTGCGGCTGCAGGCGGTGCTGCTGTACCTGGCCGAGATCGCGCGGGAGGGGTTTCCCGGCGGGCACGGCGACCTTGCTGCCACCCTCGATCCGCTTTCGGGAGATGCCGCCATGTCCCCACCCGCGCCCTTTCATGTGTTGTTCCTGTGCACCCGCAACTCGGCCCGCTCGATCATGGCCGAGGCGATCCTGGCGCGGCTGGCGCCCGGGCGGTTCGTGGCGCACTCGGCGGGCTCCATGCCCTCCCCCGAGGGGCCGATGCCGGAGGTGCTGGCGCAGCTGAAGGCGCTGGGCCACGACGTGTCGGCGTTGCGCTCCAAGTCCTGGGACGAATTCCAGGGGGCGGGGGCGCCGCGGATGGATTTCGTGATCACGCTTTGCGACATCGTGGCCGGGCAGGTGTGCCCGGATTTCGGCACCACCACCGTGACCGCCGCCTGGCCGCTGCCGGACCCGGCGAAGTTCAACGGCAGCGCCGCCGAGCGCGCCACGCTGCTGAACGAGCTGTATGCCGGGCTGCGGCGGCGGCTGGAGGCGTTCACCGCGCTGCCGCTGGCAACGCTGGACCGGATGGCACTGCAGGCGCGGATCGACGAGCTGGCCGATCCCAATGTGAGGATGAAGTGACCATGCGCGTTGGCATCAACGGAATGGGGCGGATCGGGCGGCTGGCGCTGCGGGCGGCGATGGGGGCTGCGTGGCGCGGGCAAGACGATCCGCGCGCCGGCAACCGGCTGGAGGTGGTGCATCTGAACGAGATCAAGGGCGGCGTGGCGGCCACCGCGCATCTGCTGGAATTCGACAGCGTGCAGGGGCGGTGGCGGGCGGAGATCGAAGCCGGCGATGGGGCCGTGCGGATCGGCACGCAGCGGCTGGGGTTCAGCGAGCATGCCCGGCCCGGCGACATTCCCTGGGGCGATCTGGGCGTGGATGTGGTGCTGGAATGCACCGGGAAGTTCCTGACGCCCGAGGTGTTGCAGGGCCATCTCGACCGTGGCGCCAAGCGGGTGATCGTGGCCGCGCCGGTGAAGCATGACAGCGTGCTGAACGTGGTGATGGGGGTGAACCATCATCTGTACGACCGCGCGCGGCACCCCATCGTGACGGCTGCCTCCTGCACCACGAACTGCCTCGCGCCGGTGGTGAAGGTGGTGCACGAGGCGATCGGCATCCGGCACGGGCAGATCACCACGATCCATGATCCCACCAACACCAACGTGGTGCAGGACGCGCCGCACAAGGATCTGCGCCGGGCGCGCAGCGCGCTGCTGAGCCTGCAGCCCACCACCACCGGCAGCGCCACGGCGATCGCGCTGATCTACCCGGAGCTGAAGGGCAAGCTGAACGGCCACGCGGTGCGCGCCCCGGTGCTGAATGCCAGCCTGACCGATTGCGTGTTCGAACTGCAGCGCGCCACCACGGCCGAAGAAGTGAACGCGCTGTTCCGCGCCGCCGCTGCCGGGCCGTTGGCGGGGATCCTGGGCATTGAGACACGGCCGCTGGTGAGTGCGGACTACGCACGGGACACGCGCAGCGCCATCGTGGACGCGCCGAGCACGCTGGTGACCGACGACACGCTGCTGAAGGTCTATGCCTGGTACGACAACGAGATGGGCTATGCCTGCCGCATGGTGGATCTCGCCTGCCTGATCGGTGAGGCCGGGCTGTGAACGCCGGGCTGCGCAACTACGCCATCGTGACGGCGGCCTACTGGGGCTTCACGCTGACGGACGGCGCGCTGCGAATGCTGGTGCTGCTGCATTTCTTCAAGCTGGGCTTTTCACCCTTCACGCTCGCCTTCCTGTTCCTGCTGTACGAGGCAGCGGGGATCGGGGCGAACCTGATCGGCGGGTGGCTGGCCACGCGCTTTGGCATCGCGCGCATGCTGGCCGTTGGGCTGGCGACGCAGATCGCGGGGTTCCTGTTGTTGTCGGCGATCTCGCCCGATTGGGGCATGGCGCTGTCGGTGGCCTGGGTGGTGGCCGCGCAAGGCGTGTGCGGCATCGCCAAGGACCTGACCAAGACGGCGAGCAAATCCGCGATCAAGGTGACGGCCGGGGAGGCCTCCGGGCAGTTGTTCCGCTGGGTGGCGCTGTTCACCGGCAGCAAGAACGCGATGAAGGGGGCCGGGTTCTTCCTGGGTGGGTTTCTTCTCGAAGCACTGGGCTTTCGCGGCGCGCTGTGGGCGATGGCCGGCGCGCTCGGGGGGGTGCTGGCGGGCGTGGTGCTCTCGCTGCCGCCGCTGATGGGCAAGGCGAAGGCGTCGAAATCGGCGAAGGAGCTGTTCGCGAAGAACGCGGGCGTGAACCTGCTGGCGGCCGCACGGGTGTTCCTGTTCGGGGCGCGGGACGTGTGGTTCGTGGTCGGGCTGCCGGTGTTCCTGACGGCGGCCGGGTGGAGCTTCACGCTGGTGGGCGGGTTCCTGGCGGTTTGGACCATCTTCTACGGGCTGATCCAGGCCAGCGCGCCGGCGCTGGTGCGGCGCAGTGCCGATGGGCTTTCCGCCGAGGTGCCGGCAGCGCGCGCCTGGTCGCTGGCGCTGGCGCTGGTGCCGGCGGGGTTGGCGGCGATGATGCTGGGCGGCGTGCCTGGGCCGGAGTGGTTCGTGCCGGTGGGGCTGTGCGTGTTCGGCGTGCTGTTCGCGGTGAATTCCTCCGTCCATTCCTACCT
>CANHKG010000173.1 GCA_947460455.1 Rhodospirillales bacterium | reverse complement strand
TTGTGGTTGGGGCGGGCGACGTAGACGGTGGCCTCGATGCGGACGGAGCCGTCCTTGCGTTCCTGGAAGCTCTCGGTTTCGACCGTGGCGGCGTAGGGGACTTCCTCGTGGGTTTGCAGGAAGATCTGCTCGCGGACGATCTCGGCGGCGAGGAGGCGATCGGGGAGATCCGTGAGGTCGTCCTCGGGGTAGAGCCAGGGGCCTTCGGGGACGGCGGTGGCCAGCGCATCTTGCAGTTCGTCCACGCCGTCGCCGGTGGCGGCTGACACCATGTAGGTTTCGGAGAAGGGGACGATGGCGTTGAGGCCGGCGACCAGCGGCAGGAGGGTGGCGGGGGAGACGAGGTCCGCCTTGTTGAGGACGAGCCAGACGGATTGGGTGGCCTGGCGGTCTTTCAGGCGTTCGGCGATTTCGCGGACGGAATCGGTGAGGCCAGCCTTGGCGTCGACCAGGAGGATGATGGTGTCGGCGTCCTGCGCGCCGGTCCAGGCGGCGGCGACCATGGCGCGATCGAGCCGACGCTTGGGCTTGAAGATGCCGGGGGTGTCGACGAGGAGGACCTGGCTTGGGCCGCGCATGAGGATGCCGAGGACGCGGAACCGGGTGGTTTGCGCCTTGGGCGAGACGATGGAGAGCTTGGCGCCGGTCATCCGGTTGAGCAGGGTGGACTTGCCAGCGTTGGGGGCGCCGACGATGGCGACGAAGCCGCATTTGGTGGTCATGATTTCAGCATCCCGAGCAGGGTCTCCGCGGCGGCTTGTTCGGCGGCTTTCTTCGCGGGGGCCGAGGCGCTGGCGGAGGTGCCGGCGACCGTGACCGCGATCACGAAGATGGGGGCGTGCGAGGGGCCGGTGGCCGAGACCACCTTGTAGGCCGGTGCGGGCAGGCCGCGGGCGTGGGCCCATTCCTGCAGGGCGCTCTTGGCATCCTGCGGCGGGCGGATCTGGGATTGGGTGACGCTCTGCCAGGCGCGGCGGATGAAGGCGCGCGCTGGGTCCAGCCCGGCATCGAGGAAGAGGGCGCCGATGGAAGCCTCGATCGCGTCCGCCAGGACGGTGGCGCGGCGGCGGACGCCGGCGCGGGCCTCGGGCGTTGCGACATCGAGCAGGGCGGGCAGGCCGAGGGTTTCGGCGATCTCGGCCAGGACGGGCTGGGAGACGAGCTGGGCGAGGCGCTTGCCCAGCGCGCCCTCATTTTCCGACGGGAAGCGTTCGATCAGCCATTCCGCGACGAGCAGGCCGAGGACGCGGTCGCCGACGAATTCCAGGCGTTCGTTGGAGCCTAGGCCGGCATTGGCGGAGCGGTGGGTGAGGGCTTCGCGTAGGAGTTCCGGACGGGCGAAGCGGTGGCCGAGCAGCGCCTCGGCCTGGGCCAGGTGGGTGGCGTCGAGGCCGGAGGGGGGCGGAACCGGGCGGCGGCGCTTGCTTGGGCGCGGGGGGGTCAAGTGATGCCCGAGAAGAGGCGGGACCAGCGGATCTGGGCGGGCCAGTTCCAGACCTGCCACCAGGGCGACTGGGAATCGACCGAGAAGAAGATGAACTCGGCGCGGCCGACGAGGTTTTCCAGCGGGATGAAGCCGACGCCGCCATTGGGGTCCCGGCTGTCGGACGAGTTGTCGCGGTTGTCGCCCATGGCGAAGACGTGGTCGGCGGGGACCTTGAATTCCTGGGTGTCGTTGAAGCCGCCGCTGTCGGTCATCTTGGCGATGTCGTGGCTGCGGCCGCCCTTGCCGGTGCTGTCGGGCAGGGTTTCGACGAAGCGGCGCATCTGGACGCGGACGAAGCCATCGCGCTCCACGTAGTCGCCGAGGAGGCGGCGGGGGACCTGTTCGCCGTTGATGTAGAGCTGGCCGGCCTTGACCTGCACGCGGTCGCCGGGGAGGCCGACGATGCGCTTGATGTAGTCCGTGCTGTTGTCGCGCGGGACCTTGAAGACGGCGACGTCGCCGCGGCGCGGGGTGGCGGCGAAGATGCGGCCGGACCAGAGGTTGGGGGCGAAAGGCAGGGAATAGCGCGAGTAGCCGTAGCTGTATTTGGAGACGAAGAGGTAGTCCCCGATCAGCAGGGTGGGGATCATGGAGCCGGAGGGGATGTTGAACGGCTCGAACGCGACCGTGCGGATGCCGATGGCGATGAGGCCGGCATAGACGATGGTCTTGATGTTCTCGACGAGCGTGCCGGCGGCGCGTTGGGGCATGGAGATGAGGTGTTCCGGACGCTGGGACGCGCTTGGGGGATAGGAGGGGATCAACCGCAGGGGCGGCGGTTTGTCAAGGAAGCGGCACGGCTTTTGGCGCAGGGCGGGCGTGCCAGGCGGCGAGGATGGCCTGTTCCTCGGCGGCGGTGAGGCCGGTGGGTTGGGCGTTTATGGCCTGTGCCCAGGCAAGTGTGTCGCGGGCTGTCTGTTCCAGGGGGCGCAGGGTGAGGCCGGCGGCGATGGCGGGCTGGGCGCTTCGGGTGAGGAAGCCGGCGTTCTCGGGCTGGGGGAGCCAGAGGGGCAGGGCGCGGGGGCCGGCCCAGCGGCGGACTTCCTGGGCTTCGAGGAAGGCGCGGTCCGCCCAGGTGAGGTGGGGCGTGGCGCCGATGCCGCTGGCGATGTCGGCGAGGAACTGGCCGGTTTGGGTGGGGATGCCGACCGCGTCGATGGCGCCGGTGAGGTTGGTTTCCGCGGCGTGGATGATCCAGGCGGCGAGGTCGCGCACGTCGATCACCTGGACCATGTCTGTGGGGGCGACGCCGGCGAGGGTTTCGCCGCCGCGCGCCAGGCGCAGGGGCCAGTAGGTGAAGCGACCGGTGGGGTCTTCCGGGCCTACGATGAGGCCGGGGCGGCAGAGGAAGGCGCCGTCGCCGACGGCCTGTTCGCAGGCGACCTTGGTGGGGCCGTAGTTTTCGCTGGTGCTGTATTCGACGTCTGGCGCGCTGGGGGCGAGCATGGTGGCGGTGGTGGGGGTTTGGTTCGGGATGCTGTTGTCGGCGTAGACGCTGACGGTGGAGACGAAGGTCCAGTGGCCGGCGCGGGGGCGCAGGGCGGCGACGGCGCGGCGGACCTGGCCGGGGTGGCGGCCGATATCCACCACCGCGTCGAAGGTTTCCTGTTCCAGCGCGGCGAGGCCGTTCGGGGCTTCGCGGTCGATGGGGACGAGGCGGGCGCCTGGGGGAACGGCGCCGGTGATGCCGCGGGCGGCGCAGGTGACCTGGTGGCCGCGCGCGACCGCGTCGGCAGCGATGGCGCGGCCGAGGAACTGGGTGCCGCCGAGGACGAGGATGCGCATGGGGTCAGCCGCCGTTGGACAGGGGGAGGGCTTCGATGATCACCTGGGCGAAGGCGTAGGGGGGCTCGTCGGTGAGGGTGAGGTGGATGCGGGCCTCGTGGCCTTCGGGCGTGATGGCCTGGAGGCGGCGGGCCGCGCCGCCGGTGAGGATGAGCATGGGGCGGCCGCCCTCGGCATTCTCCACGCCGATATCCGACAGGAAGACGCCGCCGGCCATGCCGGTGCCCAGGGCCTTGGCGCCGGCTTCCTTGGCGGCGAAGCGCTTGGCGTAGGTGCCGGCGCGGGTGCGGGGAGGCTTAGCGTCGGCGTAGGCGCGCTCGACCTCGGTGAAGAGGCGCTCGGTGAAGCGGGGACCGTGGCGTTCAAGCGCGCTTTCGATGCGGCGGATGTCGCAGAGGTCGGAGCCTAGGCCTAGGATCATGGGATGGGGTGCGGCGCAAAGGAAGGAAGCGTGGGTCCTTCGCTGCGCTCAGGATGACGGGGGGGAGGGGTCACCCGCGTGCGCGCTCGACCTGGTGGACCGATTTTGCCGCACGCAGGCCGGCGATGACGCTGACGAGTTGGTGGAGGTCGCGGACTTCGACATCGACCAGCATTTCCAGGAAATCTGCCTGCCGGTTGGTGATGCGCAGGTTGACCACTTCGCCGTCCTGCTTGGCGATGGCGTTGGTGACATGGGCGATGGCTGCACCATCGTTGTCGGCGATGACGCTGACGCGGCCGGTGTGGCCGGTTCCCTTGCCGCCGGGGGAGGTGAAGGCGGAGGGTTCCCAATCCACGTCGATGAAGCGTTCCGGCGTGGCGGCGAAGCTTTCCAGCGTGGGGCATTCGCGGGTGTGGATGGTGACGCCCTTGCCGGTGGTGACGATGCCGACGATGCCGTCTCCGGGCAGGGGGTGGCAGCAGCCGGCGTAGTGGACGGCCATGCCGGGGACGAGGCCGCTGATCGGCATGGAGGCGGTGCCGACGGCGCCGGTGCCGCGGGTGGCGCGGCCGGCGAGCGGGGGCAGCATGCGCGGGGCGCGGGCGGATTGGCGCAGTTCCGGGTAGGCGGCGGTGACGACGTCGCGCGCGCCGAGATTGCCGTTGCCGACGGCGACGTAGAGGTCGTCGAGATTGGCCTGCTTGAGCGGCTTGAGGGCGGTATCCAGCACGCGTTCGGAGCCATCCAGGCCTTCGGCGCGGAAGGCCTTGGCGAGCGCGCTGCGGCCCTGGTCGCGGTACTGGTCCCGTTGCTGCTGCTGGACGTAGCGGCGGATGCGGGCGCGGGCCTTGCCGGTGACGACGAAGCGTTCCCATTGCGGCGAGGGGGTGCCGCCGCGGGCCGTCATGATCTCCACCTGGTCGCCGTTCTGCAGCACGTGGCGGAGCGGGAGGAGGCGGCCGTTGACCTTGGCGCCGACGCAGGTGTCGCCGACCTGGGAGTGGACGGCGTAGGCGAAATCGACCGGGGTGGCGCCGCGGGGGAGCTGGATCAGCTGGCCCTTGGGCGTGAAGCAGAAGACCTGGTCCTGGTAGAGTTCCAGCTTGGTGTATTCGAGCAGGTCCTCGGTGCCGACGTTTTCGAGGATTTCCAGGAGGTCATCGACCCAGCGCATGCGCGGGGCGTCTTGCGCGGCGGGGCTGCCTTCGGGGCCCTTGTAGGCCCAGTGGGCGGCGACGCCGTTTTCGGCGATGGCGTGCATTTCCGGCGTGCGGATCTGGACTTCGATCTTCTGGTTGCGCGGCTCGCGCAGGGTGACGCCGGTGTGGAGCGACTGGTAGCCGTTCGATTTCGGGGTGGAGATGTAGTCCTTGAAGCGGCCGGCGATGACGGGGTAGGCGGCGTGGACGGCGCCGAGGGCGGCGTAGCAGGCCTCCCGCGAGGGCACGACGACGCGGAAGGCCATGATATCGGACAGCTGCTCGAACTGGATGTTGCGGCGCTGCATCTTCTCCCAGATCGAGTAGGGCGATTTCTCGCGGCCGGTGACCTCGGCGACCTCGACGCCGCCATCGCGGCAGACGCGGACGAGTTCCTCGCGCACTTCCTCGATGACATCAGCACCCTGGCCGCGCAGGAAGTTCAGGCGGGCCTGGATGGTTTCGAAGGCTTCCGGGTCCAGCGTGGCGAAGGCGAGGGTTTGCAGCTCGGTCTTGACCGCATCCATGCCGATGCGCTCGGCGAGGGGCGCGTAGATGTCCATCGTCTCGCGGGCGATGCGCTGGCGCTTTTCCGGCTTCGGGATGCCGGCGAGGGTGCGCATGTTGTGGACGCGGTCGGCGAGCTTGACGAGGAGGACGCGGATGTCGCGCGAGAGGGCGAGGACGAGCTTGCGGAAGTTCTCGGCCTGCTTGGTGCGGTCTGACTGGAGTTCGAGGCGGGTGAGCTTGGTGACGCCATCGACCAGGCCGGCGATCTGCGGGCCGAATTTCTTGGTGAGCTGGTCGCGGGTGACGGAGGTGTCTTCGATGACGTCGTGCAGCAGGGCGGTGGCGATGCTGCCGGTATCGAGGCGGTAGCTGGCGAGGATTTCCGCCACCGCGAGCGGGTGGGTGACGTAGGGCTCGCCGTTGTCGCGGCGCTGGAGCTTGTGGGCTTCGGCGGCGACATCGAAGGCGGCCTGGATCATGGCCGTGTCGGCGCCGGGATCGTAGGCCAGGATGCGCGCGATCAGCCCGGCGGGGCTGGGCGAGGCGGTGGCCGCCGGCGCGCGTGCCCCGGCGCCGGGGCCGTCAGGCGAACGCGCGTCGGGTTTGGGTGGAGCCGTGGTGGGCGTGGTGCCGCTCACCCAGGGGCCTTAGCGGCGGCGGCCGGCGAGTTCGGCCTCGATGGCGGCTTCCAGGTCTTCCGGCATGTCGTTTTCCTCGACCGGGAGGGCGGAGGCTTCCTCCTCGGCGGAGATGTCCTGCAGGCCGAAGATGTTCTGGTCGGTTGGGATGAGGTCGAGCACTTCCTCGTCCGCCGGCTCCGGCTCCGGGGCGCGGGAGAGGGACTTGATGAGGTCGGCTTCGATCTTGTCGAGCGGGATGGTGGCGTCGGCGATTTCACGCAGGGCGACGACGGGGTTCTTGTCGTTGTCGCGCTCGACGGTGAGTTCCTCGCCGCGGCCGAGGTTGCGGGCGCGCTGGGCGGCCAGCAGGACGAGTTCGAAGCGGTTCGGGATCCGCTCGACGCAGTCCTCAACGGTGACGCGTGCCATGGGTTCGCCTCCAGCAGGGCCCCTGGGGAGGGTTCGGGTGCGGCCACGCGGGGACGCCACCGCCCAGGGGTGGTATCGGGTGAATGATCTACATAGGCGAGGCGGAGGACGGGTGCAACCTGATTGCCGCAGTGCGGCATGGATCAAGGGCTGCCGCAGTGCGGCATTACGTGGGTGGCAGGGCGGCGAGCAGGTCCGCGACCGTTCGGCCGAGGTGGGGGTGGCGCCAATCTGGCGCGATTTCGGCCAGGGGGGCGAGGACGAAGCGGCGCAGATGGGCGCGGGGGTGGGGCAGGATGGGGTCGGGCGTGTCCCGAACCAGGGAGCCGATGGCGATGATGTCCAGATCCAGCGTGCGGGCGGCGTTCGGGACGCTGCGCTGGCGACCGGCGGCCGATTCGATGGCCTGCAGGCGGGCCAGCAGCCAGGCGGGGTCGGCGGTGCCGTGCAGGCGGGCGGCGCCGTTGCAGTAATCGGGCTGGGCGGAAGGGGGATAGGGCGGGGTGGTGTGCCAGCTTGAGACGGCGGCGAGTTCGAGGCCGGGCAGGCTACGCAGGGCCTCCACGGCGGCCTGGCAGGTGGCGCGCGGCAGGCGGCCGTCCCAGGATGGGAGATTGGCTCCGATGGCGATCAGGATCACGGTAATGTGTATCCCTGGGCGATCGGCGCTTGACACCGAAGCCTGTCGGTAACAGAGATTGGACTTCGTTTTTGTTCCGTGGCCGGCCGTGACGAATGTGCGGCGAGCAACGGGATCATCCGGGCATTCAGATCTGGTCGCTGCGGCTGGAAGGTTGGTTCAAGGTGCATTTTCTGCCGAGCGAACGGGTTGCGTTGTTCATCGATGGGGCGAATCTGTATTCCGCGTCGCGGAATCTGGGCTTCGATGTCGATTACCGCAACCTGCTGGAGTTCTTCCGGCGCAAGGCGCACGTGATCCGCGCCTACTACTACTCGGCGGTGCTGGAGACCGAGGAGTATTCGCCGCTGAAGCCGCTGACCGACTGGCTGGCGTATAACGGCTATACCCTGGTGACCAAGCCGGCCAAGGAATTCACCGATGCCACCGGGCGGCGGCGGGTGAAGGGCAACATGGATATCGAGCTGGCGATCGACATGCTCGAGCTGGCCGACAAGATCGACCATGCGGTGCTGTTCAGCGGCGACTCGGATTTCCGCCGGCTGGTGGAGGCGGTTCAGCGGCGCGGGGTTCGGGTGAGCGTGGTCTCCTCCATCCGCACGGCGCCGCCGATGGTGGCGGATGAGCTGCGGCGGCAGGCGGACCAGTTCCTGGAGCTGGCGGAAATCGCGCCGGAATTCACCCGGCGGCAGATGGAGCCGCGGCCTTCGCGCAGCCCGATGCGGCTGACGCCGGCGGAGCCGTTCTCTGACCCGCAGGATGGCACCTGAGCGGAAATTGCGGTCCTTCGGACGCGATTAACCGAATCTTCATGTTTTGGCGCGCAGCGTGGGCGTGATGCCTGCGGCATAGGATGCCGCAGGTGCTACATGCTTGGAGCCTTGGCGAGATATGGCGGAGCTGATTGACGTGATGGCGGAAATTCACGACCCGTCGGTGGGGGAGATTCCCGCGCCGATGCCGGATTGCCCGCTATGCCCGCGGCTGGTGGCGTACCGGGAGGGGAACCGGGCGGCGCAGCCGGGCTGGTTCAACGCGCCGGTGCCGAGCTTTGGGCCGCTGGATGCCTCCCTTCTGGTGGTGGGGATGGCGCCGGGGGTGAAGGGGGCGAACCGCACCGGGCGGCCGTTCACCGGGGACCATGCCGGGCAGTTGCTGTATTCGGCGCTGCTGCGCTTCGACCGGGCGCGTGGGCGCTATGGCGCGGAGGCCGATGACGGGCTGACATTGGTGGATACGCGCATCACCAACGCGGTGCGCTGCGTGCCGCCGGCCAACCTGCCGGAGCCGGCCGAGGTGACGACGTGCAACCCGTTCCTGCGGGGCGAGCTGCAGGCGCTGCCGAACCTGAAGGCGGTGCTGGCGCTGGGCGTGCTGGCGCATGCGGCGGTGTTGAAGGCCTGTGGCATTCCGCCGGCGCGCATCCGTTTCCGCCACGGGGCGCTGCATGAACTGCCGGACGGGCTGATCTTGGCCGACAGCTACCATGTGTCCCGCTACAACACGAATACCGGGCGGCTGACGACGGAGATGTTCGAGGCGGTGATGTTCGCGCTGGGGCAGAAGCTGGAAGCGATCGGCTAGAACGGTCGCCGACCGGATGGTTCCATCCGGTCGGCTTTTGCCATCATTCTCGCGCGGCGGAGGTTCAGGCGCTGGTCGCCTGGGCCAGCTGCGCGTCTGTCTCCTGCGGGGGGCTGGCGCGTTCGGTTTCGGCGAGCATGCGCCATTGGCCGCCGGTGAGCACTTCGCTGGGGCGGAAGCGCGCTTTGTAGGCCATCTTTCGGCTCTCTGGCACCCAGTAGCCGAGATAGACGTAGGGCAGGCCGAGGGATTTCGCCTTCTCGATCAGCCAGAGAATGGCGTAGGTGCCGAGCGAGCGCTTTTCCTGGCCGGGCGTGAAATAGGAATACACCGCCGAGAGGCCGTCGCCGAGCTTGTCGGTCAGGCAGGCGCCGAGCAGGGTTTCATCTGCTTCGCGGAATTCGACCAGCCAGGTTTCGATGGGCGTATCCTCCACCATGGCGCGGTAGTCGTAGAAGCTCATGGTGGCCATGTCGCCGTCGCCGTGGCGGGCCTGCTGGTAGCGCTGGAAGAGCTGGAACTGCTCGGCGCTGGCGCGGGCGGGCATGACGAACCCCTCCACCCCGGCATTGGCCTTCGCGATGCGGCGCAGGGTGCGATCCGGCTGGAAGCCCGCGACGGGGATGCGGATTGGCACACAGGCGCTGCAGCCCGGGCACACCGGGGCATAGGCGATGTTGTGGCTGCGGCGGAAGCCGGCGCGCGAGAGCTTGTCGTGCAGCGATTCCGCCTCGGCGCCGGTGATCTCGGTGACGACCTTGCGCTCTGTCCGGCCCGGCACGTAGGGGCAGGGCAGAGGGGCGGTGGTGTAGAAGAATTGCGGCCGGCGGGGCGGCTTGAAGCTCATCGGGCGGTGTATCCTCCGGCGTGCATGTTCCAGGAGGCGGGGGGCGGGGTCAACGCCTCGGTGCGGACAACGACGAGGCCGGCGACGATGTCGTGCAGGGCGCGCTTGCGGCGGGTGATGAGGACGACGAGCAGCCAGAGCAGGCCGCCGGTGAACATCAGGGTGAGGGCGAAGCCGAAGGCCCAGACCAGGGCCTGGATACCCTCCGGCGGGCCGAGGTCGGAATCGCGCCGCAGGGCGAGGCCGAGCAGGCGTTGGCCGGGGGTGGCGCTTCCGTAGGTGATGAAGAGCCAGTTGTAGAGCAGCGGGACGGCCGGCAGCAGCATTAGCAGGCCGAAGCCGAGGCCGAGGGTGAGGATCCCGAGGACGAGGCCGGCGAGGAGCAGCAGGCCGGCGAGCAGGAAGCAGAGGGCGAGGTCGACGAGGCTGGCGACGACGCGGCGGCGCAGCACGTGCCAAATGAGGGCGGCTTCCAGTGCGTCGTCGGGGAACGGGGTGCCGTGGCTCATGGCGTCGGCTCCGGGGTGATGATGATCCGCGTGGTGATCTGGGCGGGGCGGGCGGGGAGGGGGAGGAGCGTGCCCTCCTGCCAGAGTGGGGCCAGGGAGCGGGCCATGGCCAGCAGGACGTGGCCGGACTGGCCGGGGGTGGCGATGAAGCGGCTGCGGTCGAGGTCGGCGAGGTCGTAGACGGCGCGGTAGCCGGCGCCGTGGACGGCATCGGTGGTGCGGCCGGTGTTGGCGCGCAGCAGTGTGGTGGCGTCTCCGCCGACCGGGACGCGGATGGTGGAGAGGAAATCCAGCTGCGGGATGAAGCGCAGCAGCGGGTGGGCGAAGACTGCCTGGTGGGCGGTGCCCCAGCGCCACTGGGCGGGATCCTGGCCATAGCTTGCGGCCAGGGCGGGCATGGCCTGGTCCAGGCTTTCGCGCAGCAGGGTGGTGCAGCGATCTTCCCCGCCGCACCATGCCGCACCTTGGGGGGAGAGGGCGTGGCTGGCGTGGTGCCACCAGGGGGCGCCGCCCTCGCCGGTGCCGAGGCCGCGGGCGAAGGCTTGCATCCAGGCGTGGAAGATCAGCGGCTGCGGGGCGTCCTCGCGCATCTGCCCGTTCCAGCCGCGCAGCAGGGCATGGGCGCGGCGGGCGAGGTCGCCGGCGGGTTCGAGGGCGAGCAAGCGGGGCAGGGAGTCGCGCGCGAAGACGCTGAGTGTGTCGACCTGCATGGCGGCGAAGGTTTCGAGCGTGTGCTTCGGCGTGGCTTCCAGCAGTTCGCGGGCGCGGCGGGCGCGCAGGTCGTCGTTCCAGTCCTGGCCGAGGAAGATCGGGAAATCGGGGCCGGCGACGCGTTCGTTGGCGTTGAGGACGCGGCCGCTGGGGGGATCGGTGATGCGGGGGAGTTGGGCGCCGGTGGCCCAGCCCTGCCAGTCGTGGCTGCCATCGGCGCCGGGGGCGGGGCTTGTGCCGTCGCCGGCGCGGCGCAGGGGGACGCGGCCGGTGACGTAGAGGGCGATCCCGCGGCGGTCGGCGACCGTCATGTTCTGGACGAGGCCGTTGATGCGCTCGGCGGCGAGCGCGGCGGCGGCGCGATCCGGGGCGCGGTTGAGGGCCAGCAGGCCGGCGGCGGAGGTGTCGCCGGGGGCGAGGTTGGCCATGGCGATGGCGAGGATGGGGCCGGCGGGGTTGGCGAGGTCGCTGATGACGGGGCCGTGGCGGGTTTCGCGGACCTTGAGGATTTCATCCTCGCGGCCGCGGATGCGGATGCGTTCCTCGCGCAGGACGAAGGGGCGGGGGCCTTCGGGTGCGAGGTAGAGGGTGGGGCCGCCCAATCCTTGAGAAGAGATGGGGGTTTCGATGAAGAGGTCCTGCACGTCG